>JAWLCG010000094.1:0-14054 GCA_041687295.1 Phycisphaerae bacterium | reverse complement strand
TCGCTGCGCTCGACCCGGCCTACGAAGACTGTCGGCCGCGGAGCATCTCGTGGGCGAGGACGAGGTAGGCGTAGGGCGGGCACGGCCCGCCATCGACGGCGCCGGGCCACACCGTGGAGTTCCACGTCTTCTCGAGGGCGATGCCCGCCCTACCGGCCACGGAGCATCTCGTGGGCGAGGACGAGGTAGGCGCTGGAGCCCCAGGTATAGGCGCGGTCGCGGAGGGCCTCGCCCGTCTGGGCGTTGTAATTCTCGGCCAGGTGGCCCGCGCGGATGCACATGTCGCAGTATCGGCGGGCGATCTGGCGGGCGTGGTCGCGAAAGCCCGCCCGGGCCAGGCCGTCGCAGGCGATGACGACCTCGGGGCCCCAGATGGGCCCGCGCCAGTAGCCGTCGGGCACGTAGAGCGGGCTGTCGGGGCTCTCGGTGGCCGGTCCGTTGGCGGTGACGAAGGGCCCGTCGGGGCGCAACGTGTGGGCGGTCTTCTCGCGGACGTCTTTGGGCAGGCGCTTGCCGGCCACGATGGCCAGGTGCGGCAGCAGGCACTGGCCGGCGTCGCAGACCTCGCCGGTGAAGGCCTTTCGGCTGATGAACCGCTCGCCGTCCCACAGCCGCTCGAGCATCGTCGCCAGCAGCCGATCGGACCGCTGGGTCCAGCGCTGGGCGTCCTTGGGACGGCCCAGCCTCTCGGCCAGGTCGGCCAGCACGTCCATCTGCACCACCAGCAGGCCGGCCAGGTCGGCCCCGGCCACCGGGAAGCCGCCGTCGAAGACCGTGCCGTTGTCCCAGCCCGAGTCGTTGCCGTGGTGGTACTCCGGCAGGCCGTCGCCGTCGTAGTCGCGCTGCTCCAGCCACCAGCGGGTCCACCGGGCGAGCTTGGGGTAGATCTCCCGGACGCGCTTGTCGGTCAGCAGGCCGCGGGCGCGGGCCATCTTCGAGAGCGTCCAGCCATGCACGGGCGGCTTGCAGAAGTTCCACGTCACCTGCGGGGCGCTGACGGCGTCGGGCAGCACGCCGTGGGCGTCCTGGTGGTCGAACAGCACCATCAGCTGGTCCCAGGCCAGATCCGCGTTGCGGTAGCTCAGGGCCATCGCGTTGAAGCAGTGGTCCCAGCTCCAGCACTGGGTCATCCAGTTCTTGCTCATGAGCATGGTCGGGCGGGTGCAGTTTCCGCTGGGGTTCACCACGGCCGACCAGTTGACGTACATCGCCCGCTCGCCGATGGGGCCATAGGCCGGCGGCAGCGCGGGCGTCGTCTGGAGCCAGGCCTTCCACTCGCTCTGGACGCGGGCGAGGGCGGCCTCGAAGGGCTCGTCCAGATCGCGGCGGCTCGGCGTGGTGCGGAACTCCTCGACGGCCAGCTCCAGCCGGCCGGCCTCGTCGGGCGCAAACTCCGCGACCACCCGCGGGCGGTCCTCGGCGGCCTGCGAACGCCGCTTGTCCTGCGTGCGAACGCGGTGCGGGGCGTCCATCGCCAGCGTGCCCCGCAGCGGCGTGAAGAGGTACTGCGTGCGGCAGGCCGATACGTTCACGTGCCACCGCCCCCCCCCGGCCGGGAAGGCGTAGCTGCTGGTGTCGTGGCCCAGCGTCTGCACGCGAACGCTGAGGCCCTGGCCCCGCAGGCGGACGAGGTCGGGCTCGGCGAAGACGATCTCGACCCAGCCGCTGTCGGCCTCGAGGCGGAGGCGCGTCGGCTCGGCGTCGAGCGTGTAGGGCACCTCGCGCCCGTCCAGCAGCGGGACGACCTTGAAGGGCTCGCGGCTCTTGCCGCCAACGCCGTGCATCGTCCGCCAGAGCAGCCCCGGCTGGTTCCACGCGGGCGGCGCGATCGAGAAGGCCATGTACGATCCGTAGCGGCTGAAGGGCTCGGCCGTCAGGTCCAGCTTCATCGGGGTCTCCTTTTTTGAAGGCGGCGGGGGCATGGAACGTCGGGCCCCATCCGAGCAGCCCGGACGAGAAGCCCAAGGAAGGCATTCCGTGGGCATCGAAGGGTTCACCCCTTCCCCAACGTCTGCCGCGCCCGCGCGTCACCATACTGGGGCCGCCGGGGGCGGGCAAGCAGCGGTTTCACGAAACGCCAGAGGTGAAGATCAGGCTGCTGTAGGGGTCCAGGGCGGCGGGCACCTTCGCGTCGGACTCGACCTGGAAGACCGTGCCGGTCTGGAAGTCGCGCCACAGGCCGGCCTGGGGGAAGGGCAGCTCCAGCTCGATGCGGTGCGGGCTGAAGTTGACGGCCACCACCACCTGGTCGGCCTGGCCGAAGGTGCGGTGGTAGACGGCGCACTTGCGGTCGTTGTCGACGAGGGCGAAGGCGAACTGCCCCTGCCGCAAGGCCGATCGGCTGCGGCGGAGTCGGCCCAGGCGGCAGTAGTGCTCGTGCAGGGCCCGCCCGGCGGGCGAGTCCAGGGCGGACCAGTCGAGCTTGTCGACCTCCTCGCTGCGATCGCCGGCGGCGCCCCATTCCTGCCCGGCCCAGAGCATCGGCTCGCCGGGGATCGTCATCAGCACCGTGGCGGCCAGGGCGGCCTTGCGCAAGGCGGTGTCGCCCTCGAAGCCCCCCTGCCGGATCCACCACATCAGCCGGGCCTCGTCGTGATTCTCGAGGTAGTTGATCATGAAGCTGGGGCGTTCGTAGTCCTGCGTGGCCGGGTCGAAGGTTTTGACCAGGCGGTCGAAGTCGTCGTAGCTGTAGCCGTGCTGCTCGCCCTCGATGCTCAGGGCGGTCAGGGCGATCTTGCATCGGCTGTGCCAGACGGCGCCGAGGCCCGAGCCGTTGACCATGTCGGGGTCCTCCGGCACGACCTCGCCGATGCAGTAGGCGTCGGGGCGGATCTCGCGGGCGGTCCGCATGAGCATCGGCAGGCCCTGGCCCTGCTCGCGGTCGGCGCCGATGCCGGCGAGGTAGTCGTAGCGGAACCCGTCGACGTGGAACACCCGCAGCCAGTAGTTCTGCACGTCGCGGACGTAGGCGTTGGTGGGGTCCTTGCGGAAGTCCAGCGTCGGCAGGCCGAACTGGTTCCGCTCGCCGATGGGCTGGCCGTACCACGGGCTCTGCTCGTAGGGGTAGAGCGACGCGAAGGGGTGGTGGTGGCTTGTGTGGTTGAGCACGATATCCACGATGACGGCCAGGCCGAGGCCGTGGGCGGCGTCGATCAGCGCCAGCAGGTCCTCGACGCTGCCGTAGTCGCGCCGCGGGGCCAGGAAGTAGGTGGGCCGATAGCCCCACCAGTCGCCCGCATCGGCCTCGTAGAGGGGCATGAACTCGATGGCGTTGACGCCCAGCTCGGCCAGGTGGCCCAGCTTTTCGCGGGCGGCGGCGAAGGTGCCCTCGGGCGTGAAGTTGCCCACGTGGACCTCGGCGAGGATGAGGTCGTCCAGCTCGGGCCGTTGCCAGTTATCGTGCTCCCACTGGTAGATGGGCCGGCTCACGTCAATGACGGCCCGGGGCGGCTGGTCGTCGCCCTCGGCGGGCTCGATGGCCTGGGCATAGGGGTCGCAGATGACGGTCTGGCCGTCGACGAGGAACTGGTACCGCTGCGGCCCAGCCTCCAGGCGGCGGGCGGTGACCCACGTGCCGTCGCGCTCTTCCAGCGGGTCGGCCCCGGCGTCCCAGCCGTTGAAGTCGCCGATGACCGACACGCCCTGCTTGCCCGGCGCGTAGAGGCTGAAGCTGACGACGCCCTCGCCGTGATCGGTCGCCCCGGGCAGGGCCTGCTGGCGCGCCCGGTCCAGTGAATCGCTCATACGGTCCCTCCTTTCGCCTCGGCCCGCAGCAGCTCCGCCGGCGGGCACAGGATCGCCACGCTGTCGGGTGGCAGCTCCACCGAGCCCTCCCCTACCGTCACGTCCGTCTCCGACGCCAGGCGCAGCTCGCCGACATCGTCGCCCACCGGCACGGCCTGGCGCTGCGGGGCGAGGTTGCACGCGATCGTCACCCGCCCGCGACGCAGGACGAACCAGCGGGCGTCCTCGTTGAACTCGACGGCGACGTTCTCCATCGGCCCGGCCGAGAGGTCCGGCGTCTCGCGGCGGAGGCGGATGAGGCGGCGGTGCCAGTCGAGCAGCTCGGCGTGGTGGCCCAGGTCGCGCTCGAACCAGTCGAGCTTGCAGCGGAGGAAGGTCCCCTCGTCCTGCGGGTCGGGGATGTCGGCGGGGTCCCAGCCGAACTTGGCGAACTCGTCGCGCCGCCCCTGGCGGACGGCCTGGGCGAGCTGGGGGTCGCGGTAGTCGGTGAAGTACTGGAACGGGGCGCTGGCGGCCCACTCCTGGCCCTGGAAGAGCATCGGCACGAAGGGCCCGCACAGCACCAGCGCTGCGCCCACCTTGAGCCGGGCCGGGCTGATGAGATGACCGATCCGCTCGCCGGCCGCCCGGTTGCCGATCTGGTCGTGGTTCTGCAGGTAGCCCAGGAACCGCTGGCCCCCCAGGCCGGTCGGGGGCCGGCCGTGGCGGCGGTTGCGGTCGGCCGAGTGCTGCCCGTCGTAGACGAACGCCTGGCGGCAGGCCTTGGCCAGGTGCTCCAGTCGGCCGAAGTCGCGGTAGTAGCCGTCCGTCTCGCCGGTCAGCACGCTGTGCAGGGCGTGGTGGAAGTCGTCGCTCCACTGGGCGTCCAGGCCGTAGCCGCCGGCCTCGCGGGGGCGGACGACGCGGGGGTCGTTCAGGTCGCTCTCGCCGATGAGGAATACGGGTCGGCCCGTGCGGGCCTGCAGGTGCTGGGCCTCGACGGCAAGCTCCTCCAGCCAGTGCAGGGCGGACATATCGAGGATGGCGTGGACGCCGTCGATCCGCAGGCCGTCGAGATGGTAGTCCCGCAGCCACATCCGGGCGTTGTCCAGCAGGAGGCGGCGGACCTCGTCGCTGCCACGCCCGTCGAGGTTGACGGCCTGGCCCCAGCGGGTGCGGTAGCGGTCGGTCAGGTAGGGCCCGAACTGGTTGAGGTAGGTCCCCTCGGGCCCGAAGTGGTTGTACACCACGTCGAGCACCACACCCAGGCCGCGGTGGTGGCAGGCGTCGATGAGCCGCTTGAGCCCCACCGGCCCGCCGTAGGCGTGGTGCGGGGCGAAGATGCTCGCCCCGTCGTAGCCCCAGCCGCGGTCGCCGGCGAACTCGTTGACGGGCATCAGCTCGATGTGGGTCACCCCCAACCGCTGCAGCGGGCCGATGCGGTCGATGACGGCCTCGAAGGTGCCCTCCGGCGTGAAGGTGCCCACGTGCAGCTCGTACAGCACCGCCGCCGACAACGGCCCGCCGCGCCAGTGGTCGTCGGTCCAGTCGAACGCGTCGTGATCGACCGTCCGCGAGGGCCCGTGCACGCCCTGGGGCTGGTACGCCGAGCGGGGGTCGGGCAGGGGCTTGCCCCCGTCCAGGACGTACGCGTAGTCGAGCCCGGCCCCGGCGCCGGGCAGCTCGGCCCACCACCAGTCGCCGGCGCGGCGCTGCATGGGCGTGCGCGTGCCGTCGGCTTCGATCTCGACTCGCTCGCGGGCGTGCGGCGCCCAGACGCCGAAGCAGGCCATGGTCTCACTCCTCCCGCACCAGCAGGGCCACCGGCATCGGCGCCAGCAGCTCGGCCATCGGCACGGCCCCCTGGTGGGTTCGCTCGTTGAGCACGTCGCGCCACGCCCCCTCGGGCAGATCCAGGGCCGTGTCGGCCCAGTCGCCGCCCAGCCGCCACAACAGCCGAGGCGCCACCACGATCACCCCGCCGTTGCGGCGGAAGGCCACCACGTGCCCGGCCTTTTCGCCCCGGGCAGCCAGCGGCTCGTACTGCGCACTGGGCCCGAAGGCGTGCCGGCATCGCCTCCGAACGATCAGCGCCCGGCGGATCACGTACACCTTGGCCGCGCCGTCCTCCAGGCGCTCCATCAGGCTCTCGGGCCCACAGCCGTCGGCCGAGCGGAGGGCCTGCTCGCACCGCGCGTAGTCGACGGCGTGGCGGTTGTCGGGGTCGACGAGCGTCTCGTTCCACAGCTCCGCGCCCTGGTAGAAATCCGGCACGCCGGGGGCGGTGCAGTGCAGCAGCGTCTGGGCCAGCGAGTGCAGCCTGGCCGTCGGGCGGATGCGGTCGGTGAAGGCGCCCACCGCCTCGCGGAAGGGCCCGTCGTTCAGCAGGCCCTCGGCGAAGCGGCGCAGGGCGTCCTCGTAGGCCTCGTCCACCCGCGTCCAGGCGGTGTGCACCTTGGCCTCGCGGACGGCCTTGCGCAGGTAGGGCCAGAGCCGATCCATGCCGATGGGCCAGGTGCCCACGAGCGTCTGGTAGAGCAGGTACTCGGCGTTGCGGTCGGGCAGGCCGGCGCGGCGGTAGCGGTCGGCCCGGCGAGACCACTGGCCCAACTGCCGGGCCCACTGCTCGGGCATCTCCGAGAGCAGGTGGATCCGCAGGCGGGCGTCCTCGCCGCGTTTGGTGTCGTGTGTGCTGGTGGCCAGCATCGTGAACGGGTGCCGCCGGGCCGTGCGGACGCACCACTGGTGGAACTCGGCCAGCTCGGTGCCGAATCGGCCCGGGTCGCCGCCGACCTCGTTGAGGCTCACCAGCCGGTGGTAGCGGTAGAAGGCCGTGTCCTCCACGCCCTTGGCCATCACCGGCCCGGTGAGCTGCTGGAACCGCAGGACGAACTCGGTCTCGGCCGGCCCGCGCAGCTCCACGCGCAGCAGCCCGCCGAGGAAGCCCCACAGGGCCGGGTCGAGCTGGCCGAATCGGCCGGCGGCCTCGGCCAGGGCGGCCTCGACGCGCCGGGTGTCGGTGGCGCTGGCCCAGCCCTCGTCCGGTCGGATGTAGGTGCGGTAGACCCCGAAGCTCGCCACCAGCGCCGCCAAAGCCTGGCGCAGCTCCGTGCGGGCGTAGTCGCGGTGGCGCGGGTAGTCCTGGGCGAGGTTCACCAGCAGCTCGGTCAGCCGATCGATCTCGCCGCCGAAGCTCTGGTCGACCATCCGCTGCTTGCCCGCCCGCACGACCGCGGGCCAGTCGGGGCTCTCACCGGTGAACTCGGCGTAGGTGCGGGTGAGGGCGTCCTCGGCCTGGCCATCGACGAACAGCCCGCCGACGAGGTTGAGAAAGTCGTACCCCGTCGTGCCCGCCACGGGCCAGGAGGGCGGAATCGTCTCGTCGGGGGCGAGGATCTTCTCGACCAGCAGCCAGGCGTGCGGGGCCTCGCGGCGGAGGCGGTCGAGGTAGCGCTGCGGATCGCGCAGGCCGTCGATGTGGTCCACCCGCAGGCCGTCGAGCTGGCCGGCGCCGAGCCAGCCGAAGATCAGCCGGTGGCTCTGGGCGAAGACGGCGTCGTCCTGGATGCACAGGCCCGCCAGCTCGTTGATCTCGAAGAAGCGGCGGTAGTTCACCTCGCGCCCGGCCGTGCGCCAGTGGGCCAGGCGGTAGTGCTGGCGGTCGAGCAGTTCGACCATCAGGGCCGGCTCCTCGTTGACCCGCTCGATCGCCCGGTCCAGGGCCTCCGCCGCCTCGGGCCGCTCAGCCAGCAGGCGACCCAGCCAGCCGTGCAGCACCCGCCAGGCCCGGGCACGGCGGGCGGCGTGCTCGGGCTCGGCCGGCAGGGCGGCCAGGGCCTCGGCGAGGTAGGCAAGCTCCTCGCTGCCGGCCTGCTCGGCTGCGCGGGCCAGGATCGCCCCCAGCGACTCCGGCGCCGCCGGGGCCACGTGGTCGAAGTACCGCACGAGGTACTGCCCCTCGGTCCGCTCCAGACGGACCTGCCCGGCCTGGACGACCTGGCCGAAGGCCTCGCCCAGCACCGGCAGCAGCACCCGTCCGGCCAGCTTGTCCTCCGGCGGGTTCCAGTTGATGTCGAAGTAGCCGGCGTACCGGCTGGCCCGGCCATGCGCGAGCACGTCCATCCACAGTCGATTGTGCCCCCCGCCGATGTACATGTGGTTGGGCACGATGTCCAGCACCTGCCCCAACCGCCTGCGGGCCAGGGCGGCGAGGAACCGCGCCAGGCCCTCGGCACCGCCCAACTCGGTGTTGACCGTGTCGTGGCTGGTCACGTCGTAGCCGCTCGTCGAGCCCGGCGCCGACTGCAGGTACGGCGAGCAGTACACGTGGCTGATGCCCAGGCCCCACCAGTAGCCCACCCGCTCGGCCGCCTGCGCAAAGCCGAACTCCGGCGTGAACTGCACGCGGTAGGTCGCCACGGGATGGGGATGGCCGTCACTGGGCATGACGCAGCACCACGATGCTTCGGCCTCCCAGGATGATCCGCTCCTCCTGGACGGGCGGCTCCGGCTCGGGCCAGGCGCCGGCCTCGGTGTCCAGCACCTTCACCCACCCGCTGGGCAGGGCCGGCGGCTGGATGAACTCCACCCCCTGCTCGGCCGCGTTGAACAGGACACAGAAATCGTCGTCCACCACGGGCTCGCCCCGGGCGTCGAGGCTCTTGAGCCGGCCCGACAGGCACACCAGCAGCGACCGGGCGTGGCCCGCGTTCCACTCCGCCTCGGTCATCTCCTTGCCGTCGGGCCGATACCAGCCGACGTCCTCGACCCCCGCCCCGTGCAACGGGCGGCCCTGGAACCACTTCCATCGCCGGAAGACCGGGTGCTCGCGCCGCAGGGCGATGAGCCGGCGGGTGAACTCCAGCAGGCCCTCATTGACCGCGTCCCAGTCGTACCAGCTCAGCTCGTTGTCCTGGCAGTAGGCGTTGTTGTTGCCCCGCTGGGTTCGGCCGATCTCGTCGCCGCCGCACACCATCGGGATGCCCTGGCTCAGCAGCAGCGTCGTAAGGAAGTTCCGCTGCTGACGGGCGCGGAGGGCGCAGACGTCCGCATCGTCGGTGGGGCCCTCGACGCCGCTGTTCCACGAGCGGTTGTCGTCGTGGCCGCCGGCGGGGTCGGGGTTGGCGTCGTTGTGCCTGTCGTTGTAGCTGACCAGGTCGGCCAGCGTAAAGCCGTCGTGGGCGGTCACGAAGTTCACGCTGGCGTGGGGCCGTCGGCCCGTGTCCTCGTAGAGGTCGGCGCTGCCGGTAAAGCGGTTGGCGAACTCGCCCAGCGAGCGGTCAGTGCCCCGCCAGTAGTCGCGGACGCTGTCGCGGTACTCGCCGTTCCACTCCGACCACTGCACGGGGAACTTGCCCACCTGGTAGCCCCCCTCGCCCACGTCCCACGGCTCGGCGATGAGCTTGACCTGCCCGATCACCGGGTCCTGGTGGATGATGTCGAAGAACGCCGAGAGCCGGTCCACGTCGTGCAACTCGCGGGCCAGGGCGCTGGCCAGGTCGAACCGGAAGCCGTCCACGTGCATCTCGGTCACCCAGTAGCGCAGCGAGTCCATGATCAGCCGAAGCACCTGCGGGTGCTGCATGTTCAGCGTGTTGCCCGTGCCGGTGAAGTCGATGTAGTGCAGCGGGTTGCCCGGGTCGAGGCGGTAGTAGGCAGCGTTGTCGATGCCCCGCAGCGAGAGCATCGGGCCCTGGTGGTTGCCCTCGGCGGTGTGGTTGTAGACGACGTCGAGGATCACCTCGATGCCCGCCTGGTGCAGGCGCTTGACCATCTGCTTGAACTCCTGCACCTGCTGGCCGGCCTGCCCGGCGGCGCTGTACTCGTTGTGCGGGGCGAAGTAGCCGATCGAGTTGTAGCCCCAGTAGTTGCGCAGGTTCTGCTCCTGCAGGTGCTGGTCGTGGACGAACTGGTGCACGGGCATCAGCTCGACGGCCGTCACGCCCAGTTCGGCCAGGTAGTCGATCGTGGCCGGGTGCGCCAGGCCCGCGTAGGTGCCGCGGAACTCTTCGGGCACGTCGGGGTGGCGCATCGTCAGGCCCTTGACGTGCGTCTCGTAGATGACCGTCTCGTGCAGCGACACGGCCGGCGGGTGGTCGCCGGACCAGTCGAAGTAGGGGCTGACCACGATGCACCGCGGCATGGCCCGGGCGCTGTCCTCGGCCGAGCAGGCCGCTTGGCCCCCGTGGCTGGGGTAGAGCGCGGGGCCCCACCGGGGCAGGCCCTCGATGGCCTTGGCGTAGGGGTCCAGCAGCAGCTTGGCCGGGCAGCACCACTGGCCCTGGGCGGGGTCCCACGGCCCGTGGACACGGAAGCCATACCGCTGCCCCGGCTGGACGGCCGGCAGGTAGCCGTGCCAGCAATACGCCGTCCGCTCGGGCAGCTCCAGTGCTTGCGTCTGTCGGCCCCGCTCATCGAACAGGCACAGCTCGACGCGCTCGGCGACCTCGGAGAACAGCGAGAAGTTGGTCCCGGCCCCGTCGTACGTCGCCCCCTGCGGGTAGGGTTTTCCCGTCAGTATCTTCATGCACACCCCCGAGTCGAGCCTTGGTCGGCCCCCGTCCGTCACGGCTGGCCGCAGGAGAATGGTAGGCTCCCCGCCGACCTTCGGCCAGTACCGCCCGGTCGGGAGGCGACAGGCGCGCAACTTTGGTATATGATTCATCCGGTGCACGCCCGGCCATCGGGGACCGGGCGCGCAGCGAGACTGTTTGCGCTGGAGGTACTCATGGCGATTGGCAGCTTCTGTCTAGTCCTGCACGGGCATCTGCCCTACGTGCTGCGGCATGGCGTCTGGCCGCACGGGGAGGACTGGCTCTACGAGGCGGCGGCCGAGACCTACCTGCCCCTGCTGCGCCTCATCGACGAGTGCAGCTACCTCGGGGCCGTCCCGCGGTTCACCATCGGCCTGACGCCCGTCCTGCTGGAACAGCTGGTGCACCCGCACTTCCAGGACGGCTTCGAGCACTACCTCGCCGACCGCGTCGACCGCGCCCGCCAGGACCAGCGCGAGTGGCAGGACAGCAACCAGCCCCACCTGGCCTACCTCGCCCAGCGGTGGGTCGAGTTCCACGAGGGCCTGGCCAGCCTCTTCGGCGACATCCACCGCAATATCGCCGAGGCCTTCGCCCAGCGGGCCCGGGCCGGGCTGGTCGAGATCCTCACCTCCGCGGCCACCCACGCCTACCTGCCGCTGCTGTACGAAGATTCCAGCATCCGCGCCCAGTTGCGGGCGGGCCTGGCCAGCAGCCATCGGATTCTGGGCTTCAAGCCCGAGGGCATGTGGCTGCCCGAGTGCGCCTACCGCCCCGGCGGGGCCTGGACGCCCCCCATCGCCTGGGGCACCAAGGACAACCGCATCGGCATCGAACACCTCGTCGCCGACGAGACGATCAACCACTTTTTCGTCGAGAACCACCTGATCGAGGGCTCCCGCTCCGAGTACCGGCGGAACGGCGAGTGGCACAAGGTGGACTGGGACGAGGCCGGCCGAGACCCCAACTTCGGCTGGCGCAACGTGCTCGAGCCCGCCCTGGTCAACAGCGACGGCCTGAGCCCGGGCCGAACCGCCGCCTTCGCCCGCGACCCGAGCACCTGCGAGCAGGTCTGGTCGGGCACCATCGGCTACCCGGCGGACGGCACCTACCTGGAGTTCCACAAGCGTCACGGCCGGAGGGGCCTGCGGTACTGGAAGGTCACCGACGCCAAGGCCGGCCTCGGCGACAAGGCGATGTACTACCCCGACGACCTGCCGGGCCGACTCTTCGCCCACGCCCAGCACTTCTGCGACACCGTCCGCCAGCGCCTGTGGGACTACCACCACCGCACCGGCCGAAAGGGCACGCTGGTGGCCGCCTTCGACGCCGAGCTGTTCGGCCACTGGTGGTTCGAGGGCCCCCAGTTCCTCCGCGACGTGATCCTGAGCCTTAACTCCGATACCCACATCGAGCTGCAGACCACCAGCCAGCGCCTCGCCGAGAACCCGCCGGACAAGACCGTCTGGATGCCCGCCGGCTCCTGGGGCGAAGAGGGCGACAACCGCGTCTGGGCCAACGACAAGGTCAACTGGATGTGGGACATCGAGTACCGCTGCGAGACGCTCTTCGGCAAGATGACCGTCGAGCTGCCCTGGCAGAAGGACGAGCAGATCCGCGGCCTGCTCGACAAGGCCGCCCGCGAGCTGCTGCTGCTGCAGGCCAGCGACTGGCCCTTCGCCGTCACCCGCGGCCAGGCCATCGACTACGGCATCAAACGCTTCATGCTCCACGTGGGCCGATTCGAGAGCCTGCTGGACCTCAGCGAAAAACTCGCCCGCGAGAGCGACTACCTCGGCCGACTCACCGACGTCGAACGCCACGAAATCGAAGACGCCGACCTCCACGACGTCATCTTCCCCCACATCGAGCTGGAGTGGTGGAAGATGTAGCGATTTTTGATCTTTGATTTTCGATCGAAGAGGCGGCCGCCCCGATGGCGGACCCCGTAGGCCGGGTCGAGCGCAGTGAGGCCCGGCAACGAAGCCGGCAGAGCGCTCCGGGCCGTATGGAGTGCGGCGACAGAGTCGCCGCTTTGGTTCGGTCCGCGAGTTCCTGACGTCCTGGATACGCCATTAGCTACTATTCGCGCGTCAGGTCCCCTGGCTCCCTCGCCCGGCGATCCAGGCCGGGCGGGAATCCGTTGAAACGAACCCAATCCCTGACAGCTCGGCCTGCCCCCGGGGCCGGGTCTTGGCGCCGGCGGACAAATCGCGATGATGGGCGGCTTCACCGCAAGGAGTACGCCATGGCCAACAAGCCCCACATCGTGATCTTCAACCCCGACCAGTGGCGCGGCGACACGCTGGGCCACATGGGCAACCCGGCCGCCGTCACGCCGACGCTCGACCGCCTCGTCCAGACCGAGGCCGTCAGCTTCCGCAACGCCTTCTGCCAAAACACCGTCTGCACGCCCTCGCGGTGCAGCTTCATGACCGGCTGGTACCCGCACGTCCGCGGCCACCGGACGATGCACCACATGCTCCACGCCGAGGCCGGCGAGCCGATGCTGCTGAACATCCTCAAGGACAGCGGCTACCACGTCTTCTGGGGCGGCAAGAACGACGTCGTCCCCGGCCAACTGCCCCGCGACCGCTACGCCGAGACCTTCAGCGACTACAGCCGCTACGAGAAGGACCCCAACTGGCACGGCCCGGTCTACCAGGCCGCCCGCGGCGAGAAGGGGCAGGACAGCTTCTACTCGTTCATGATCGGCAAGATGGACAAACGCCCCGGCGAGGACTTCTACCACGACGACGACTGGGTCCACGTCATGGAGGCCATCCGCCTGATCCGCAACCGCCCCGACGATAGGCCGCTGTGCCTGTACCTGCCGCTGGTCTACCCCCATCCGCCCTACGGCGTGGAGGAGCCGTTCTTCTCTATGATCGACCGCGGCAAGCTGCCCCCCCGCATCCCCGCCCCGGAAGATTGGTCCGGCAAGCCCAGCATCATCAAGGGCCTCTACGAGAACTTCGGCATGGCCGGCTGGACCGAGGACCGCTGGACCGAGCTGCGGGCGACCTACTACGGCATGTGCACCCGCATGGACGCCCTGCTGGGCGAGCTGGTCACCGCCCTGGTCGAGGAGGGCCTGTGGGACGACACGGCCCTGTTCCTGTTCGCCGACCATGGCGACTTCACGGGCGACTACGGCCTGGTCGAAAAGACGCAGAACACCTTCGAGGACTGCCTCAGCCGCGTGCCCTTCGTCGTCAAGCCGCCCAAGGGTGTGGCCGTCAAGCCCCGCGTCAGCGAGGCCATCGTCGAGCTGGTCGACTTCAGCGAGACCGTCTACGAACTGGCGGGCGTGGACCCGGCCTACACCCGCTTTGGTAAGAGTTTGCTGGGCGTGCTGGCCGGCCAGACCGACGAACTCCGCGACGCCGCCTTCTGCGAGGGTGGCCGACTGATGGGCGAGACCCACTGCATGGAACGCCAGTCGCTGGACATGGCCAAGGACCCCTCCGACGGCGCCTACTGGCCCCGCATCCAGCTGCAGACGACCGACGAGGGCCCCTACCACACCAAGGCCGCCATGTGCCGCACACAGGACTTCAAGTACGTCCGCCGGCACTACGAGAGCGACGAGTTGTACGACCTCCGCACCGACCCCGGCGAGACCCGAAACGTCGTCGACGACCCGGCCTACGCCGACGTCCTGCACCAGCTCCGCGAACGCCTGTTGGCCTGGTACATGGAAACCGCCGACGTCGTGCCGCACGAGAGCGATAGGCGATAGGCCGCCCAGGGCATCGCTCCTGTAGGGCGGGCATGGCCCGCCGACGAAGGCGCCAG
>JAWLCG010000093.1:0-14074 GCA_041687295.1 Phycisphaerae bacterium | reverse complement strand
GTCGTTCATGCCCGGGCGCTGGCCAAGAAGATCGTGATGGGCGAAGTGGCCGACGGCTTCACCGACCGCGACGTGTACCGCAACCACTGGTCGCTGCTCAGCGACAAGCACCAGGTGCAACTGGCCGTCGCCGAACTGGTCGAACTCGATTGGCTGCGGGTGGAGAACCAGACGACCCAGGGGCGGCCGAAGGTGGTCCACCGCATCAACCCGGCGGCCCGGGCCATGGCGGTCTGAACATGGACCCCGGGGCGCGCAGTGCCAAAAGTGACAGAAGGTCAGGCAATCACCTGAATCAAGGGGGCTTTTGGCACTTTTGGCACTGCGTCACTTCGTCGAGCGCATGCGGGAGATTCTGGCCGGAAAGCCCTTGAGCTGTTTGGCGACCGGCCGCTCAGTGTCACGGAAGACAGACCGGGTCAGGGCATGTACCCCCGACCCGGAGGAAGGAATGGAATCATGGCGGCAGTTTACAAGAAGAAGTACCCGACCCCGATGCCCGAAGGGGCCGAGATCGTCGAGCGCCGAGGCAAGAAGATGGCCCGGTGGACAAACGGCAAGGGCCAGGAGCGACTGGCCAAGGTCCTCGAAGATGGGCGCGTGCAGTTCGTATCGGACTGCTGGTACGTCCGCTACACCGATGCGTCGGGCAAGATGCGGCGCGAGTCCACCGGCTGCCGGGACAAGCGGGCGGCGGAGCGGGCCCTCGCCGACATCCTGAGCAACGTGGAGAAGGTCAAGGTCGGCGTTGTTACCCCCACGGAGATGGCGGCCGTCGGCCACCTGGATACCCCGCTCACGAAGCACACGGGGCACTACCTTGCGGATTTGGCGGTCAGGAATGTTCGTGGCCGCAGAGTCTCGCCGAAGCATGTCAAACACGTGCGGGAAGGGCTGACGCGGGTCATCAGCGAGTGTGGGTTCAGGACGTTGCGGGACATCGACCGACGGGCGGTGCAGCGGTGGATGGACAAGAAGGCGACTTCGCCCCGCAACCCGGATGATCCCGATTCCGAGCCTCTGTCGGCCCGGACGATCAACATGCATCGCTCGGCCATCGTGGCGTTTTGCAACTGGTGCGTCGCCGAGGGCAGGTTGACGGCCAACCCGCTGGCGGGCCTGCCCAAGGCCGAGGAGGCCGAGCCGGCCCGCAAGCGAAGGCCCCTGACAGAGGATGAGATTGCACGGCTGCTGAAGGCGGCGCAGGATCGCCCGCTGCAAGACGCTCTGACCGTCCGCCGAGGCAAGAACAAGGGCAAGCTGCTGGCCAAGGTGAGCGATCAGGAGCGGCAGCGGCTGCAACGGGTCGGACAAGAGCGGGCCCTGGTCTACAAGTTCATGATGCTCACCGGCCTGCGCCGCGGAGAGGCGGCCTCATTGACCGTCGAGGCTCTGTGCCTGGACGAGGCCGCCCCGTACGTTCGCGTGGAGGGCAAGCACGCCAAGAGTGGCCGGGCCGCGACGTTGCCGTTGCGTGGCGACTTGGCCGACGACCTGCGCAAGCACATCGAGCGTTCCGCAAAGGTGGACGATGGTCACGATTCACCCGATGCGCCGCTGTTCGACATCGACTGGCGAAACCTTCTCCGGACGTTCAACCTCGACCTGGCGGCAGCGGGAATTCCCAAGCGCGACGCTCAGGGCCGGACGGTGGACGTCCACTGCCTCAGGCACACCTTTGCCACACTGCTGGCCCGCAACGGCGTCTCGCCCAGCATCGCCCAGAAGCTCATGCGCCACAGCGACATCCGCCTGACGATGAACACCTACACGCACCTCGACTTGGCCGACACGGCGGGCGCGGTGGCGTCGCTGCCGGCCATCTGAGGCGCGCATGCCCCCAAGGCCGCATTTGCAAATCAGCCTCCTCAGCGGGCGTATGCTGCCGATCCCTGGTGACCAACTCGGTGCTCTCAGGGCGCGCGGGTGACCGTCTTGGTGCAGGAAGGCGTACCGCCACAGGCAACCCATGCCGGTTCTGTCCACCGCTGGCCAGATGGTCGCTCCGAGGCGGTGGTGCCACAAGGCTTTGAGGGGGGCGGAGTTGGCAAACAAAGACGCCAGGAGGCAACGGCTGTCACCTCCTGGCGTCAGAGCGGGCGAGCGGATTCGAACCGCCGACGTCCAGCTTGGGAAGCTGGCATTCTACCACTGAATTACGCCCGCATGGGACCAGCCGGCCGGTGGGCCGGGGTGGCGAACAGTATGGTACCTCCCGCGGCCAGAAAGTCCAGCCTTTGCGCGCGATTTCCCTGGCGGGCCGAGGCTGGCGGGGCCCAGGCCGGTGGCGGGGTCTGAGCCATTGCGAGGGAGGGGACTCGAACCCCTACACCTTTCGGTACCAGGACCTAAACCTGGCGCGTCTGCCAATTCCGCCACCCTCGCGGCTGAGCCGACACAGCATACCCGATTGGCGGATAGATTGGGCGGGGGGTTTTGCCTTGTCAAGGGAAATGGGGTCTGGCTACAATGGTCTCTCCTGGGGCCTGTTGGCTGTAAGCGGCCTCGGGCCAGGAGTTTGGGATCGTTGGTCCCGGGGTGTTGCCGCTGGGAACCGGGGGGGTGGGGACAGGCAGGGAGGGTCGTTGTGGTCGAGTTTCGTTGTGAGAAGTGCGGTAAGCTGTTACGGGCCGAGGTGCAGGCCGGTCGGCGGGTCCGCTGTTGCCATTGCGGCGAGAGCTTCTCGCCCCCCTCGCCGTCGGTGCTCAAGGCCCTGGACCGCAAGGGCGTGGTCGCGTCGGCCCCGCTGGGCCAGCCGGAGGCGCCCGTGAAGCCAGATTCCGACATTCCCGCCTCTGCCAAAGCCCCGGTGCATGGCCGATCGAATGGCCGGCTGGGCTGGGCACGGCGGTGGTTCGGGGCGACGCCGTGGGCGTTGAGCCTGGCCCTGCACGGGGTGCTGGGGGTGGTGCTGGTATTCACGGTGGTGGTCGTGACGGGCCAGTCGGACCGCATGGTGATCTACCCGGACGCCCGGTTGAGCGATCGGCCGGGCGGGGCGCTGGAGGCGTCGATGGCCGAGCCGTCGCTGGAGGCCTCGGCGGTGGCGGTGGCCGAGCCGTTCTGGGCCGAGCCGGTGGAGCAGGCGCCCACGCTCGAGCCGGCCCTGGAGGCTTCGGTGGAGTTGCTGGATGCCGGCGGGGCTGGGGCGCCTGACGCGACGCTGCTGAGCGGCCCGAGGCCCGACGGGCCCCGCAGCGAGTTCCTCGGGGCCGGCGGCAACGCCCACCACGTGGTCTTCGTGGTCGACCGCTCGGGCTCGATGCTGGACACGCTGGACACGGTGAAGCTGGAGATGCTCCGCTCGATCGCCGCCCTGGAGCCGGCGCAGGACTTCCACGTGATCTTCTTTAACAACGGCGAGCCGCTCGAGGCCCCGGCCCGGCGGCTGGTGCCGGTGACGGAGGCCTCGCGGCGGACGGCGGGGGCGTTCCTGGCCGGCGTGATCGCCCAGAACGACCGGCAGATCCGCAGCCTGACCGACCCCCGCTCGGCCCTGCAGCGGGCGTTCGAGGTGCTCAGCCAGGCCGACACCCGCCACGGCCGGCCCGGCAAGCTGATCTACCTGCTGACCGACGGCGAGTTCGCCAACGACGGGGCCGTCGAGCGGCTGTTGGCGGAGCTCAACGCAGAGCGGACGGTCCACATCAATACCTACCTGTTCCTGTTCCTGCAGGACGGCCCCGGCGGGACGCCCAACGTGCTGGAGCGGATCGCCGAGGCCCACGGCGGGGCGTACCGCTTCATCAGCGAGTTGGACTAAGCGGCCCGTGCGGGTACTATCGTGGCCTGGGCCGACGGATCGGCCCCGGAGCGAGGCCCCATGCGAACGGCGACGATCCTGACTCTCCTGGCGATGGCGGTGCCGGCGGTGCCGGCGTGGGCGGACGAGGTGCGCCTGGTGGGGGGGGCGAGCTTTCGCGACGTATCGGTGGTGACGGCCAACGCCGGCGACGTGGTCTTCGACGCCCCGGGCCGACGGCTGAGAAAGCCGGTGGGCGAGGTGACCTTCATCCGCCTGGACGACCGGGCCGACTACACCGACGCCGAGTCGCGGATGCGCTACGGCCTGCACGGCGAGGCGGCGGGCATGTTCGATGCCCTGGCGGGCGAGGCGACCGACCCGCGGGTAGAGGCGCTGGCCCGCTGGCGGGCGGTGCGGGCCTGGGAGCTGGCCGGGCGGATCGACCGGTCCCTGGCGGGCTGGCTGGCGCTGGTGGACGCGGGCGACACGGCGGCCATCCCGGCCCGGCCTCGCCAACTGCCGCCGGCGGGCAGCGAGGCCAATCGGCTCGCCCTGGAGCTGCTGGAGGCTCGGCTGGCGGACCCGCCGCCGCTGCTTCGGCCGGAACTGGAGCGGGCCCGGGCCGAGCTGCGGACCCATGAAGGTCTGATGCCGTCCGCCCCCGTCGCCCGGGCCCCGGTGGCCGTTGAGGAGCCGTCGGTGGCCGAGCCGGTGTTCGAACCGACCCCGCCGGCCGAGGCGGTGGACGGGGCGGTGGATCTGCCGGCCTCGCCGTTGGCCGGGGTTGGGGCGCCGGGGCGGCAGGGCGGGGCGGCGGCGGTCGCCGATGTGCCCCCGGCCGCGGCCGTCCGCCTGGCCCGGCTGTACCTGGCGCAGCGGCAGGACCCGGCCAGGGCGATGGCGGTGCTGACGACGAACCTGTCCAGGCTGGGCGAGTCTGAGCTGCCCGAGGCCCTGTGGCTGCTGGCTCGGGCCCGCCTGGTGCTGGCGGACGGGCCCGGCGCGCGGCGCGAGTGGGCCCGGGCGGGCGTGGACCTCATGCGGGTCTACGCCTACTGGCCCGAGAGCCCTTTCGCCCCGCAGGCCCTGCACCTGGCGGCCCAGGTGTGCGAGCAGCTCGGCGACCCCCAGGCCGCTGGGCGGGTCCGTCAACGCCTGGCGGAGCAGTATCCCCAGGCCCCGTAGGGCGGGCATCGCCCGCCGACGATGGCGCCGGGCGACGACGTGGATGACGCTACCCATGCGACGTCGAGCCCCGACCGAGCAGCCCGGACGAGCCCCCCACGGATTGCATCCGTGGGCTTGGGGAAGAGGAGAGGGGACGCTCGAAGGGGGACGCGGAAGGGGGGGCGAACGGGTGTGGATCGGACGGATGTCTCACGAGGAGCGGATATGCGACGTGGAGCGACGGTGCTGAGTCTGTTGGCTGGCGGGCTGGTGGTGCTGGGGCTCTCGTCCCCGGCCCTGGCGGCCGAGCGGAACGCCTGGACGCAGTTCGTGGTGGCCGGCGGGCCCATCGGCTGGCTGCTGATCGGCCTGGACGTGGCCAGCTGGGGGCTGATCCTGGAGTATCTGCTCCGCATCCGGCGGACGAAGATGCTGCCCGAGCCCACGCGCGTGCGGATCGCCGGGCTGCTGGCCAAGCGGCAGTATCGCGAGGTGATCGAGTACACGGCCGCGGACGGCAGCTTCCTGGCGCAGGTCGTCCACGCGGGCCTGGCCGAGGCCAACCACGGCCTGGCGGCCATGGAGCGGGCGATGGCCGAGGCGTGCGAGGTCCGCACCAGCGGGCTGCTGCGGAAGGTCGAGCTGCTCAACGTCATCGGCAACGTCGCGCCGATGCTGGGCCTGCTGGGCACGGTGTACGGCATGATCGTGACGTTCAACCGCATCGTGCAGGCGGGCGGCCTGCCGGACCCGGCCCTGCTGGCGGACGGCATCGGCATCGCGTTGGTGACGACGTTCTGGGGTCTGGTGGTGGCTGTGCCGGCCCTGGCGGTGTACGCCTTCATGCGCAACCGCATCGATGGCGTCTCGGCGGAGGTGGCCCTGGCGGCGGGCGAGTTGCTCAACAGCGTCCGCCCGGCCAGCCGACCCGAGGATCGGCCCGTGCCGGCCCAGGCGTAGCTTGACCGACCGACAGGACCAGGAGAGGCCATGCGACGCTCGCAGGTATACGCCCGGGGCCCGGCGGAGATGGGCTTCAACGTCACGCCGATGATCGACATGACGTTCCTGCTGATCGTGTTCTTCCTGCTGGCCGGCACGTTCGCCTCGGCCGACAACCTTCGGCTGGAGGTGCCGGCCCCGCACGAGTCGGTGGCGGCGGAGCTGGATCGCCCGTCGGTGGTGGTGAACGTCGCGCCCTACAGCGAGGCGGAGGTCGCGGCCGAGCCGGCCCGGCGGGGGCAGGCGAAGCTCTGGCAGGTGCGGGGTCGCCGGCTGCGGGCGGGCGACGGGGCCGGCCTGGCCGAGCAGCTCCGCCAGGCCCGCACCGCCAGTGGGGCGGGCGAGGCCTTCGAGGTCGAGATCCGCGCCGACCGCTCGCTGCACTACGGCCAGGTCCGCCCCGTGATGGCCGCCGCCCGCCAGGCCGGCATCCGCACGATGAACCTGACTGCCCGCGAACCGTAGGGCGGGCCCTGGAGAGTCGATGACCGCCATCGCTGGAATGCAGGTTGCCCGTCACCCCACTCGGGGTTGGCGGGGGGCGCTGCGCGGGCGGCGGGCTCGGCTGCAGCCGCCGTTGACGCCGATGATCGACATCGTCTTTCAGCTGCTGCTGTTCTTCCTGCTGACGATGCGGTTCGTGGCCCAGGAGGGGCAGATCCCCGCCGACCTGCCGGCCGAGCAGGCCCCGCCGGCCGTCAGCCGGCTGCCGCTCGAGCCGATCGTCGTGAGCCTCTCGGCCGGCGAGGACGGGGGGGCGATCATTGAGGTCACCGGCTACCCGCTGGCCGTCGAGAGCGGTGCGGCCCTGTACGGGCAGCTGGCCCGGCTGCAGGAGCAGTTCGGCTCCAAGGAGGTGCCCGTGGTCATCCGCGCCGACGCCGACGTCGCCTGGGCCCACGTGCTGGACGCCTACAACCAGGCCGTCCGCCTGGAGTTCACCAGCATCACGCTGCCGTTCGAGTAGTCCTATAGACCATGTTCCGATTGCGCCTGCGGGTCGGGACGCTTGGCCCAAGCCCACGGATTGCCATCCGTGGGCATCGGGGCGGGCCGTCCCCGGCGTGGCCCAGTGCACCCGCACGTCCGACGGGCAAACGGTCTAGCCTTGGCGAAGGAGCCCGGCGCTGGCTCTTGTCCGCGTGTCCGGGAACTGAGGATCGACATGAAACACCTGATCGTCATCCTGCTGGCTGGGGCGTGCACGGCGGCGGCGCTGGCCCAGGCCGAGGCCCCGGCCGATGCGCCGCCGGGCCCGTACGACCGGCTCGACGCCGACGTGCTGCTGGAACGGCTGGCGGAGTTGCGGATGTCGGCCCTGCTGGAGGCGATGGCCGAGGAGTTGCCCCTCGCCGATGAGCGGCTGGAGGCCTATCGCTGCCTGGCCGAGGCCCAATCGGCGACGACGCAGGCCCAGCGGGACGAGCGGCTCGAGCGGGCGGTGCAGCACTGGCGGACGCTGCTGGCCAGGGCGAGTCCCGGCGACGACCCCGAGGCCCGCCTGGCCCGGGCCCGCGATCTCTACCGCCTGGGCGAGTGGCGTGGCCTGGTGCAGGCGGGGCCGTACGCGCGTCGGCTGCTGGCGCTGCAGGGCAGCGGTCACGACGCCGCCCGCGTGCAGCTCTACTCGGCCGAGGCCCTGGAGGCCCTGGCGGCGGCGGAGGCGGAGCTGTCGGCCCTGCTCGAGCAGAGCCGCACCGACTGGGACCGCATCGCCAGTGGCCTGGTCCGCCGGGCCGACCAGCGGCTCCGCGAGGTCCGCTACCAGCGGGCGTGGGTGGGGCTCTATTGTGCGACAGCCCTGGCGGGCGAGGCCCAGGCCGCCGGCGAGCGGGACGATCTTCTGCGGGCCGTGCGGACGACGGCGATGGAGTTGGCGGCCATGGAGGCGACCGAGTCGGCCCCGGCGCCGGCGCCGGCCCTGACCGGCGCGCGGGGCTGGTCGCTGCTGCTGGCCGGCCTGGCCAGTCGGCAGATGGGCGACGCCGAAGGGGCGAACGACCTGCTGGGCGCCTGCAGCGGCTCGGCCGAGCCGGCCATCCGTCGCCAGGCCCAGTTCGAGCGGGCCCGCCTGGCGATGGACATCGGCGACTGGCCCCTGGCCGCCCGCTGGGCTGAGGACTTTGCCCGCATGACGGCCGAGGTGCCCGAGGGGCCCGAGCGGGTCGCCCTGGAGCTGCAGGGGGCCTTCCTCGCCCAGGCCCTGCACCGCGGACAGGCCGAGGCCCTGGCCGGGGCCGAGCCGCACACCGCCCAGGCCCAGGCCCTGCTCGCCCGCCAGCCGATGCTGGAGTTCCTCGAGCGTCGCCCCGCCCACGCCCGGACGCTCTGCGGCCTGCTGGCCCGCCAGGAGCAGGCGATTCCCGAGGCCGACCTGGACGCCCTGGGCCTGTTCGCCCGGGCGACTGAGCAGTTGGCCGGCCCGGCCCCGCAGGCGGGGGAGGTCGAGCGGCTGTTGCGGGCGGCCCTGGCGTGCGAGGGGCCCCTGGCGTCCCGCGTGCACCCGTGGGCGTTGTGGTCGCTGGCGGTTGGGCTCTACGCGGACCCGGCCCGGCGGGTGGAATCTGCCGAGCGGTTCGCCGAGTTGGCCCGGCGGTTCGGCGGCCACCAGCGGGCGGCCCTGGCGGCCGAGAACGCCGTGCGGATCCTCGACGCCCACCTGGCCGGCCTGGAGCGTTCGGGCCGGGCCGTGCCGGACGAGCCTCGCCGGGCCCTGCTGGAGGCGGGTCGGCTGCTGCTGGAGCGGTGGGGGCCCGATCGGCCCGAGCTGCGCGAGCGGTGGGCCCGAAGGCTGGCCGAGCAGTCGGCCGAGCTGGGCCAGACGGATGAGGCCCTGGCCTGGCTGGCGCGTCTGCCGGCCGGCGGCGCGCAGGCCCTGGCCGGGCGGTTCGATGCCCTGGCGTTGCGCCACCGTCTGTTGACGGCCCAGGCCGAGGACGACCCTACGCGCCTCGAGCAGGCCCGGGCCCTGCTGGGGGACCTGGAGGCCTTCGTCGGCGATGCCCAGGCTTACGGGGGCCCCGAGTCGGCCCGGCTGGGCGCTGGGGCCGAGCTGCTGGCCGCCCGGCTGATGCGCGATGCGCTGGCGCAGCCCGAGTCGGCCCTGGCCCAGCTGGTGTCGGCCCGGGATCGCTGGCCGGACGCCCGGCCCATGATCGAGGCGATGCGCATCGAGACGCTGGTGGGCCTGGGTCGGCTGACCGAGGCGGTCGAGGCCCTGCGGTCGACGCCTGATCTGTCGGCCGAGCAGGTCCACCCGCTGGCGGCGGGGGCGGCCCGGGCGCTGCGGGGACGCATCGAGCAGCATCGCTACAGCCCGGACCGCGCGGCCGAGCTGGCCCGGTGGCGCTCGGAGTTCTGGGCTGCCGCGCAGATGGCGATGGAGACGCTGCCGCCCGCTGCGCCGGCCGACCGTGCCTACGCCGTGCGGCAGCTGGCCGCGCAGGCCCGGCTGGAGGCGGGTCAGGCGGAGGCGGCCCTGGCCGAGCTGGCCGAGCTGGCTGTCGAGCGGCCCGCCGACGCGGCCAACCTGCTGGGCCAGGCCCGCGCCCTGGTCGCCCTGGGCCGACCGACCGAGGCCTTCGCCCTGTACGACCGCCTGCTGGCCGGGCTGGACGGGCAGGCCCATCGCGACCTCTACTGGCGCTGCCAGCTCGAGCTGGCCCAGGCCGCCCTGGCCGCCGCCCAGACGCCCGCCGACCGCGCCCGCCTGGCCGTCCGCCTGCGCCAGCTCCGCGCCCGCGATGCGACCTTCGGCGGCCTGGAAGAGCCCTTCACCGCCCTGGAGGCCCAGCTTCGGCCGTAGGGGGACGCGTCCCGGGTGACCGCGGCACTGACTCGTCAGTCGCACCAACCAATGGAGCCCCAGGGCGCGGGCGCAATATGGAGTGCGGCGATGCAATCGCCGCTTTGGCTTGGGTCGCCATCGAGTCTTGTAGGCCGGACGCAGTCCGGCAGGGACAGGGGGCGCCGATGAGGAGTCTGGCCCCAGCCGGACTGCGTCCGGCCTACATGTTGGGTTGCCCCGGCGGCCGGGGGCGCCCGCGATGGGCCCGGACGAGACCCCCACGGATTGCATCCGTGGGCTTGGGGAAGGGGCGCGCGGGGCAGGCGGGGGATTGCCTTTTTGCGTTCGCCTGGGGTTTGACAAGACCTTCGGACTGTCTATACTGTGGGTCTGGACGCCCCGGGCCGACTGGGCTGGGGGCGGCCAGTGCCGTGGCGGCATGGCGAAGTGGACTAACGCGGCGGATTGCAAATCCGCTATACGTGGGTTCGAATCCCACTGCCGCCTGTCCTCAACCCACCCCTCCCGCCGGTGTCGAGGGCCCTGCCATCCGTTTCCTCAGCGTCGCACGCGGGAGATGGAGATGTGCCGATGACGTCCCGGGCACCGCTGCGTTCCGCCCCCTGCCGACCTGCGAATCTGTTGACCGCTGGGCCTGCGCCGGGCCGCGGGCTGGACCGTTTGCCCGTCGGACGTGCGGGTGCACTGGGCCACGCCGGGGACGGCCCGCCCCGATGCCCACGGAAGGCATTGCGTGGGCTTGGGCCGAGCGTCCACGGCGCCCCGCAGGCGCGATCGGCAAACGCTCTAGCTGCCTGCGCGGTCGTTGCGACGGTGCTGGCGCTGGCCGGTGTGGCCCTGGCGGCCCCGCGGGAGGTGGTGCTCCGCGACGGGCGGTCGCTGGTGGGCGAGGTCACGCCGATCGAGGGCGGCTTCCGGGTGGTCCTGCCGCTCGGGGCCGTCGAGGTGCCCATCGACCAGATCGTCCAGATCCGTCCCTACAGCACGCCGGGCGATGAGCTGGCCCGCCGGTGGGCCGAGTTGGCCCCCCGCGACGCCCGGGGCCGATATCGGCTGGCCCAGTGGGCCCGCGACGGCGGCCTGCTGAGCGAGGCCGAGGCCCTGCTCGCCGAGGCCGTCGCCATCCGCCCCGACTACGAGAACGCCCAGCTGCTGCTGGCGCTGGTCCGCCGGGAACGGGCCCAGACCCAGCCGGCCACCGCGCCGGCCCGTTCGCCCGCGACGCAGCCGACCATTCGCCCGTCCCAGCCGGTGCTGCTGGGGCCCGACGACGTCGCCCGCATCCGCCTGGAGGAGCTCCGCAGCCACGATCGGCTGCCCGTGGAGTTCCGCAACGACGTCATCGAGCGGTTCCTCGACCGCGTGCGCGGCCAGGGGCGGTTCGCCCAGCCCGGCTACGAGGCCCGCTTCCGTCGGCAGGGCCGACTCGTCCAGGTCATCGAGATGCTCGAGACCGACCCGCTGGACGACGCCCTCAAGGCCGACATCCGCATCCTGAACGACCCAGCCAGCCTGGCTCAGTTCCGCCGGCGCGTCTGGCCGATCTATCGCCAAGGCTGTGCGACCGACGCCTGCCACGGCGGCGTGAAGTCGGCCGGGGGCCTGAGGCTGTTCGCGCAGGACCTGGTCAGCGAGGCCCAGGATTACACCAACTTCCACACGCTGGACACCCACGATTCGCCGCGAGGGCGACTGATCGACCGCGGCCTGCCCGACCAGTCGCTGCTGCTGCAGTTCGGCCTGCCGGCGGGGCGGGCGATGACGGCCCACCCGGTGAAGATTCGACCACTGTTCTACAGCAAGGACGACGCGGGCTACCGGCTCGTCGAGGCGTGGATCGGCTCGCTGCTTTACCCGCGGGGCGAGTATGCCCTGCCCTCCGAGGCGCCCCAGGCCGAGGCGGAGGCGCCCGAGGCCCCGCGATGAGCCTGCCGGTGACGGTAGGGCTGGTGGGGGCCTTGGCCGGCGTGGGGGGCTGGCTGGCGGCGATGGGCGTGCGGCAGCGACGGCGAAGGCGTCGGCTGGCCCGGCTGGCGGGGGAGCTGGGGCTGAGCTTCTCGCCGAGCGACCCGTTCGCGCTGGTCCGGCGGCACGAGGCCTTCGCCCTGATGCAGGCGGGCCATGACGCCCAGGTGGACAACGTCCTGTTCGGCCCGCTGGGCGGCTGGCGGGCGCGGGCGTTCGACTACCGCTACGAGATCGGCCACGGGCCCCACCGGCTGATCCGGCGGTTCAGCGTGGTGGCCGTCGACGGGCCCGAGGGGCTCGGCGAGGGCCTGGTGTGGCGCGAGCCGCAGGGCTGTCCGGCCCCGCTGCCGGTGGAGGGCGCCCGCGTCGTCGAGGGCGCCTGGCGGGCCGATGCCGGCGGCGAGAGGCTCGCCCGGCGGGTGGTGGCGGCCTGGCCGGGGGGCTTCGACGGGGCCCTGGGCCTGGAGTGCCGGGCCGGCCAGCTGCTGCTCAGCGTGCCCGGTGCCCTGGGCCGGGGCCAGTGGGCCCAGCTGCTGGCGGCCGTCGGCGGGCTGCTCGAGGCCCTCTCAAGCCCGCCAAGCCGGACGATCTGACGATTGCATGCCCTTTGGCCCTATGGTACAAGAGACACAAACGGCCCGTCGCGCGAGGACGGCCCGCCGAACTCCGAATCGCCAGGAGGTTTTCATCGTGCGAAACAGTGCGTTCGTGACCCTGACCGTCGTGGCCGTCGCGATGCTGGCCGCTCTGCTGGCCGGCTGCTCCGGCGAGGACCAGGCCGGCCTGAACCGGCAGACCGAAGACGCCCGGCGGTATTACGAGAAGGCGATTGGCCTGCTCAGTGCCCCCGCGCAGATGACCAGTGACGAGCTGCCCCAGCTCGACCCGGCCCGGCCCGAGGCCCTGCAGGCCCTCCAGCAGGCCGAGAGCACGCTGTCCAAGGCCCTGGCCGACAACCCCGACGCCAGCGACATCGCCAAGGCCCCCGCCCAGGCCCTGCTGGCCCAGGTGCAGCAGACCCTCGGCGACTACCACGCCGGCCTGGCCGGCGTCCAGTTCGAGCAGGCCCACCGGGCCGTGCTGACCGGCCTGCGCCAGCTGGGCACCGTTCAGGGCTACCGCGCCCTGGAGGGCTACCACGCCGGCCTGGCCCAGTTCGACCTCAGCGAGCTCCAGTCCCTCCAGGAGCAGAGCCGCCAGGCCATGCAGCGCCTCACCCAGCGCCAGACCGAGCTCAGCGCCCAGCTCAAGCAGCAGCAGGACCTCGCCCGCCAGACCGCCGAGGCCACCCGCACCCTCCGCAACCGGGCGATCGACCTGCGCAACCAGAGCCGTGCCGCCACCGGCCAGCAGATCCTCACCCTCGGCCGCCAGGCCGACGAGCTCGAGCGGCAGGTCATCGCCAACACGGCGACGATCCAGGCCGCCCAGGCCGCCGCCGAGGACGTCGAGCGCGACCTTGAGCAGGTCCGCCGCGAGCTGATGGCCGAGAACGCCCGCCTGGAGATGCTCAAGGCCCGCCAGGCCGAGATGCAGACCCTCGCCGGCGAGAACCAGCAGGCCCAGCAGGTCCAGCACCAGTCGGCCGTCGAGGCCTTCGGGCCCGACGCCCTGGCCGATGACGTCCAGCAGGTGCTCCGCCACCTGCAGGCCGGCCTGAGCGAGGCCGAGCGGGCCGTCCGCAGCTACCAGAACGCCCAGGGGGCGATCCGCCAGGCCCTCACCGGCCTGAGGGCCCGCGCCCGCGAGGCCAGCAGCATCGCCAGCGACAAGCCCGACGCCATGCCCGAGCTGATCGGCTCGCTCCGCAGCGGCGGCGCCGAGGCCGCTGCGCTCGCCCAGCAGGCCAGCATCCACCTGGCCCTGGCCGACGCCCGCCAGCAGAGGCTCGACATCCTCACCAAGGCCGGCCAGTTCGCCCAGCAGGTCCAGCAGGCCGCCCAGGCCGCCGGCGCCCAGGCGCCGGCCGGCACCGGCGAGCTGGCCCAGATGGCCGGCGATACCGGCGACCTCCTCGAAAAGGCCCGGCAGGAGTACCAGGCCGCCATCGCCGACCTCGAGCGGGCCGAGAATCTGCTGCCCCGCGAGCCGGTCAACCAGCGGGCCCTGGCCTGGAGCTATCAGGGCCAGCAGGTCCGCGCCAACTACAGCCTCTACCGCCTGACGGGCGAAACCGGCTACCTCGGCGAGGCCAACCGCCTGCTCGCCGAGATCCGCACCCGCGAGGGCGACAACCCCTACGCCCAGGACGTGCTGGACCTCGACCGCCTGGTGGGCCGGCAGGGGCCCGCGCCGGCCCCGCAGACCGAGCCTGCCGAGCAGTAGGCGGCGAACCCCAGATGCTCCCGGCGGCACGGGCGGTTACCCACAACCCCGGCCGCCAT
>JAWLCG010000092.1:0-14242 GCA_041687295.1 Phycisphaerae bacterium | reverse complement strand
ATACTTCTTGGTCGACCGCGCCATGGCTCATCCCCCTGACAAAGTACTGCCCATTGAACCACTGACAACCTAACATTGTAGGCTGGCCGGTCTACTACGGGCTCACGATTGAGCGCCTCGGCGTCCCCAACGTCGCACCGCGCGGTTCCGAGCCCCACCTTCGAGGGCCGCCGCCGCCCCGCAAAGGTGGGGCTTCGCTGACGCTGCGCCCCAGCCTACGCAGGACCAGCCAAAGCGGCGTCATTGCCGCCGCACTCCATACGGCCCAGGCGGCGCTGGGCGTCCGCGACGGCGGGCCAGGGCCCGCTTTACCACTCGCCGCGGCGGGCGAACTTCTCTTTGGCGGCGGCGGCGAAGCGTTGGCCGGCGGCGGCGAGGTCGGTGACGACCTGGTCGAGCGGCTGGCCGACGGCCCCGCGGCTGGCGGGGATGACGGTGTTGCACTCGTTGGCGTCCATGAAGCGGGCGGCCTCGAGCAGGTCGGCCTCGTCCTCGCGCGGCACGGCCAGGAAGCCGTGCTTGTCGGCGTGGATGAGCTGGCCGGGCTGGATCGTTCGGCCGAAGACCTCCACCTCGCAGTTCCACCGCACCGGGAAGACGTGGGCGTGGCCCACGCACATCCGCTGGGCGAGGGCCTTGAAGCCGGCGTTGGTCATCTCGTCGACGTCGCGGACCGCCCCGTCCACGATGGTGCCCACGCAGCCCAGGGCGCGGTGGGCGTTGGAGTTCACCTCCCCCCAGAAGCTGCCGATGACGCGCGGCTTGTCGAGGTCCTGCACGACGACGATTTTGGGCCCCGGCACGGCCGCCACGTAGCGGCGGTACTGCGTCCAGGCGTCGGGGTTGGCCGGGCGATGGGCGGGGTTGCTCGGCTCGATGACGACGGTGACGGCATAGCCGACCATCGGGCCCATCTGCGGCATGAAGTCGCGCGTCTCCTCGAGGTTGAAGGCGTCGGCCGCGATGTCGTGGCGGGTGATCTGCTCCCAGCCGTTGTAGATCGTCGGCGTGTTCCATCGCTTGAGCTGCAGCAGCGTGGCGTGGTCGGGGCGGGGCCGGTCGGTCGTATCGCTCATGGGGTCTCCTTGGGTCAGCCGCTCAGGCGCCGTCGTCGGGCGGTTCGGTGAAGCGCAGGCTGTAGAGCCTGGCATATTCCATGTGAAGTTCCAGCCGGACCCGCCGGCCGATCAGGGCCGACAGGTCGCTCCGCGCGGCCCAGGCGGCGAGGCGGTCGGTGGCGTTGTCCAGCAGGGGGTTGGCCTGGGCCGTGGAGAGGCCCGGCAGGGGTCGGCCGGCCTCGTCCAGCACGCCGACGCGGACCTCGCCGATGCCGCCGGTGTCGAGGTTCAGCCGCAGGTGCCGGCCCGTGACCTCCAGCGGCCCGGTCAGCAGCCGACCGCCCCGGCCCGGGGCGTGGGCGGCCACGAAGCCGTCCACCCGCTGCACGAAGCGGACGATCCGCCCGTCGGGCTCAGCCATGCGCCGCTCGCCCTGGCCGTGGGACGTGCGGTAGGCCACGCCGTACTGCCAGAGCTCGCCCCCGCGATGGATGACCCCCCGGCCCATGTAGAGCATCCGCTCGTCGGGGGCCGGCGCGGCGTAGGCGGCGCGGTCGTAGCGGTGCCACGTCACGCCGTCGGGGCTGCCCATGAAGTGGGCCTCGGTTCGGCCATCGTTGCGGAAGGGCGGCTCGTCGGGCTCGGCGAAGTGGCGGTAGAGCACCGGGAACGCGCAGTACCACGCCTCGTCGAGCGGGTAGGGGGTGACGGCGTTGGTGTAGACGTCGGTGTCGGGCGGGTCGCGCTCGTCGCAGGCCATGACGAGGGGCAGTTCGACGGTGACGTGCGGCAGCCGATCCGGCGCGGGGTGGGGCGCGACGGGATCGACGCCCAGGGGCCCATCGAGCCGGTCGGCCTCGAACCGCGCCACCTTCCGCCGTCGCCGCGAGGGCGGCCCGTTGTGCCAGGCCCGCACGTAGCCGACGTATCGGCCCAGGCGGCGGTCGTAGAAGGCGACGTTCTGCGTGTCGAACTCGAAGCGCAGCAGCGGCTGATCGGCCCGGGTCCAGGCCAGGCCGTCGGGCGAGCTGTGCAGGAACAGGCCCTGCCCGAAGACGTTCCACAGGCCGCGGTAGCGCTGGGCGGGCGGGGCCGTCGGGTCGACAAAGACGCTGCCCTCCATGCCGCCGGCGTGGACGATCGGTGTGTCGGCGGTGCCCTCGGTCTCGACCTGCCCCAGCGCCGGCGAACGCCACGTCACGCCGTCGTCGCTCTCGGCGTAGCAGGTGTACTTGTGCTCCTGCCCCATCGCCGAGCGGGCGCCGTACCACATCCGCAGCCGGCCCGTGTCGTCCAGGACGGTCACGTAGAGGCCGCGCATCCGCTCCCAGGCCGCCCGGGGCGGAAAGTCGATCTCCTCCCGCCGCGGGGGCTGGACGGCCAGGGCGACGTTCTCGCGCTGGGCCAGCCAGCCGGGGTCGAGAAAGAGGTGCCGGCCCGGGCCGCTCGGTTCAGCGGTCATGGTGCATGTCCAGGATCGCCCCGTCCGCCCGCAGCTGTTCGCGGAGGGCGTCGGTATCGACGGCGGCGAAGGCTGTGTCGTTGCGCACGACCTGCCCGGCGGCGATGCCGGCGGCCTGGCCCATGGCCATCACCGGGGCCATCACCCGCAGCGGGCCCAGCACGTCGCGCTCGACGCTGACCGCCCGGCCAGGGCAGATGAGGTTCTCCACCGGCGCGGGCACCAGGATGCGGTAGGGGATCGGCGTCAGCCCGCCGCGAATCCGCGTGCCCTTCTCGTGGTGGGGCTGATGGCTGGGACGGCGCGGGTCGGGCAGGTCCCAGCCGTACATGCTGTAGCCCACGGTGTCGTCGAAGCGGCGGCCCTCGACGACGTCGGCGACGGTTAAGACGTAAGGCCCCACGATCCGCCGCGTCTCGCGGACGCCCAGCAGCGGCGCCACCGCCTTGAGCCGCGCCTGGGCGAAGCCCGGGAAGTGCTTGCGCAGGATCGGCAGCAGCGTGGCGATCTCCTGTCGGCCCCGGCGGTAGCCGTCGCTCAGCGAGGCGCCGTCCGTGCCGTCGATGCCGCAGGTGCGGGGGGTGTTGATCATCATCGTGCCCGGCTCGGTCAGCTGCACGCTGATGAAGATCTCGTAGGGGAAGGGCCAGTCACCTTTGGCCCGCAGCTGGGCGATCAGCTCGCGGAAGCGGGGGCTCTCGTGCTGGTGGATGTAGCGGGCGAGGGCGTCCTGATCGACGTTGTCGAGGTGGAACTCCAGCGTCACCGGCGTTGTGAGCCCCTCGGCGTCGCCCTTGACGACGGCACAGCCGCTGCGGGCGGCGAGGTCGGCGTCGCCGGTGGCATCGACGAACGCCCGGGCCCCCACGGCCGCCAGGCCGCCCTTGTTGAACAGCACGGCGTGCGTGAGGCGGTCACCCTGGCGGACGACGTCGACCGCCTGCGTGGCCAGCAGGACCTCCACGCCCTCCTCGGCCATGACGGTGTCCAGCATCGCAGCCATGGCGAACGGGTCGTACGGCACGCCGTGCGCCAGGCCCAGGTGCCAGCCATGGGGCGTGTACTTCTGCCCCGGCTCGGCGACGGGCAGCAGGGCGACCCCCTCGGCGGCCGCCCGCTCGGACCACTGGCGGAAGAGCCCGCCGACAACCCACTGCCCATCGGGCCGTCGCCCGCCCAGCCAGTGGGCCACCAGGCCCGACGTGCCCGTGCCGCCGAGCTGGCCCTGGCCCTCGACCAGCAGGACGCGCAGGCCGGCCCGGCGCGCCGCCACGGCGGCGGCACAGCCCGCCGGCCCGCCGCCGCAGACGACGAGGTCATACGTTTCCGCTGTCGGGATGTCGCGTGTGAACTGCATGGTGGCTCCTGTCAGGACTGCGCCCCGGCCTCGAGCCAGTCGGGGCTCAGCCGGGCCAGGCGGAGGCGCTCGCAGTAGGTCTGTTGGCCGCACTCGTAGAGGCACAGGACGGTGCCGTCGGCCAGCTGGGCCACGTCGCTGTAGGCCGAGAGCATTGGCGGCGGGCACACGGGCCGGGGCTCGCCCCAGGTTCGGCCCGCGTCGGGGCTCAGGCGGAGGGCGAGGTTCTGGCGGATCTCGGCGTCGCTGGCCGGGTTGGCGAACAGCAGCCGATCGTCGCACAGGCGCAGCAGGCTCGCCTGGCAGCCCCCGCCGTGCTGGCGGGGCTCGATGAGCTCGTCGTGCAGGCCGATCTCGGCGAAGCTCTCGCCGCCGTCGAGGCTGCGGGCCCACGCCCGCCGGCCCAGGGTCTTACCGGTGCGGGCGTTGAGGTAGACGCTGCCGTCGGGCAGTTCGACGACGCGGCTCTCGTTGCTGGTGTCGGGGTGGATGGCGCCGATCCGCCAGCTGGCCCCGCCGTCGTCGCTGAGCAGCAGGTGCGAGTGGGTCTGCTCGCGGCCATCGGGGCCGAGGACCGTGTGGTTGGCCGGCACGACCAGTCGGCCGCTGGCCAGCTGGCAGCCCTGGCCCGGCCCGGTGGCGTACCAGGCCCAGTCGGGGCGTTTGACGGCGTCGCTGAGGTCGCGGGGGGTTTCCCAGGTGGCGCCCCGGTCGGTGCTGCGGGTGATCCAGGGCCAGCGGGGCAGCCGACTGGGGGCGGGGTTGCGCGTCATGGGCAGCCAGACCGTGCCGGTCCCCGCGTCGTAGAGCGGGCAGGGGTTGCCACACGTGAAGCCGCCCGCGTGGTCGACCACCTGCACGGGCCCCCAGCTGTGCCCGCCGTCGTCGCTGTGGCGGCAGAGCAGGTCGATCTCGCCCTGGTCGCTGGCGCTGTCGCGTCGGCCCTCGCAGAAGGCCAGCACCCGCCCGCCCGGCAGACCCAGCAGGGCCGGGATGCGGTAGGTGTGGTAGCCGTCCTGGCCACCGATCCACAGGTCGGTCTGTCGAGGTTCGGTCATGGCGTGCGCTCCTGGGGTTCGTGGGGGTCCAGCCAGTCGATCGGTTCGATGAGCGGCTCGGGCGTTTCGTCGGGCCCCGGCCGGCGGAGCAGGCCCTCTCGGCCCGTGTGGATGTGGTTGCGGACGGCCTGGGCGGCGCGGCCGGGGTCGTCCTGGGCCCAGCCGGCCAGCAGGTCGGCGTGCGAGGCCCACGGGCGGGTCGACTGCACCGGGCCCACGACGTGGATGGCGTAGAACAGCCCCAGCTTCATCACGCGGTCGTAGGCCTCCAGCAGTGCCGGCACGGCCGACAGGCTCACCAGCGCCCGGTGCAGCCTCACTTCCGCCCGCCAGCCCTCCAGCTGCGAGAGGTCGCTGGCGTCGACGGCGTCGGCCAGGGCCTCCAGGGCCCCCCGGTGCGCCCGCACGGGGGCGCCGCAGGCCAGGCGGGCGGCCTGGCACTCCAGGGCCTCGCGGAGGAGGTACTGCCCGCGGACGTCCCGGTCGCTCAGCGTCCGCACCCGCGTGCCGCGCCGGGGCAGCACCTCCAGAAACCCGTCGCCCTGGAGGCGCAGCATGGCCTCGAGCACCGGGGCGACGCTCAGGCCCAGCTCCTGGGCGATCTGCCGGCGGTTGACGAACTGCCCCGGCTGCCACTGCCGGTGCATCAGCCGTTGGATCAGCTGGTCGTAGGCCTGGTCGGCCAACTTCGTTTCGGGCACGCGACACCTCCGCTCGGCACAAAAGGAGCCTCAGTGATATATCAGTACCCCTGCCCGCTGGCCCCGTCAAGGCCGGTTTCGCCGGAAAGGGCCGGCGGGGCCTATAATGGTCCCAAAGGAGTCTACCCATGAGCAACATGATGATCGCAGTGACCGCAGCGCTGTTGTTGGCCGGCGTGGCCTGGGCCCAGGCGGTGCCGCAGGAGCCTGACGAGCAGTTTCCGACGCTGACGGTCTCGGGCCGGGGGCAGGTGTCGGCCGCCCCGGACGAGGCGGTGCTTCGGCTGGGCGCGACGGCCCAGGCCGAGGAGGCCGCCACCGCCCAGGACCAGGTCAACCAGGTGATGCAGGACGCGATCTCGGCCCTGCGGGAGTTGGGCGTGCCGGCCGATCGGATCCAGACGGTCGACCTGTCGCTCTCGCCGGTCTACAGCGAGCGGCGTCCCGGGCCCATGCCCGGCCCCCGGCAGATGCCCGACGAGCCGCGGATCGTCGGCTACCGCGCCAGCAACGTCGTGCAGGTCCGCCTGGAGGACCTGACGCATGTGGGCCCGGTGGTCGACGCCGCCGTCGGGGCCGGGGCCAATGAGCTGCAGCAGCTGTCCTTCCAGCTGCAGGACGACCTGGAGGCCCGCCAGGAGGCCCTGCGCCGGGCCGTCCGCGAGGCCCGCGCCAAGGCCGAGGCCATCGCCCAGGCCATGGACGTTCGGCTGCAGGCTGTCCAGGATGTCACTGAGGGCGGTTACCAGGTGTACCGCCCCCAGTACGCCCGCCAGGCGATGATGGCCGAGTCGGCCGCCCCCGTCCAGCCGGGGCAGGTGCAGGTCGAGGCCAGCGTCACCGTCCGCTACCGCCTGGCCCGCGTCAACGTGGGCGGCGGCGAGGCCCAGACCCAGCCGGCCGACAACGACGACTGAAGACGTGAACTGGCAGAGAATTATGAGCCTCCCCCTTGGCCGGCGCCCCCAGGCCGACGAATGATAGGCCAGGGAGCGCCGGCGGGGGCCGGCGTCGGAGTCTCAGTCCGGCCCCGGGCCGGGCGTCTGAAAGGGAGGTTTCCGATGAAACGTCTTCTTGTTGCGCTGCTATGCGGCATGCTGGCCGTGGGCGTCGTCGGCTGCGATGACGACGATGAGATCGAGATCGAGCGCCGCGACGGCCTGGATACAGAAGAGATCGAGATCGAAATCGACGATTGACGTTCGCCCGGCCAGCGGCACAAACCGGTTGCCGGGGCTGTCGCCGGGCCGGCGATTCGCTATGATGCTCCTGACCGCACCGCCACTCCCGCGCGAAAGGAGCCTCATGGCGCTGACCTACCGCACCGACGACTGGTCCAACTACAAGATGGTCTACAAGGAGCCCCACCGCTCCATCGAGCCGCCCGCCCAGGAGTCCGCCGCCGTCGACGGCGCCCTGGCCATGCTGGTCCAGGCCGGCATCCTGCCGACGGGCGACTACGACGAGGGGCGGTTCCTCGCCTTCCGCCAGGGCGTCCGCGAGACCTTCGAGATCCCCTGGACCGCCATCACGCCCCGCATGCAACGGCTGCTGTGGGCGATCAGCGCCATCGCCCGCCCGCAGCGGATGGTGGCGGCGGGCATCTTCTGCGGCAACACCTTCATCTCCAACGCCGGCGCCGCCGTCGGGCCCGGGGCCGTCTACGCCGCCACCGACCTCGTCGGCGTCGAGATCGACCCCGAGCGGGCCGCCCTGGCCGAGCGGAACGTCCGCGCCCTCGACCCGAGCGGCACGGCCCGCATCGTCGCCGCCGACGCCATCGACTTCGTCCGCGACTACGACGGGACGATCGACCTGCTCTACCTCGACGCCGACGGCCGGCCCGAGCAGGGCAAGGGCGTCTACCTCGACATCCTCCAGGCCGCCTGGCTCCGCCTGGCCGACGGCGCGATCATCCTGGCCCACAACAGCGTCAACTGTGCCGAACGCCTCACGCACTACCTCAACCACGTCCGCGACAAGAGCAACTGCCGCGCCAGCGTCAACATGATCCTCGACGGCGAAGGCCTGGAAGTCTCGCAGAAGTAAAGCCGTCCGCGCGCAATATGGAGTGCGGCGAGAATCGCCGCTTTGGCTCGGCGGAGCACAGACCAGCCAAAGCGGCGATTGCATCGCCGCACTCCATATTGCGTCCGCGGCGCGGGGCGCCGTCGATGGGGGCGCCTGCGATACCCGGTTGCCCCACGGCTGCGGGCGGGCTACCATTCCCCTGTTCTACAGGGCCGGCCCGACGGGTGCCGGCCGAGTTCGCCACTGCGCAAAGGAGACTCCATGCTGGACATCCACAGCACCGTTTCGCTCAACGATGGCCACGAGATCCCGCTGCTGGGCTACGGCACCTGGCAGGTCGAGGGCGCCGACTGCGTCCGCGGCGTCCGCGAGGCCCTCCAGGCCGGCTACCGCCACATCGACACCGCCCGCGTCTACGCCAACGAGGCCGAGGTCGGCCAGGGCCTGCGCGACAGCGGCATCCCCCGCGAGCAGGTCTTCGTGACCAGCAAGATCAACACCGGCGACTTCCCCCGCGCCAAGGCCCAGGCCGCCCTCGACGACAGCCTGAGCAAGCTCGGCCTGGAGTACCTCGACCTCTACCTGATCCACTGGCCCCAGGACGAGCACATGATGGAGGCCTGGGAGGTGCTGCAGAAGGCCCGCGACGCCGGGCGGATCCGCTCGATCGGCGTGAGCAACTTCACCGTCGAGCGGTTCGAGAAGGCCTTCTTCCCCCGCACCGGCGAGGTGCCGGCGGTCAACCAGATCGAGCTGCACCCCTTCTGGACCCGCCACGCCCTGCGCGACTACTGCGACGGCAAGGGCATCGTCATCGAGGGCTACAGCCCGCTGGCCCGGGCCGAGAAGCTCGACGACCCGACGCTCCGGAAGATCGCCGCCAGGCACGGCAAGTCGGCCGCCCAGGTGATGATCCGCTGGCAGATCCAGCAGGACATCGTCGTGCTGCCCAAGAGCAGCCACGCCGAGCGGATCGGCCAGAACGCCGACGTGTACGACTTCACCCTGGACGCCGAGGACATGAAGACCCTCGACGCCCTCGACGAGGGCCAGGGCGTGCTCAACTGGCGGCCCAAGGGGTACTATTGATTTCTGATCGAAGATTTTCGATTGGGCTGCCGCCGCCCTGGACCCCTCGCCTTTGCGGGGGGCTCTACGGAGGGGCCCTGTATGGCCCCGGGCTTGCCCGGGGTCTTCGAGGACGGCCCAGCGCGTAGGCCGGGCCTCGCTGGCGCTCGACCCGGCAGGCTTGGCGCAGGCGTTGCCGGGCCTCGCGGGCGCTCGACCCGGCCTACGGGTCAGCTCGATCCGGCCTACGGGTCAGCGCTTGGGGCCCTTGGGGGCGTCGACGAACTTGTCCAGGGCGCTGGCCTTGCCGAGCTTGGCCAGGTCGTTCGCGCGGGGCCGACCCAGCTCCTTGCTCTGCACCTCCAGGAAGTAGTCGCCCGTCGAGCCGTCGGCGGAGGCGACTTCCAGCGTGTAGGTGCCGGCGCCCGGGGTCCGGAGGTTCACCCCGGCCACGCCGTCGACCGCGACCAGGTCGCTCTGGGCCACCAGCGTGCCGGCGGCGTCGTAGAGGCGCACCACCGGCGCCAGGCCCGGCGTCAGGCCCTGCACGCGGACCTTCAGCAGCGAGCCGGCGTCAACGGTGACGGTGAAGGCGTCGCGGTCGAGCCCGTCGGCCAGCGTGCCGATGGCCCATTGCCGGCCCTCGATGGCGGCGGGCAGGGGCACGGCGAAGTCGGGCTGCTCGAGGGCGAGGTTAAGGCTGGCCGTCAGGTCGTAGACGCCCTCGCCGGCGATGCGGACGAAGTAGGCGCCGTCGACCTCGGCCACGAAGCCCGCCAGGCCCAGCGTGCCGGCCCCGTCGTCCTGGCCGGTCTGCAGGGGCTGGCCCTTCGCGTCGGTCACGCTCAGCGCCAGGCTCGCCTCGCCCGTCAGTGACAGGTCCAGCCGCTCGCCGGCGGCGAGGTCCACGCGGAAGTAGTCGGCCGAGCCGCCGGCGGAGGCCCCCGCGTAGCTCAGGCTGACCGAGGCGTAGCTGGTGCCCACGCGGACCATGTCCGCCGAGGCCTCCAGCTCCAGGCCGATCACGCCGTCGGCGGCCAGCGTGGCCAGCAGCGCCCGGGGCACGGAGATCTGGGCGACGACCTCGGCGCCCGTCACGCCGTCGCCGACGAACACGCTGCCCAGGTCGAACCCCTCCGCCCACACGCGCAGGAACTTGCTCTCGCCGGCCAGGTCGGCCCGGGCGCGGACGGTCAGCACGCCGTCGGTGCCGGGGGCCACCGCGCCGGGCAGGCTCGCGCTGTAGCGCATGCCGCCGGCCCAGGTGCCGAACATCCACGTCTCGGCCGACCAGGCGGCGCCGGCGCCGCCCAGTCCGTCGGCCACGCCCTGCAGGCGGGCCAGGCCCGGGCCGCCGGGCACACCGATCGGCCAGTCAAGCAGGGGGCTGAAGACCAGGGCCTCCGCCGTGGCGGGGCTGTCGTTGCGCGGGCCGTTGAGGCTCTCGGCTTCGGTGACGGGGGCGGGGCTGACCAGCTCGGGCCCGGCGGGCCCGGCGAGCCAGCTCAGCAGCAGGCGGCTCTCCAGCCGCTCGACCTGCACCGGCGCGAAGGGGCGGACAAGTCCATTCGTCCTCATCGTGCACTCCATTGCTCATGGGCCGTCGGGTCGCCACCCGACGGCGGGCCATGCCCCTCCACGCCGCCAGCCACCGCCGGCCGCGCCGGGGCTACCAGGCAACCTACAATTCCCCCCTTGCCCAGGCAAACCAGACGGAACAGCCCCCCGCGCCGCCCCCCCGCCACCCCTTCGGCGTCTTGCCGCTGAGCCCCCCGCGAGGTACCATCGCCAGTCCAGTAGGCTGGGACAGAGCGGCGCAGCCGTGGCGTCCCAGCTTTGGGGGTAGTCTGGCGGCTCATCCGCCCGCTGGCGCCTGCGGGAAGGTGGGACGCCGCCCCTGCGGGGCTCTGTCCCAGCCTACGAGAAACGAAAGGAGCCGATGCCGTGTCTGCCATGGAATTCGCCTTCGAGGGTCTTGCCGAGCGGCTGGACGTGGGTCGGCCGATGTTTCGGATCCAGCTGGACTGGCCCGGGCAGGGCGCCGAGGCCGTGTGGCTGGATGCGGACACGGCGGCCGGCATGGGCGACGTGGTGACGGCTGTCGAGACGGGTCAAGCGGAGCCGCGGCGTCAGGAGATCACCTATCGGCTGGCGCACGGTGAGGATCGGCTGGCGGTGCGCGTGGTGTTCGAACGGGCCGGGCGCGAGGTGCTGGCCACGCTCGCCCTCGAGCACCAGGGGCCCGGGCGGGTGCGGCAGGTGCAGTTCCCGGTCGTCGAGGTCGAGACGCATACCTTCGATCGGCTGCTCATGGCCAGCGCGTGGGGCGACGACATCCCCCAGCCGCCGCAGACGATCCGCGAGGTCTGCGACGCGGGCGGCAACCGCAAGCGGATGGGCATGGACTACATCGCGACGGGCCGCGACGAGCTGATCTACACCTACCCGTCGATCATGGCCATGCAGCACATGGTGCTGTACAACGACGCCCGGTCGCTGTACGTGGCCTGCTACAGCGACGACGAGCAGACGCGGACCTTCCGGGCGGCGGCGGTGGGCAAGTACCGCCTGCGACTGGCGATCGGGCACCATCCCTTCGCGACAGGGCCCGCGCACTTCGAGACCTCGCCGTGCGGCCTGGCCCTGCTCGACGGCGGCTGGCACACGGCGGCCGACCTGTACGCCTCGCACATGCGCGAGCGCTTTCGCCCGGCCCAGCGGCCCGCGTGGCTGAGCGAGTCGTTCCACGGCTGGGTCGAGCTGAACATGAAGACCGAGGGCCAACCCCCGCGGCACCGCTTCGCCGACCTGCCGGGGCTCTACCGCGACCGCGTGGCGCCGGCGGGCATCAACGTCATCAAGATCGCCGGCTGGTGCGGCGTGGGCTTCGACCGCAACTACCCCGACTACCGCGTCAACCCCGAACTGGGCAGCGCCGAGGAACTGAAGGCCGCCTGCGACGAGGTCCGCCGGCTGGGCGGGCGCGTGGAGTTCTATACCAATTTCCGCCTGGTCGACCCGGACAGCGACTTCTACCGCGCCGGCGGCTCGCAATACGTCTGCCTGGACGAGGCCGGCGAGCCCTACATCGAGAGCTACGGCACATCGGCGAAGTTCCGCATCGCCTGCCCGGCCTGTCCGCCGTACGGCGACTACCTCGCCGAGCAGGTCCGCCGCATGATCGTCGAGTACGGGGCCGGCGCCATGCAGGTCGACCAGACCAGCTGCAACCTCGCCCACTTCTGCTTCGACGGCCGACACCCGCACCCCACGCCGGCGACGAACTTCGCCGGCGGCCTGGAGGAGCTGCTCCGCAAGGTCCGCGCGGTGTACCGCTCGCTGGACGAGGGCTTCTACGTCTGGGGCGAGGGCTGCCACGAGCGGTTCGGGCGGCAGTACGACATCCACCAGGGCCACGGCGAGGAGTTCACCTGGCAGGTGGGCCGAAGCACGCCGGAGCACTTCTCGTACGTCTACCCCGACGCCCTCGTCACCGGCCACGCCAAGACCGGCGTGCAGGGCCTGTGCTACAGCCACGCCCAGGGCAAGCCCTTCGACGTGAGCCTGCGCTGCCTCGACGACGCCCTCTTCGCCGAACTGCTGCAGCGATTCGTGGCCGTGCGGGCGGCCTGGCCGGGCTACTTCCTGCGGGGCCGATTCCGCGACAGCACGCCCCTGGAGTGGACCGGACCGGTGCGGGCGTTCGCCATCGAGCGCGGCGACGGCGCGGGCCTGCTGGTGAACCTCTGGCGCCCCGGCTCGCTGCCCGCCGACACCACGACCGCCCGCCTGCGCCACCCGCGCCCCGGCACGTCCGCCGAGTCCGTCGCCCCGACCGGGGCCGCCGTCACCGCCGAGGGCGACTGGCTGGAGCTGCGCTGGCAGGGCCCCGTGCTGACGCTGGTGTTCGAGGAGTAGACCGTCTGTCGACTGCGCCTGCAGGTCCCCGCGCGTGTCTCGGCCCAAGCCCACGGAATGCCTTCCGTGGGCATCGGGTCGGGCTGTACGTCTGTCGGCCCCTCGCCACCGCCCCGCGTCGCAGAGCTAAGCCAAAGCGGCGTCGTTGCCGCCGCACTCCAAAAGGGCTGGCCGTCCATTGCAGCTGTGCACCCAGGTGCGACTCCGGGGGCTTCGGACGGGGGAGGGTCACGAATGCAACAACCCGCGTTCGGCAGACGGTGTGGGCCGACCAGGCCGCTCAGCGCCGGCCGGCCAGACGTCGCACGGCCGACCAGGTGGCGTGGTTGAAGGCCTGCTCGTTCTCGGCCTGGCGCATCTCGTGGGCCGAGTAGTAGAACATCAGCTGGTCCATCGGCAGGGAGAAGGCCTCGTCCACCACCGCCAGGTAGTGGGCCAGGTCCTCGTCGCGGTGTCGCTGGGCCTCCAGCAGGAACATCGTCCGCTTGCCCGCCGCCTGCAGCACCGGCGTGAAGAGCCGGTGGGTCGTGAAGATCGTGTTCTTCATGCGATGCATGCGGTAGTCGTCTCGGCGGATGTGGCCATCGGCGCCGGCGTAGTCGAGGTGGTCCGTCTCGGCCAGCCAGGGGGCCAGCTGCGTGTTGCCCGCCTCGGCGAAGAGGCTCACGACCAGGTCGCCCTTGAGGCCCTTGGCGTACGCGCTCATGCGGTCCAGGAAGGCGACGACCTCGCGCGTGCCGGGGCGCGGCTCGTCCCAGATCAGGCCATCGAAGCCGAACTCGATCAGCTCCGCGATGTGCGTCTGGTAGTGGGCGACGACCTCGGGGTGGGCCGGGTCGCTGAAGCCCCAATTCTGGTCGGGCACGAAGGTGTGCGGGTGGGTCAGCGTCCAGTGCGAGAAGCCGTCCAGCCAGCCCGCCACCAGTCCGCACCAGCGGTTGGGCACGGCGTGGACGGCCAGGCCGGCGGCGTGGGCGTCGTCGACCAGCGCATGCAGCCGGGCCTGGTGCCAGTTGCTCAGCTGCTCCTCCTGGACGCAGACCGACACGGCGTCGCAGCCCAGCTCGGCCATGTGGGCCAGGTCCGCCCGCTGGTGGCGGCGGAGCAGGCTGTGGTTGTGCGGCGCGTAATAGTAGGCATTGATCAGCATGCCCCCAGCCTACGCCGACGCCCCGGCCAGGGAAAGCGCCAACCCCGGCTCGGGGCGCAAGTTTCTTCGGTAGGCGCCGGCGGGAGGTCGCCTTACAATGGTCGCACCTTTGCCGCGTCCTCCGCCGTATGGCGCAGGTGCGGGGGCCTGGGCGGCCCAGCGCGGAGGGGCGGGCCATTCGTACTTTGCACTTGAGTGAAAGGGGCAATCCATGTCGCAGTCGTCACGGGGCTACCGGCGTTTGTGCGAGCTCTACCGCGGGGTCCTTGGCCGGATGCAGGCCGACCGCGCCGGGCGGCGTCCAGGACGGGCGCGGCCCATGGAGTCGCTGGAGCCTCGGCTGATGCTGTCGGGCACGACCTACGTCGTGACCAGCCTGGCCGACGTCGTCGCCGACGACGGCGTGGTGACCCTTCGCGAGGCCCTGCAGGCCGCCAAC
>JAWLCG010000091.1:0-14288 GCA_041687295.1 Phycisphaerae bacterium | reverse complement strand
CGCGGGCCCGCGGCGTAGGCTGGGGCGCAGCGGAGCGGAGCCCCACCTTCTCGCTGGCGGTCCAGGCTGACCGGTAGAGGCTTGACTGGCCCGCACCCCGGGCCCATAGTGGCGCGCCCGGGCTGGCCGATGGCCGGCAGTGTGTCCACCCACTGGCGCCTCGGCACGGGGCCCTGGCGGGATGGCCCGGGCCCGTGGCCGGGTGCGATCCCAGTAAGATTCTGTTCGATCTAGACTTATCCCATTCTGACGGCCCAGGCAAAAAACTTCGCAATTCCGGAAGTGGCCTCTTGTGTCTCCCTAACAGATCCTGTACATTAGCGGGGTAACTGGAAACGGTCGCGAACCTATACGGGGACTACGGAGACGATCATGGCCAAATCGGCAACGAGGAAGTCGGGCACCGAGACCGCCGCGGGCGCGGACGGCCGGTCGAATGCCCTGAATGCTGCCATCAAGCAGATCGAGAAGAGCTACGGCGTCGGCTCGATCATGAACCTGTCGGAGTCGAAGATCATCGAGGGCGTGACGGGCATCCCGACCGGGGCGCTGAGCCTGGACCTGGCGCTGGGCGGCAAGGGTGTGCCCCGCGGGCGCATCTGCGAGCTGTTCGGGCCGGAGAGCTCCGGCAAGACGACGCTGGCGCTGCACGTGATCGCCCAGGCCCAGAAGGCCGGCGGGGTGGCGGCGTTCATCGACGCCGAGCACGCCCTGGACCCGACCTGGTGCCGCAAAATCGGCGTGAGCCTGGAGAACCTGCTGATCAGCCAGCCCGACACCGGCGAGCAGGCCCTGGAGATCTGCGAGCTGCTGGTGCGGTCCAACGCGGTCGACGTGATCGTGGTGGACTCGGTGGCGGCCCTGATCCCCAAGGCCGAGATCGAGGGCGAGATGGGCGACAGCCACGTGGGTCTGCAGGCCCGGCTGATGAGCCAGGCGATGCGCAAGCTCACCGGCGCCATCAGCAAGAGCCGCACCACGGTGATCTTCATCAACCAGATCCGCGAGAAGATCGGCGTGATGTTCGGCAACCCCGAGACGACCCCCGGCGGGCGGGCGCTGAAGTTCTACAGCTCGGTCCGCATCGACGTCCGCCGCATCGGCACGATCAAGGAGGGCGACCAGTCCGTCGGCAGCCGCACGCGGGCCCGCGTGGTCAAGAACAAGTGCGCCGCGCCCTTCAAGTCGGCCGAGTTCGACATCATGTTCACCGAGGGCATCAGCACCGAGGGCGACCTGATCGACCTGGCCATCGCGATGGACCTGGTGCAGAAGCAGGGCGCGTGGTACAGCTGCGGCGACGTCCGCCTCGGCCAGGGCCGCGAGAACGCCAAGACCTTCCTGCGGAGCAATCCCGACCTCACCGAGGAGATTCGCCAGAAGGTCCTGGCGATGCACGCGGCCCAGGCCGGCGAGACCCTCGGCGGCGACGGGGCGGTCGACGCCGAGGGCGACAGCCCGGTCTCGGAAGAGTAGACCGCTCTGCACTTGCGGGTTGAGCAAAGGCTCTGCCCACGCCCACGGAATGCCTTCCGTGGGCATCGGGACGGGCCGTGCGTGACTCGGCACAACGTATCCGCAGGTCCACGAGCAAAAGGGTCGAGGTCGCCTGCCTGTCGAATGAGTGGGTGCGTTGTGCCGCTCCAGGAACGGCCCGACCGAGATGCCCACGGATGGCAATCCGTGGGCGTGGATCGAGCCCCCGCGTCGGCGCGAGCGACAAACGCCGCGACCGGCCGGCAAGACAATATGTATGGCGCTGCCAGACGGGGCCCGCTTCCAGGCGGGTCCCGTCTTTTTCGTGAAGGCCCGCTTTCGCACAGGCTGGGCCGGGACAGGATTCGTACCGATACAGGGGGTGTCGTATAATCCATGGGATGGGCTGGCCGCCTGGGGCGGCGCCGCGACTGGCGAGGCGGACAGATGGAAGCGTTTGTCAAGAACATGCTGTTCATGGTGCTCGGGGCCGTCCTGGCGGTGGGGGGGATGGCCCTGCTGACGCCTGCGCCCGTGCCGCCCGCCTCGCAGCCGGTCCAGCCGTTCCATTCGGACGTGCTGGCCCTGCAGAGCCAGTTCCGCGAGTTGAGCGACCGGCTGGCCCCTGCGGTGGTGGCCGTCGTGACCCGCCGGGGGGGGGCGCCCGAGAATCTCCTCGGCGGCGAGATCGAGGGCAGCGGCACGGGTTTCGCCTTCGCCCCGGGCGGGCTGATCCTGACCAATGAGCACGTCGTCCACGGGGCCGAGCGGATCGAGGTGATCCTCAGCGACGGCCGACACCTGCCGGCCACGATGATCGGCGGGGACGTCCGCAGCGACCTGGCCGTGCTCCGCGTCGAGGCCGAGGTGCCGTACCTGGAGGTCTGCGAGGTCTGCGACGTGAAGCCCGGCGACTGGGTGGCGGCGGTGGGCAACCCGCTGGGCCTGGCCAACGCCGACGGCCGGCCCGTCTTCAGCGTGGGCCTGGTGGGCCGATCCGGCGTCTCGCTGCCGGGCCTGGGCCAGAGCGACGACCGCCACTACTCCAACATGATCCAGACCTCCGCCCCCCTGTTGCCCGGCAGCAGCGGCGGGCCGCTGGTGAACCTCCAGGGCCGGGTGGTGGGCGTCAATGCCGCCATCCGCCGGCCCGTGGTGGCCCACCTGCCGTCGAGCCCCATGTCCCTGGACAACATGGGCTTCGCGATCCCCTTCACGCCGCGGACGCTGGCGATCATCGACAAGCTCCGCCAGGGCGAACCGATCCGCTACGGCTACCTCGGCGTCCAGCCGGGCGGCGTGGCCAAAGACGGCCAGGGCGTCATCCGCGGCGTGGCCGTGGAATACGTCGAGCCCGACAGCCCCGCCGACCGGGCCGGCATCCACGTGGGCGACGTCATTACCCACTTCAACGGCGCGCCGATCCAGAACGCCGACGACCTGATCCGCCTGATCGGCGCCGGCGTGGTGGGCGAGAGCTCGCGGGTCGACCTGGTCCGCAGTGGGCGGAGCCAATCGCTGACGGTGCTGCTGGCCGACCGGCGGGTCGAGCTGAACCGCCGCTCGCCCAACGGCTACGTCGACTGGCGCGGCCTGCGGGTGGAGAACTTCCTGCCCCAGGGCGGCGCCCTGGTCACCGGCGTCGCCCCCGGCAGCCCAGCCCAGGAGGCGGGCCTGCACGCCGGCGACCTGATCGTCCGCGCCGCGGGCCGGCCGGTCTACTCCGCCGAGCAGTTCGGCCGAACCATCGCCGACCTCCAGGGCCCCGTCGAGATCCAGCTCCGCAGCGGCCGAGAGCTCATCATCGAGCCGTAGCCCGTTTGCCCATCGGACGTGCGGGTGCGCTGGGCCACGCCGCGAACGGCCCGGCCCCGATGCCCACGGATGGCAATCCGTGGGCTTGGGCCCAACCCAGCCTGCAGACCCGCAGGCACAATCGCCAGAGGGCATATATGGGGACATCCGTCACCGCCGGCCGGCGGCGATGTGCGAACGGACGTTCCCTGGAGGGGCTTCTCTGAATCTCTCGCACCCTCTGCGTTTCTTCCTCTGTACCACTAATGTGCAGAACCACGATCTTCTGTAACGGTTTCCCCAGCCCCACCCCCAGAGAAACTCCCCTGGGGCTCTGCCCCAGACCCCGGGATTTATCGCATTCTCGCCCACCGGCAGAGGATCCGAGCCGTCGGTCCCCCCGGACCGGCCGGCAGGGGGGCGTGAGCCCATCCCATGCCGGAGGCCCAAAGCGATACATCCCGGGGGTGTGGGGGCAGAGCCCCTGCGCTGTTTGCTCTGGACCACCGGGCCGCACTACGGATCCCGGTTGGGTTGCGGGCGAAGCCCGCGCTGGGCTCTCTGCGCCTCTGTGGCCCACCTGCGCTGTTTCTACTCCGCTGCCGGGCCTCGCTACGCTCGACCCGGCCTACGAAGACCCCGCCCGGGGCCATAGCCGCCCGTTGAAAAAGGCCATCGGGCCTCGCCGCTGGAGCAGTAGAGCAGTAGATCAGGAGACCGCAGGTGAGCGGGGCCCGGACTCAGGGGCGTTGTGCCACTTTCCGGGCTTGTTCTGCTCTGCTGTTCTCCTGCTCCACTGCTCACCTGCTCTAGCAGCCCGTTTTTCAACGGGCTGCTGGGGGCGGCGGCGCGGAAATGTCTGGGCGAAGGGGTATTGCCCCGCCGGCCCTGTGCGGGTACACTCGTCAGATTCACAGCCCGTTGCCCGACCGGCTCCGTCGGCCCGGGTCGGGCCCGGGACCCGCGGGGTCGCCGGCTATCGGTGGTGGAAAGGATCAGCGTGTTCAAGAGCAGTAACCAGATTCGGCAGGAGTTCATCGACTTCTTCCGCCAGCGCGGGCACAGCTTCGTGCCGTCCAGCTCGCTGGTGCCGGCCGAGGACCCGACGCTGCTGTTCGCCAACGCGGGCATGAACCAGTTCAAGGACGTCTTCCTCGGCGTGGGCAGCCGCGAGTACAACCGCGCCGCCAACACGCAGAAGTGCATCCGCGCGGGCGGCAAGCACAACGACCTCGAGGACGTCGGCTACGACACCTACCACCACACCTTCTTCGAGATGCTGGGCAACTGGAGCTTCGGCGACTACTTCAAGGCCGAGGCCATCGCCTGGGCCTGGGAGCTGCTGACGGGCGTGTGGGGCCTGCCCGCCGAGCGCCTGCACGTGACGGTCTTCGAGGGCGACGCCTCGGAGGGCCTGGCCGCCGACGACGAGGCCGCCGAGTTGTGGCGCACCACCACCGACATCGACCCGAGCCACATCCATCGCGGCAACAAGAAGGACAACTTCTGGGAGATGGGCGAGACCGGCCCCTGCGGGCCGTGCAGCGAGATCCACATCGACCTGACCGACGACCTGTCGGGCGGCCCGCTGGTCAACGCCGGCGATGCGCGGGTGATCGAGATCTGGAACCTCGTGTTCATGCAGTTCAACCGCGACGCGTCGGGCAAGCTGACGCCGCTGCCGGCCCGGCACGTCGATACGGGCATGGGCTTTGAGCGGATCGCCGCGGTGCTCCAGGGCGTCAAGAGCAACTACGACAGCGACGTCTTCGGCTACCTCTTCGACGCGATCCGCGAGATCACGGGCAGCCGGCCCTACGGCCGAAAGCTCGAGGACATGACCGACACGGCCTATCGCGTGGTGGCCGACCACATCCGCACGCTGACCTTCGCCCTGACCGACGGCGCCCTGCCCAGCAACGAGGGGCGCGGCTACGTCCTGCGGCGGATCCTCCGCCGGGCCGCCCGCTTCGGCCGGCAGTACCTCAACACCGGCGGCGAGGAGTTCCTCTACAAGCTCGTGCCCCCGATCGTGCACGAGATGGGCGAGGTCTTCCCCGAGCTGCGGGCCAACCCCAAGCGCGTAGCCGAGACCATCCGCGAGGAGGAGGCCAGCTTCAACAAGACCCTCGACCGCGGCATCGCCCTGTTCGAGGCCGAGGCCGACCGCGCCACCAAGGCCGGCGGCACCGAGCTCGGCGGCGAGGTCGCCTTCGAGCTCTACGCCACCTACGGCTTCCCCGTCGACCTGACGCAGCTGATGGCCCGCGAACGCAGCCTGACGGTGGACATGGAAGGCTACGACACCGCCATGGCCCGCCACCGCGAGCTGAGCAGCTCGGCGGCCTCGGCGTTCAAGGCCACCCACGTCGCCGGCCTGCCGCCGACCGACGACACCGCCCGCTACGACACCGGCGAGATCCAGGCCGACGTGCAGGGCTGGGTCGTCGGCGACCGCTTCGTCACCGACGGGACCCTCTCGGCCGGCGACCAGGCCGCCCTCGTGCTCGACCGCACCAGCTTCTATGCCGAGTCCGGCGGGCAGGTCGGCGACGCCGGGCGCATCACCACCGCCACCGGCGTGTTCGCCGTCCGCGACACCCAGCGGACGGGCAACTGCGTGCTGCACGTCGGCGTCGTCGAGAGCGGCACGATTCAGCCGAGGACCTCGGCCACGCTGGCCGTCGACCCCAGCCGGCGCGACACGATGCGCAACCACACCGCCACGCACCTGCTGCACTGGGCCCTGCGCGGCGTGCTCGGCGAGCACGTCAGCCAGGCCGGCAGCGTCGTCGACCCCGAACGCCTGCGGTTCGACTTCACCCACCCCAAGGCCGTCACCGCCGAGGACCTCGCCGAGATCGAGCGGCGGGTCAACGCCGTGATCCTCGACGACGAGATCGTCGGCGTGAACCTCATCCCGCTGGACCAGGCCAAGGCCATCCCCGGCGTGCGGGCGATGTTCGGCGAGAAGTACCCCGACCCCGTCCGCGTCATCAGCGTCGGCAGCGACAATCCGCTGGAGCAGACCACGCACCTGGTGTCGGCAGAGTTCTGTGGCGGCACGCACCTGGCCCGCACCAGCCAGGCGGGGTTGTTCAAGATCGTCACTGAGGAGTCGGTGGCCAAGGGCGTGCGGCGAATCACCGCCCTCACGGGCCGGGCCGCCGTCGCCGAGGTCCAGGCCATGGACGCCGCCCTCCGCGAGACCACCGGCCTGCTGCGGGCGCCCGCCGAGCAGATCCCCGCCCGCGTCTCGGCCCTGCAGGACGAGATCAAGACCCTCAAGAAGAAGCTCGCCAGCGGCGGCGGCAGCCCGGCCGGCGGCCTGGACGCCCTGGTCCAGTCGGCCCAGACGGTCGGCCCGGCCCGGGTCGTCGTCGGCGAGTTGGCCGGCGCCGGCGTCGAGCAACTCCGCCAGGCCGTCGACCAGATCCGCCAGAAGTGCGGCGAGCAGACCGCTACACTGGTGGCGGGCGTGGAGGACGGCAAGGTTACGCTGGTGGCGGCCGTCAGCCAGACCCTGATCGACGCCCACGGCCTCAAGGCGGGCGATTGGGTCCGCCACGTCGCCCCGATTGTCGGCGGCGGGGGCGGCGGCAAGCCCCAGATGGCCCAGGCCGGCGGCAAGGACCCGGCCAAGCTCGCCGAAGCCCTCCAGGCCGCCAGCGAGTGGGTCCGCGCCAAGCTGGCGTAGGGCGGGCATCGCCGGCCGCCTCTTCATATAGCCCCGGGCATGCCCGGGGTCTTCTCGGAGAAGAAACGGCGAAGATGGGCCACTGAGGCACTGAGGGCACAGAGAGAAGAAGCGCAGAGGTTTCGAGAGATACAGAGTAAGGTATCGGGTGCCGAAGGACGTTTGGGTGCCGAACGAGGTTCGGGTGCCGTGGCTGCGGTGTTTGCAGCCACGCCTTTGGGACGGTGTGGGCCGAGGGAGCGTTGAGCCTCGTCGCACGGCCCGGACGAGACCCCCACGGATTGCATCCGTGGGCTTGGAGAAGAACGCGGCCGACCCCGCACACCCATACGCCGCAGCGCAGTAACGAATTAGCGAATTAACCGATTAACCCATTAACCGATTAACCCGTTACCCCATTAGCCCGTTACCCCATAGACCCCGCAGGGCGGCCGGGCCGTCCAGGGGTCCTAACCGGCGGGAACATAGACACTTATCCTGCCTCGGCTTTTTGCTTGACAACCTGGCCCCGGATCAATACCCTCTGTCGGTCTCGCAGGCTTGCCGATGGGGTGACCTGGTCCTCCGGGCCGGGGCGCTGGAATCGTGGCAAGCCTTTTTGCTTAAGGGAACGAACATGCTTCCGACACAGAAAAAGTCCAAGAGCCGTACCCGCACCCGCCGCTCGCACCACGCGAAGAATCCGGTGCAGGTGGTCGATTGCCCCGAGTGCAACCACTCCAAGCTGCCGCACGCCGCCTGTGACAACTGCGGCTACGTTCGGCCCGGCCTGAGCCTCAACGTCAAGAAAGAGGATTAGTCCATGCGGATCGGCGTCGATGCGATGGGGGGCGACCATGCGCCGGCCGAGGTGGTGAAGGGGGCGCTCGCCTCTCGCTCGCTGCTGGGGCCGTCCGACCGGGTCGTCCTGTTCGGGCAGGCGTCGGCCATCGAGCCGCTGCTGGCTGCGCAGGCCGATGAGGCGAGCTTCGTCGACGTCGTGGACTGCCCCGACGTGGTCGGCATGGACGAGACGCCGGTGCAGGCCCTGCGGACCAAGCCGCGCAACTCGATGTCCGTCGCCGCCCGCGCCCACAAGGACGGGCAGGTCGACGCGATCATCTCGGCCGGCAACACCGGGGCCTTCGTGGCGGCCGCCCAGATGTACCTGCGTCGGCTGCCGGGCGTCCATCGGCCGGGCATCGCGGTGGTCATGCCGACCTTCCACGGGCCGGTCACCCTCTGCGACGTGGGCGCCAACGTCAACTGCCGGCCCCCGCACCTGATGCAGTACGGCATCATGGCCAGCCTCTACGCCCGCCACGTCGCCGGTGTGGCCAAGCCCCGCGTGGGCCTGCTGAGCATCGGCGAGGAGGACGCCAAGGGCACCGATCTGGTCAAGGACACCCGCCGGCTCATGCGGGCGCACCAGGGGCTGGACTTCATCGGCAACGTCGAGGGGCGGGACATCTTCCGCGGCGTCTGCGACGTCGTCGTCAGCGAAGGTTTCGTCGGCAACGTCTGCCTGAAGCTCATGGAAGGGCTGGCTGAAGGCCTGTTTCGCGCGCTGGGCCACGAGATGGCCAAGGCGGACCCCGCCATGGCGGGCCGGGCCGTCGGCGTGCTCAAGGACATCCGTTCGCGGTATGACTACCACGAGTACGGCGGGGCCCCGCTGCTGGGCGTCAACGGCATCTGCATCATCTGCCATGGCGCCAGCGATGCCCGGGCCATCTACAACGCCATCCGCGTGTCCAGGGAATTCGCCGCCCAGGGGATTAACGAAATGATCACCCGAGAACTGGCCCCCTGCGCAGGGATGACGAATGGCTAACGCGCTGCGATCGGCGATCACGGGCCTCGGCTCGGCCGTGCCGGAGAAGGCACTGTCGAACGAGGATTTCGAGAAGTTCCTGGAAACCTCCGACGAGTGGATCACCCAGCGGACGGGCATCCGCCAGCGCCGCATCGCCGGCGAGGGCGAATCGACGGCCAGCCTGGGCGCCCTGGCCGGCCGGCGGGCCCTGGCCGATGCCGGCGTCGAGGCCAAGGACCTCGACCTGATCCTCTGCGCGACGATCTCGCCGGAGATGATCTTCCCGGCCACCGCCTGCTTCATCCAGCGCGACCTGGGCGCGACGAACGTGCCGGCCTTTGACATCTCGGCCGCCTGCAGCGGGTTCCTCTACGGCCTGAGCATCGCCGACGGGTTCATCCGCTCGGGCGCCTACCGGCGCATCCTGGTCATCGGGGCCGAGGCCCTGAGCCGCTTCACCGACTACACCGACCGCGGCAGCTGCATCCTGTTCGGCGACGGCGCCGGGGCGGCCGTGGTCGAGGCCACCGAGCAGCCCGGCCGGGGCATCCGCTACTTCAAGCTCGGCGCCGACGGCGAGGGCTGGGACTACATCCACGTGCCCGGCGGCGGCGCCCGCACGCCCGCCAGCCACGAGACCGTCGACCAGCGGCTGCACTACATCCACCTGCGGGGGCGGGACGTCTACAAGTTCGCCGTCACGACCATGCACACGCTGATGACCGACGCGATGGACAAGTGCAACCTGCGGCCCGAGGATGTCGACCTGGTCGTGCCGCACCAGGTGAACCTGCGGATCATCGAGTCGGCGGCCGAGAAGGTCAACTTCCCGATGGACAAGGTCTACGTGAACATCGACCGCTACGGCAACACGTCGGCGGCCTCGATTCCGATCGCCCTGACCGAGGCCAAGGCCAACGGGCGGATCCAGCCGGGCTCGACGCTGCTGATGGTCGCCTTCGGCGCGGGCCTGACCTACGCCAGCACCGTAATGACGTGGTAGGGGACCCGGCATGAAGCGAGCATTCATCTTTCCCGGGCAGGGCGCCCAGCAGATCGGCATGGGCCAGGACCTCTACCAGGCCCTGGCGGCGGGTCGGCGGGTGTTCGACGCCGCCGAGGCCGCCTCGGGCCTGCCGCTCAAGCGCCTGAGCTTCGAGGGCCCCGAGGACGAGCTGGCCCGGACGGACATCTGCCAGCCGGCGATCTTCACGGTTTCGGCGGCCGCCCTGGAGGCGGTGCGGGACCTGCTGAACCCCGAGCAGCTGGCGGGCATCGAGCCCTGCTGCCTGGCGGGCCTGAGCCTCGGCGAGTACACCGCCCTGTGGGCCGCCGGCGCGATGGACCTGGAGACGACGGTGAAGCTGCTGACGCTGCGGGGCCAGGCCATGCAGGCCGCCGCCACCGCCCAGCCCAGCTCCATGGTCGTCCTGCTGGGCGCCGACGAGGCCATCGCCGAGAAGCTCTGCGACGCCGCCGCCGGCGACGGCGTGCTGGTGCCGGCCAACTTCAACGCCCCTGGCCAGATCGTCGTCAGCGGCTCGACCGACGCCTGCCACCGCGCCCTGGCCCTGGCGGCCGAGTGCGGCGCCAGCGGCGCCACCGAACTGAAAGTCGCCGGCGCGTTCCACTCGCCGCTGATGGCGCCGGCCGCCGAGAAGCTCGCCGACGCCCTGGCCGCGGCCGAGATTCGCCCGCCGAGGCTGCCCGTGCTGTCCAACGTCACCGGCAAGCCCCACGACAGCGACCCCGAGAGCATCCGCCGCCGCCTGCTCGAGCAGCTCACCTGCGGCGTCCGCTGGCAGCAGGGCTGCGAGTGGATGCTCGGCGAGGGCGTCGAGGAGTTCGTCGAGATCGGTCCGGGGCGCGTGCTGGCCGGCCTGATGCGCCGCATCGACCGCAAGGCCAGGGTCGTCAGCCTCAACAGCCTCGACGCCGTCGAGAAGTTCACCGGCGTGTCCCGCCCGCAATAGGGACACAGGCCGGGCCTGCAGAGTGTTCAAAAGGAGTGACCGCAATGGCAGATCAAGGGAAGGTGGCGATCATCACCGGTGGTGCCCGAGGGATCGGGCGCGAGATCGCCCGCGAGCTGCTGGACGCCGGCATGACCGTGGTGGTCGCCGACATCCAGGAGAAGCTCTTCGACGAGTGCCGCCAGGGCCTCGGCGATCCGGGCGAGCGGCTGGACTGCCGTACGCTCGACGTGACCGACAGCGAGGCCTTCACGGCCCTGGTCGACGGCGTCGCCGAGCAGTACGGGCGCGTCGACGTGCTGGTCAACAACGCGGGCATCACCCGCGACGGCCTGCTGATGCGGATGGAGGACAAGGACTGGGACCTGGTGCTGAAGGTGAACCTCACCAGCGCCTTCTACGGCACCCGGGCCGCCTGCCGCCACATGGTCCGCCAGAAGGGCGGCAGCATCATCAACATGGCCAGCTACTCCGGCGTGGAGGGCAACCGCGGCCAGGCCAACTACGCCGCCAGCAAGGCCGGCATGATCGGCCTGACCAAGACCACCGCCAAAGAGCTCGCCGGCAAGAGCGTCCGCGCCAATGCGGTCGCCCCCGGCTTCATCAACACCGAAATGACGGCCGTGCTGCCCCAGCAGGCCAAAGACGCCGCCCTGGCCCTGATCCCCATGAAGAAGATGGGCGAGGCCAGCGACATCGCCAAGGCCGTCCGCTTCCTCGCCAGCGACGACAGCCGGTACATTACCGGCCAGGTTCTCAGCGTCGACGGCGGAATGCACATGTAATATTGGGATACACCCCTTGCGTGCCCCCGGGGTGGCGGCTATAGTACCGCCCCGGCCCGGGGGACGGGCGTGTTGTGACTGGAAGAGTAACCGAGAGTTTCAGGCTCCTTTGGGAGGTCATGATCATGGCCGACTCGATTGAAGAGAAGGTTATCGAGATCGTCAGCGAGCAGATGGGCGTGGACAAGAGCGAGATCACCCGTGAGACGTCGTTCGTCAACGACCTCAACGCGGACTCGCTGGACACCGTCGAGCTGGTGATGGAGTTCGAGGATCAGTTCGAGCTGAGCATTCCCGACGAAGAGGCGGAGAAAATCCAGACCGTCGGGCAGGCGATCGACTACATCAGCGAGCATAGCAGCAAGGGCTAGCAGCCCGGTGAGAAACGGGCTGCTAGAGCGGGTGAGCAGTGGAACAGGAGAACAGGCGAAGCCTGGAAAGTGGCACAACGCCCTTGGATCGGGGCCCCACTCACCTGCGGTCTCCTGATCTGCTGCTCTACTGCTCCAACGTCGAGGCCAGCTGGCCTTTTTCAACGGGCTGCTAAGGAGCGTCGTACCTCATGACCAAGCGTCGGGTGGTCATTACCGGTCTGGGCACGGTCAATCCGTTGGCCCAGGACGTCGCCGGCTTCTGGGACGGGCTGATGCACGGACGCAGCGGCGTCGGGCCCATCACCCATTTCGACGCCAGCGCGTACGACTCGCGGATCGGCGGGGAGGTCAAGGACTTCCCCGGCCCGCCCGAGTCGCACGTCGAACGGCGCGAGGTCAAGCGGCTGGACATGTTCGCCCAGTTCGCCGTCTCCGCCGCCGTCGAGGCGGTCGCCGACAGCGGGCTGCAGTTCGACCAGGAGGACCCGTTCCGCTCCGGCGTGGTCATCGGCAGCGGCATCGGCGGCCTGGGCGAGCTGGAGAGCCAGCACCTGCGGCTGATCGAGAAGGGCCCGTCGAAGGTCTCCGCCTTCACGGTGCCCAAGCTGATGGTCAATGCGGCCAGCGGCAACGTCTCGATCCTGTGGGGCCTGCAGGGGCCCAACAGCGCCACGGCCACGGCCTGCGCCAGCGCGGGCCATGCCATCGCCGACGCCTTCCGGTTCATCCGGGCCGACGAGGCCGAGGTGATCATCACCGGTGGCAGCGAGGCCGCCCTGACCCGCCTGGGTCTGAGCAGCTTCTGTGCCCTGCGGGGGCTTTCGACCCGCAACGACGACCCCGTCCACGCCAGCCGGCCCTGGGACAAGGGACGCGATGGCTTCGTCCTGGCCGAGGGCGCCGGCGTGATCGTGCTGGAAGAGCTCGAACATGCCAAGGCCCGCGGGGCGAAGATCTACGCCGAGCTGCTGGGCTACGGCGTCAGCGGCGACGGTTCGCACATCACCGCGCCTCAGCCTGAGGGCAAGGGCGCGGCCATGGCCATGCGGCAGGCCCTGCGCAACGCTGGCGTGGCCCCCGAGCAGGTCGACTACATCAACGCCCATGGCACCAGCACCGAGCTGGGCGACCTGGCCGAGACCCGCGCCATCAAGGCCGTCTTCGGCGACCACGCCAAGAGTGGCCTGATGGTCAGTTCGACCAAGAGCTTCATCGGCCATACGCTGGGCGCCAGCGGCGGCATCGAGGCCGTCGCCGTCGCCAAGTGCATCATCGAGAACGTCGTCCACGCGACGATCAATCTCGATGATCCCGACCCCGAGTGCGACCTGGACTACGTGCCGCACACCCCCCGCGAGCACGCGATCCAGGTGGCCATGAGCAACAGCTTCGGCTTCGGCGGACACAACGTGTCGCTGCTGATCGGCCGGTATACCGGCTGACGGGCCGACAGTACGCAGAAACCCGCGGCGGTCGCCCTTCATCCGGCGGCCGCCGCGTCGCTTTTTGCGCCGGCCCGACTGAAGGGCCAGGCCCCCTCTGTCCGATAACCTCTCCTATGGCCCCGGCCACTACGCAGCACGAGACCCGTCGCCCGTCCCTCAAGGACGTCCATCGGCTGCTGCGCCTCTCCGTGCCGGTCGTCGTCAAGCTCGCCGGCAAACGGATGAACGTCCGCGGCGTCACGGACATGCGCCCCGGCACCATGATCCAGTTCGACAAGGTCTTCGACGACGAGCTCGAGCTGATGATCCGCAACAAGACCATCGGCTTCGGCAAGGCCGTCAAGGTCGGCGAGAAGTTCGGCCTGCGCATCACCAGCATGTGCGACATCCGCGAGACCATCCGCAGCCTCGGCGAGTAGGGCGGGTCTATCCGTAAGCCGGGTCGAATCGTAGGCCGGGTCGAGCGGAGCGAGGCCCGGCAGCGAAGGCGCCCGGGCCCTCGCGAAGAAAAAACAGCGTAGGTGGGCCACTGAGGCACAGAGGACACAGAGAGAAGACTCACAGAGGTGTCTTGAGGTTCAGAGAGAAAGCGTCCACGCTCACACCGGACGAAACCATTTGCGGATCCCATCCAAAGAAGTTGAGGAAAAGGAATGGGGGCCAGCCCCCAAACCCCCGGGATTTATCGCTTTAGGCCCCCCGGCAGGGATGGTACACTCCAGAGACCTTGGCCCAGGACAGGGCAACGCTGGCGCTGAAAAGCGACCCGAGCGCCGCCAAGGTGCCCTTACGGCACGGGCGGCTCCTCCTGGCCGAGTCGCCTGTTATGTGTTGCCGGGGGGCCATGCGATAAATTAGTTGCTTAATCCACCGCCTCTGGCGGTGAGACCCATAGAGCTTCGGAGCGTTCCTTCGTGCGGCGTGGCGCGATAGGCTCTCCTTCTGGAAG
>JAWLCG010000090.1:0-14421 GCA_041687295.1 Phycisphaerae bacterium | reverse complement strand
CAGTCGCCTTCGCCGCCGGGCCTCGCCGGCGCTCGACCCGGCCTACGAGTGAGCCCATTGACCCGTTAACCCGTTAACCAGTTAACCCATTAACCCTTCCCCCCGGGGACCCGGCATGGCAGACACAGGCAACGCAGTAGTAGAGACGCTGGGCGTGACGAAGGTCTTCCGCGACTTCTGGCACCGGGCGAAGGTCTCGGCCGTGGTCGATCTGGACCTGCGGATCGCCGAGCACGAGGTCTTCGGCCTGCTGGGCCCCAACGGCTCGGGCAAGAGCACCACGATCAAGATGATCCTGGGCCTGCTCTACCCGACCGGCGGGGCGATCCGCGTCTTCGGCCTGCCGCCGAGCGACGTGGCCACCAAGGCGCGGATCGGCTTTCTGCCCGAGGAGTCCTACCTCTACCCGTTCCTCAACGCGCGGGAGACGCTGGACTACTACGGCCGGCTGTTCCGCCAGCCGCGGGCCGAGCGGATCAAACGCATCGACATGCTGCTGGAGATGGTCGGCCTGTCCGCCGTCGCCAGCCGACGGGTCGGCGAGTACTCCAAGGGCATGCAGCGCCGCATCGGCCTGGCCCAGGCCCTGCTCAACGACCCGGACCTGCTGATCCTCGACGAGCCCACCAGCGGCATGGACCCGCTGGGCGCCCGGCAGTTCAAGGACCTCATCCGCCAGCTGGGCCAGCGCGGCAAGACGGTGATCCTCTCCAGCCACCTGCTGGCCGACGTGGAGGACGTGTGCGACCGCGTGGCGATCCTCTACGGCGGGCGGATCCGCGCCGAGGGGCAGGTCAGCGAGCTGCTCCGCCAGCATGGCCTGACGCAGATCATCGCCGAGCAACTGCCCGCGGACACCATCGAGGGCATCCGCCGGCTCGTCGCCCAGGCCGACCGCAGCGTGCTGGAGGTTACCGCCCCGCGCGACCGGCTGGAGACGCTGTTCCTGCGGATCGTCGAGCAGGCCCAGTCCGAGCGGGCCGCCACCGGCGGGGCCGTCTCCACCGGCGAGGTCGCCGAGTTCCTCCGCGGCCAGAGCGAGGCCCAGGCCGAGGCCCTCGTCGAACAGCTCGTCGCGGCCGGGCGGGGCGAGGCCGAGCGCGCCGAGGCCGAGCCCGAAGAGCCCGCCGAGGCCCCCGAGCCGCCCCGGGCCGTCGACAAGACGGTCCTGGAGGACCTCACCCGCGCCAAGCCCGAGCCGTCGGCCGAGCCGCCCAGGCCCGCCCAGCCACCCAAGCCCAAGGTCGAGCCCGACCGCGGCCTGATCGACTCGCTGCTCAACAAGGAGCAGAACAAGCAGGACTGACCCGCGTGCTCCCCCGCCCCCGCCGGGGTGCGATCGAAAACCAAAAATCAAGAATCGGAAATGCCTATGTTCGGTTTCTGGCCCGTAGCTCGACAGACCTTTCTCGAAGCCGTCCGCGCCCGCGTGACGACGGTCTTCGGGATTGCGCTGGCGGCGGTGGTGGTGCTGACGCCCATGGTCGCCGCCAGCGGCACGCTGATCTCGCAGGTGCAGACCTTCCTGGTCTACAGCGTGGGCCTGGCCGGCGTTCTGCTCAGCGCGTGGACGATCCTGCTGGGCTGCAGCCTGATCAGCAGCGAGGTGCAGACGCGGCAGATCTTCGGGCCGATGACCAAGCCCGTATCGCGCTGGCAGTACGTGCTGGGGCGGTGGCTGGGCGTGGTGCTGCTGCAGGCGGTGCTGGTGGGCCTGGTCGGCGTGGGCGTCTACGCGATGACGCAGTACGTCAGCCATCGGCCCGCGCCAGACCAGGAGCGGCACATGCTGGGCCGGCAGGTGCTGACGGCCCGCACGCAGCACAGCCCCGAGCCGGTCGACCCGCGGATCGAGCGCTACGTGCAGCAGCGGTGGCAGTCGATGAGCCCCGAGCAGCGCCAGCGGGCGGCCGACGAGTTCGGCGGCGGGTCCGAGGGCGAGGCCCAGGCCCTGGCCGCCCTCCGCCAGCGCGGCGCCCACACGGTGCAGACGGCCCGGCCCATGGAGCAGCTGCAGTGGGAGTTCACCGGCCTGCGCCGCCCCAGCCACCAGACCGACTACGTGCAGTTCACCTACCAGGCCTCGACGGCCGAGGACCCGCCCGGCAACATCCTGCACAGCGTCTGGGTCTTCGCCAACCCCCAGACCAGCCGCGGCTACGTCTACCAGCGCAGCGACTCGCTGGGCGACCGCGCCACGATCCAGGTCACCCCCGAGGCCATCAGCGACGACGGGCGGATGATCGTGCAGTTCCATAACGTCGATCCGCGCGGGCCGAACAACTTCCGCACCAGCGTGGCCGTGCCCGCCGACGAGATCTTCGTGCTCTACCCCGTCGCGGGCTTCACGGGCAACTTCGTCCGCGGCATGGCCCAGATGCTCATGCTGCAGGTGTTCCTGGCGGGCCTGGCGATCCTGGCCAGCAGCTTCCTGAGCTTCCCCGTCGCGACGCTGGCGTGCTTCGTGCTGTTCGTGATTGGCCTGGCGCACTCGTTCATCCAGGACAGCACCAAGCTCAACGCCGCCGCCGATGGCTGGACGCTCGTGGGCCACTACGCCGCCAAGGCCATCTACGTGCTGCTGCCGAACTTCGACCGCGGCAGCCCCACCGACGCGTTCGCCGAGGGGCTGCTGATCAGCTGGGGCACGCTGGGGATGTCCGCCCTGCTGCTGTTGCCGGTGGCCGGGTTCCTGCTGCTGGCCGGGCTGATCTTCAGCCGGCGCGAGCTGGCCGGCGTGACCGCCTGAGCGATTCCACCCGAGAGAGGTGCCGACCGTGCATCGAGAGAGGCTGCTCCAGATCGTTTTCCTGGCCCTGGCCGGCGTCGCCCTGACCGGGGCGGCCCTGCTGCAGGGGCCCCTGCAGGCCAGCCGACAGCAGGCGCAGATCGTGCCGCTGGAGGACCTGCCCCCCGGCAGCGGCAGCGAGCTGACCCTGCTGCAAGCCATGCCCGGCGGCCTGCGGGCGCTGGCGATCGACTACCTCTGGATCCGCAGCCAGCAGCTCAAGCAGGAGGGCAAGCTCTACGACGCCAAGCAGCTGGCCGAGCTGATCACCCGCCTCCAGCCGCGATTCCCCGGCGTGTGGGTCTTCCACAGCTGGAACCTGGCCTGGAACCTCTCGGTCACCAGCCAGATGCCCGCCGAGCGATGGCACTGGGTGTCTTCGGGCCTCGAGTTGCTGAGAGACCGGGGCATCCCGTACAACCCGCGGAACCTGCAGCTCTACCGCGAGCTGTCCTGGCTGTTCTTCTCGAAGATCGGCGGCACGACCGACGAGATGCACATGTACTACAAGCAGTCGCTGGCCAAGGAGTTCCACCGCCTGCTCGGCGGGCCGCCCCGCAGCCGATCGCCCGAGGCGATGGCCGAGTGGATCGCCGCCATCGCCGACGCGCCCGCCTCGCGGGCCCAGCTCAACGCCGACCCCGAGGCCCGGGCCTTCCTGGCTGAGCTGGCCAAGGAGGGCCTCGAGCCGGACCTGGCCTTCATCGACGCCTACAACGCCTGGGCGAACGACCCGGCCACACGGATCATCGGCCAGCCCGAGCAGGCCCCCACCACTGACCGCGAGCGCCGGCTGGCGGCCCTGATGACCGACCCGGCCCACGCCGCCGGGCGCGCCAAGACCCTCGCCTTCGCCCGTCGGCAGACCCTCGTCCAGCACTACCACATGGACCCGCAGTGGATGGCGGCCATGACCGGCCGATTCGGGCCCATCGACTGGCGCCTGCCCTGGACCCACGCGCTCTACTGGAGCACCTACGGCGACCACGTCAGCAACGAGACGGACATCGGCTCGGTCAACTCGCTCAACAACGACCGCAACATCCTCAACAGCCTCAAGGCCCTTACCGGCTACGGCAACCTGACGCTGGTCTACGACCGCAACAACCCCGAGCTGCCCTTCGTCTACCTGCAGCCGGAGATGGGCTTCGTCGACGTCGCCAACGCCGAGTTCGTCCTGCTGGGCAGGCAATTCCGCGCGGAGATGCGGGGCGGCAACCTCCGCCGCCGGGCCATCGAGGGCGAAGAGGACCCGGAGACCACCTACATCCACTTCGAGGGCAGCCACCTGAACTACCTCACCCTGGCGATCCAGGCCTACTACTTCCTGGACCCGGCCCGGGGGGAGCAACTGCTCAAGTACATCCGCGACGAGTACCGCCTCACCGACCCCAAGTGGGAACTCGCCATCGAGCCGTTCGTGGTCTACACGCTCAACCAGGAAGGCGAGATGCCCCACCAGCAGGCCGTCGAGCAACTGCTCAACACGGCCATCCGGCAGGCGTACGTCTCGGCCGTCACCGGCGACGACGAGCGGGCCGAGTCGCTCATGCAGCGGGCGCACCGGATGTACCAGAACCACCGCGAGCAGGTGACCGCCCGTCGGCTGCAGCTTCCGGACTTCGTGGACCTCCAGGCCGCCCAGGCCATGAACCTGCTGATGGGCGAGTTGCCCCCGCTGGCCGCCCGCGAGCTCTACCGCGAGCTGCCCGTCGAGATCCAGCGCCGGGCGTACCTGGCCCTGGAGGAGATGTTCCGCCAGCAGGGCGCCCAGGACGTCCACGTCGAGGTCAAGGCCCTCTTCCCGCCCCCGCCCGGCATGGAGCAGTTCCGCCAGCAGCACCAGCGCCCCCAGGCCGGCGCCTCGTAGTGCGCGGTCCAGCCAGCGAGAAGGTGGGGCTCCGCTCCGCTGCGCCCCAGCCTACGGCGCGGGCCGTCTTCGTAGGCTGGGGCGCAGCGCCAGCGAAGCCCCACCTTCGCATCCAGGCCCGGTCGGCCTGGCAGGGCGAGCTGCCCCCGCCCCACGGGCCCCTTTGACACGTCGGCGGGGGCATGGTAGGATAGCGCATCCCTCGTGGCCGAGCGGCGGGAGTCGTCACCCGCGCCCCGCGAGGACCCAGGACCCGAGCGATCCCCCGGGGCCTCACCGGCCGGCGATGTCGCCCCCGGCGAGCCCCCGGAGAATCGCTCCAGCCGCGCCGGCCCCGCGGGGCCTCGCGCTGGGGTATTTTTTGTGGAACATGCCATTCTCGAACGTTGCCAGGAGGCGATCGGTTACCGCTTCGCCGACGAGTCTCTGCTCCGCATGGCCCTGACCCACTCCTCCGGCGCCCACACGCGCGGCGAGTCGAACGAGCGGATGGAGTTCCTCGGCGACGCGGTGCTGGGCCTGGTCATCTGCGAGCTGCTCTACCGCCAGTACGAGGACTTCCACGAGGGCGAGATGACCAAGATCAAATCGGCGGTCGTCTCGCGGCGGACCTGCGCGGAGGTCAGCGACGAGTTGGGCATCACCCAGCTGCTGTTCCTGGGCAAGGGCATCGAGGCCCACACGCTGCCCGACAGCGTAGCGGCCGCCGTGCTGGAGTCGTTGATCGGCGCGGTGTACCTCGACGGAGGCATCGAGCCGGCCGGCGCGTTCATCCACCGCACGATGGAGCCCAAGGTGCGGGCCATCGTCGCCAACCAGCTCGCCCACAACTACAAGAGCGCCCTGCAGCAGTACGCCCAGCGGCAGTGGAACCTCACGCCGATCTACGAGCTGCTCGACGAGAAGGGCCCCGACCACGCCCGGGCCTTCGAGGTTGGCGTCGTCATCGGCGGCCAGCGCTTCCCGACGGCCTGGGCCAACACCAAAAAGCAGGCCGAGCAGCTCGCCGCCCAGGCCGCCCTCGTCCAGCTCGGCGTCGTCGAGGCCCCCGAGTCGGTATGAGGCGTCGGTGCGTCGCCGCGTCACTGCGTCACTGTGTCACTGCGTCACTGCGTAAGAGATTGTAGCGCCTGCAACAATGGGATTCGCAGGCGCCGGGCGGTTGACGTGAGGCTCCCTCCACGCCCACGCAATGCCTTGCGTGGGCTTCTCGTACGGGGTGCATTACCGGGGGCTCAACGCCCCCTCCCCCATGTGGCGCATTGACGCATTGACGCGGTGACGCATCGACGCACTGACGGTCGCCGCCCTGCCGCCGCCCTGCGAATCCGCCCTACCGGTGGATCGGGACCTTGCCGTAATCTAGACTGTATTGTAGCGGCAGCGGTTTCCGTGCCGGCCGGGCTGGGCAAACCATGGCGCCAGCCGATTTTGACCGCATAAATCGCTTGCCGCTGGCCGATAGGTTTGATACTAAAGGAACCGTACCAGGAGCGCGACCATCCTGTTGGGTGAACCGGGAATGCCACGATCACGGACGATCAAGACGCTGGTGGCCCTTGTCGGGGCGATGACGATCGGCACGGGGGTGTTGCTGCTGCTGGAGACCTCCCCGCCCCGCCCGGCCGTCGCATTGGCCCTGTCGGCCCGCGAGGCCCAGACCCCGCTCGAACAGGCCAGCCTCCAGGCCCTCTACAGCGCCCGTGTGCCGCCCCAGCCCCAGCGGTGGCGCTACATCGTAATCCACGACAGCGTCTGCACCGAGGGCTGCACCCCCATTGAGGGCGGGCACTTCCTCATCAGCGACGCCCCGGCCGCCCACGGCGGCAGCACCATCGAGACCACCGCCCGCTGGCGTGGCCAGTCCCCCGGCCAACACGTGCCCGCCGCCGGCGAGAGCCCCTACAACGCCCAGAGCATCGGCATCTGCGTCATGGGCGACACGCTCGCGCAGGCCCCCTCCGGCCAGCAGATGGAGAGCCTGGTCGCCCTGGTGCGGGCCCTGCAGCAGCAGTTCGGCATCCACAGCGAGCACGTGTACCTCCACGGTGAGCTCACCGGCGCCCCGTGCCCCGGCCAGCAGTTCCCGGTGGCGGCCTTCCGCGCCCGCCTGATGCCGTAGACGTCCGGTTCGCGACGCCCCAGCCTCGATCTTCCGCCGCCGGCGCGGTCGTCGACCGCCCCGGCGGTTTCGTTTGGGCCCCCAGGGATTGCATCGACCTGGCTGGGGCGATTCACTACAATGGGGGCGACGCAAAGGCCTGACTGGCCTCATTCTGGATTCATACCGCCCGAGAATGTCGACAGACAAAGCGCTACACGTGCCCGGGTACCACGTTCTGGAGTACCTTGGGAGCGGTGCCCGCAGCACCATCTGGACCGTGCGTGACCAGCGGACGGGCCAGGTCTATGCGCTCAAACGGGTCGTCAAGCGCAGCCACGAGGACCACCGCTTCATCGAGCAGGCCGAGAACGAGTACGCCATCGCCAGCCAGCTCGAGCACCCGGCCATCCGCCGCTGCCTGGAGATCCGCCGCATCAAGAGCTGGATGCGCCTCCGCGAGGTGCACCTGTTCATGGAGTTCTGCCCCGGCACCAGCCTCCAGCAGAGCCGCCCCGCCGAACTGCTCGAGACGATCCGAATCTTCCTGAAGGTCGCCAAGGCGATCGACTACATGAACCGCCAGGGCTTCCTGCACGCCGACATGAAGCCCAACAACATCATCGTGGCCCCCGACGGGTCGGTCAAGGTGATCGACCTGGGCCAGGGCTGCCCCGTCGGCACGGTCAAGCAGCGCGTCCAGGGCACGCCGGACTACATCGCGCCCGAGCAGGTCTACCGCGACCCGCTGACGTTCCAGACCGACGTGTTCAACTTCGGCGCGACGCTCTACTGGACCCTCACCGGTCAGGCGATCAGCACCGTGCTGCCCCAGATGAAGCCCGGCCGGCAGATGCTCGACTCGCGTCGGCCCAAGGCGATCGAGGAGTTCGCCGCCGATGCGCCGGCCGCCCTGACCAAGCTGGTCAACGACTGCGTCGAGCACCAGCCCAGCCATCGGCCCGCCAGCATGGCCCAGGTGCTCGCCCGCCTCGAAGTCGTCCAGCTCCAGATCCGCCGCGCCCGCGGCCTGGCCGAGGGCACCGGCGACGGCGAGGCCCCGCCGGCCTGACCCGCGCCGCCGCCCATCCGTCACCGCCACGGAGGACCCCATGGCCCATCCGGTCGCCGAGACCTTCCGCAAGGCCGCCCGCCTCTTCCAGGACGACCCGCGCCGCGAGGGCAACGTGCTGGCCCTCGAACCCGACGACCACCTGATCGTCTGCGGGGACCTGCACGGCTACCGGCAGAACCTCGTCAAGGTCCTGGCCCACGCCCGCCTGCCGGCCGACGCGCACCGCATGCTGGTGCTGCAGGAGGTGATCCACGGCGGGCCCACCGACGAGGCCGGCGGCGACCGCAGCTTCGAGCTGCTCATGCGGATCGCCCGGCTCAAGACCCAGCATCCCGGCCAGGTGCACATGCTGCTGGCCAATCACGACATCGCCCAGGTCACCGGCAACGAGATCGCCAAGGAGGGGCTTGGCCAGTGCAAGGCCTTCCGCCAGGGCCTCGAGCACGCCTTCACCAGCGACACCGACGAGGTGTACCAGGCCATCTGCGAGCTGCTGCTGGCCCTGCCGCTGGCCGGGCGGTGCCCCAACGGGGCGTTTCTGAGCCACTCGCTGCCCTCCCCGGGCCGGGAGGACCTGGTGGACCTGTCGGTGCTGCATCGGCCCTACGAGGACGACGACCTCCGCCGCGGCGGCAGCGTCTACGAGCTGGTCTGGGGCCGGCGCCAGGACGAGCCGCTGCTGACCGCCCTGGCCGAGCGGCTCGAGGCCACCTGGTTCATCAACGGCCATCAGCCCCAGGACGACGGCTACGCCATCGTCGCCGACCGCCAGATCATCCTGGCCTGCGACCACGCCCGCGGCGCGATCTTCGAATTCGACGCCGACAGCCCCCTCGACCTCGCCGACGCCGGCCAACACATCCGCCCCATCGCCCGGCTGTAGCCCCCCGGCGCCGCCGAGGGCGTGCCGGACCCCCGGGCTCGCCGCCCCGCGACAGACCGCTGCGCGTCACGAGAGCCGCCGAAGACGTTCGCAGCCGGCAACCATCCGCACAGGCGATCGCCAGGCGGTCTACAGGGTCACCACCACCTCGTGTCGGCCTACGCCGACGACTTCGGCCAGGGCGTAGAGGCTCTTGCCGGCCTTGCGCGTGCGGACGGGCGTGTCCTGACCATCGACGCGCAGGGCCTTGGGCTTTCGGGCGCCGGCGGGCAGAAGAATGGCAACGTCGGTCCGATCGGCCGTGCCGGTGAACTCGAGGGTCAAGGCGCCCGTGCGGGCGTTCTGGGCGTAGCGGTAGCGAACGTAGCCGTCCGAGGCGGGGTACTTGATGGTGACGCCGGCGTTGCGGACCTCGGCGGCCGACCAGCGGGGGCTGAGCTCCGCGCGGTCGAAGGCGACGCCCGCGTCCTTCACGCCGGCCAGGCCCTCGATGAGGGCGTACGCGACGGCCGCCGCGCCCCAGTTGTCCGGGATGCCGAAGCTCACGTCGGAGGGTGGGAAGAAGACCTCGGCATCGCTCCGCGTGACGCCCAGGACGAACCAGTGGCCGCTGTCGCGGGCGCCCTCCAGGACGATCCGCTCGATCCGTTTGTCGGGCTGGGGGTTGTCCAGGCCGTAGGCGTAGACGCCCACGTTGGGGAAGGTGGCGTTGGGCCCCCGCCAGGCGACCTGGCAATGGGGGATGCCGTGCCGGCCGTTGTCGGGCGACTGGGGCATCCACCAGTGGCCCACGTTGCGCCCGACGACCACGTGCCGGGTCGTCCGGGTGCCGTCGGCGTACTCCAGCGTGATCGTGCCCACCGGCCCGGAGCCCGAGGCGGTGTGCAGGAAGTAGAGCGACCGGGCCTTGGCCCCGACCTCAAGGGCCGCCTGCAGAGCGTACCCGGGCTTGTCGGCCAGGCCAATGCACGCCCGCCGGCCGTTGCGGGCCGGGTCGATCACGTCGAAGGGCACCTCGCAGAAGCGCCGCTTGCCCGTGGGCATGCCGGCCAGGTCGTTGTCGGCCACGCCCAGCCAGCCGGTGACCTCGCGGTCCGGCCCGCCGACGAAGTCCACGTTGGCCGACCCGCGCAGGTCGAGGGTCTGGAAGGTCCGCTTGGGGGCCTCGGCCGGTGCCCCGCGGAGGCAGCAGTCGAAGTAGCCGTTGTGGGCCTCGCCCCAGCCAGCCACCCGCCGCAGGATGTCCACACCGTAGTCCTCGAAGCCATGTTCGAACGCCCCATGGGCCAATTCGCCGGCGACGATGGTCGTCACGCCGCCGTTCATGTACTCCCATTTGGCGTTGTGCCCGCCGAAGCCACGTTCGAACGGCGGGTAGATCTGGTAGAACTCGCCCGGCGAGCCGGCGGGCATCTGCCGGCGGATCCGCTGGTAGGTCCGGATGATCGCCTGCGCCTGCTCCTCGCGGACGCCGCGGTTGATCGAGTAGGCGTTGCTCAGCGAGACCTGCCGGCTCTCGTCGACGCCCAGGTCGCGTTGGACGGACGGGTCCTCCGGTACGTGGTGGGTGAAGAACTGCCCGTTCCAGGCGATTTCGTCCAGCCGCTGGCGGATCTCGGCGCCGAGTGTGGCGAACTCCTCGGCCTGCTCGGATCGGCCGGCGTAGTCGAGCATCTCGGCCAGGTAGTCGCAGCCGACGGCGAAACCCGTGTTGTCGCCGAACATCACGCCAAAGCGGGTCTTGTCCAGCGTGATGACCATGGCATGGCCCGTGCGGGCGGCGTCCTCGGCCGTCTGGAAGTCCCAGGTGTCGATGGTGTAGCCCCGCTTGAGCAGGCCGAACGTCTCGCTCCAGCGGTACGGGCTGGTGGTGCTGTAACGGAAGGCCCGCACGGCGCTGTCGAGCATCGAGGCCATCCACGCATCGTCGCCGGTGGCCTTCCAGGTGTAGTAGAGGCCCTCGACGTAGAGGTACTCCACGTCGTTCTCGACCGGGATCCGCTTGAACTCGTGCGTGCCGTTGCTGAACGGCCGAATGAAGTCGCCGTAGCTGAAGATGTGGTCGAACCAGTTCGCCTCGGGGCTGCGGCGGTAGACGTTGTCCCAAATCATGCCGTCGTCGCGCTGGCTGTCGCGGTAGAGCTCGATGGCGCTCTTGAGGTTGGGGTAGAAGTACTTCATGCCCTTGAGCGTATGCACGTGGTCGCGCAGCCAGCAGACGAAGTACTCGTAGACCTTGCCCTGGTAGGGGCAGCAGTCGATGCCGCCCCGCCGCATCGTCCAGTAGAGCATCTCCAGCAGCCGACGGAACCGCCCGCCGGCGTCCTCGATGGCGGTCTGGCAGTCGACGTGGAACTCGGTCCGCTCGATCAGGCGCCCCTCGGCGTCCTCCAGGCGGACCTCGTGGCGGCCCAGGGCGCCGGCCGCCGCAAAGGCGACGCGCCGGCCCGCCCGGCGCCGAAGGTACTCACGGCCCTGGCCGTCCAGGACGACCAGCGTGCCGGCCGCGTCGGCCGAAACGGTGACCTTCTCCAGGGGCTCCACCGCCCGTCCGGAGGATGCAGTCTCAAGGGTCAGCATGGGAGGACTCCTATGGGGCCGGGTTGGCCTGGGCCGCCCGGCCCTGCTCGATGAGCTCGACGACGGCCTGGTACTTGTGGTTTCGGCGGGGCTGGGTGATGTCGTCGGTCAGGCCCCAGCAGCCGTGGCGGCTGTAGGCGCTGCTGAGGGTGAAGTACATGAACAGGTCGCCGCCGCGGGCGAAGAAATTGTCGCGGATGTGGTGCTGGATGATCTGGGCGATCCGCTTGCTCCGCTCGGCGCCGATGCGGGCGGCGATGGCGGTGTTGGTGTGGTTGAAGCCGGGGGCGGTGTTCGAGCCGCCCTCGTAGACGTAGAGCTCCAGGCCGTGCTCGTCGCACAGGTCGGCGACGGCGTCCCAGCGGGGCGCGTCGCGGTCGGCGTTGGCGAGCATCTGGTCGAGCACGTCGTCGACGGTGTCCTCCGGGTCGGGCCGGCCGTAGGTGATGTAGGCCGTGGTGGCGATGGCCTGGAAGTAGTCCGCCGGCGGGCCGTAGTTGTCGGTGACGAACTTGAGCATGTCGGCGATCTCGGCGGGCTGGCCCTTGGTCCAGCTCAGCACCGGCCGGACGCGCGTGCCCATCGAGTCGGCCCCGAAGACCTCGGCGAAGATCTGCCCCATCTCCAGCGTTCGGCGGGCGTGCCGGCGGGCGTTGAGCACCTCGACGTCGTCGCGCCCGTCGTAGTTGAGGTTCGACTCGCCGCGGGCGACCTCGGCGGCGGCGGCCTTGCGGTTGTAGACGCCCTGGTCGAAGCCGGCGTGCCAGGTCTCGTTGGAGTACTCGAAGTAGACGGCCACCTTCGGGCGCAGGCGTCGGCAGAGCAGCTCGGCCAGCTGGTGGACGTAGTCGTCGCTGGCGGCGACGGGGACGTTGATCCAGATGTCCTTGCCGCAGGCGTTGGCCAGCTCGACGACGTACTCCCAGGCCGCCCCGCTGCTGGTCCGCCCGTCGCCGGTGGTGTCAGCGGACATCGTGGCGTCGTCGGGCTGTTTCCGGTCGGCCCAGTCGGTGACGTTGTCGGCGGCGTCGAAGGGCGGATTGTCGTTGTTGGTGTGCGTGTAGTCCATGAACCGCAGCACCGGGAAGGGCGCCAGGGCCTCCAGGAAGGGCCGATGGAAGACCTCCTGCGTGTCGGCCGGGTAGCCCGGGCGGATCAGCCGGACGTCCTTCACCCCGCCGTCGGTGTTCGTGAAGCGGACGTACAGCAGGCCCCCGCCGGCGTGCATGACGACGTCGGCGGTGGTGCGGTTGGTGGCCGGGTCGTACTGCTGGTTCTCGACGTGCCAGCTGGCCGGCTCCTCAACGCTGGACAGATCGGCCTTGCCGGTGAAGCTGAGCTTGTAGGTGCCGCTGACGTCGATCTGGTAGGCGTCGGGGTCGTCGGCGGGCGGGGCCCAGGCGTAGGTCGGGCGGAGGTCGAAGAAGACCACCTGCGCGTCCGCCAGGGGCCAGCCGTGCTCGTCCTTGGGCAGCTCGCCCTCGCCGATGGGCCGCCAGGGCGTGGAGGTCTTGGCCGCGTCCACCAGCGAGAGGCTCCGCCCGCCGGGGCCCTCGAGGCCCACGCCGATGCGCCCGGTCGGGACCATGCCGCCGTCCTCGCTCTGGGCCGTCGCCGTCAGGGCCAGGGCCCCCACCGCTATCACAGCCGCCATGCCGCGCACGATCGCGCCAAAACTGCTCATGCTCGCTCGCTCCTTGGTCTGTGCATCCTCAGCCCGGCCGTCCACAGTAGGCCGGACGCAGTCCGGCTGGGCCTTGGCGCCACATCCGGCCTGTCACCCAGCCGGACTGCGTCCGGCCTACGGGCTGTCATTGTCAGCTGCAGTCTACCGGACCGGCGGGGTCGCTGGCCAGGATATCCGCGATCCGCATGGCCGCCACGCCGTCATCGATGGTGGCCAGGGCCCCCGCGTCGCCGCCGCCGACGGCCCGGACGAAGGCCCGCACCTCGCCGAGGTAGCCCTGCAGCTCCATGCTCTGGTTGTCCAGCGTCTGCAGGGCCATGTTGGGCTGCTGGACGATCCGCTGCGGCGGGGTCCAGGAGCTGTCGCTGGGCGGGAAATACTCCAGGCGCGTCAGGTCCTCGACGGTGACCATCGCCCGCTGGCCGGTCAGCTCGACCCGTTCGAGAACGCCGGGCGCCTGGCTGGACATGACGAGCGTGCCGGCCGCCCCGCTGGCGAAGCGGAGGTTCACCAGGAACTGCAGCACGTCCTCCAGCCCGCCGCGCTCGACCTGCAGGCGGACGACGTCGCCCATGAAGAACCGGGCCAGGTCGATCGCGTGGGTGCACATGGTCGTGAGCATGCTGTCGATGCCCATGCGGGGCGTGTTGTACGAGTAGCGGATCAGCAGGTGCGTGGGCCGGCCGAACTCGGGCGCCGTTGCCAGCTCCCGCGCACGGACGTAGTGGCGGGCGAACCGCTTCATGAAGGCGACGCAGCACCGCCGGCCAGTGCGTCGGCTGACCTGCTGCAGTTCGAGCGTGGCCTCGAGCGAGGGGGCGGGCGGCTTCTCGACCATCACGTCCAGGCCGCGCTCCATCGCCGCGATGCCGGCCTCGTGGTGCAGGGCGGGCGGGCCGCTGATGAAGACGGCCTGCAGGTCGGGCTCGTCGGCCAGCAGCTTGCGGTAATCGTCGTAGGCCCGGGGGGCGCCGAATACGCGGGCCGCCCAGTCCCGCCGCTCGGCATGCAGGTCCGCGACGGCCAGCAGCTCGCAGTCCGCCAGCCGCAGGGCCGGGTAGAGGTTCGTCCGCGCGTGGTTGCCGCAGCCAATGAAGCCGACCTTCACCAGGGCCATCGCCTCGCCTCCTTCACGTCCGGGGGATCTACACCACAACCGTGTTGAGGCTCTCGGCGGGCAGGTCGAGGGCGAGGGTCGTCTCGCCGGCCTGCAGCGTGAGGCGCTCGGTGCGGTCGAAGGGGTTGTGCACCACGACGACCCGCCGCCCGTCAGGGCTCTCGAAGGCGGTGGCGTTGGCGGTCCAGGTGCTGTCCATGGGCTGCTCCTCTACTCAGGCCGGCCCCCGCCGGCGGTCGCGGGGTGTCCGCCAGACTATACGCGACCTCGGCGGGCTCCGCAACGGCCCCTACGGCTCCAGCAGCGTGCGGATGTCGTCC
>JAWLCG010000089.1:0-14452 GCA_041687295.1 Phycisphaerae bacterium | reverse complement strand
CGTAGCTGCGGTCGTGGTAGACGACGAGCTTCCAGCGGTCGGTGACGAGGGTCTTCTGCATGAAGGCCCCCTCGGTGGGGCGGTACTCGACCATGGCCCAGTCGCGGGCGGCGACGGCGGGGTCGGTCCAGGCGGACAGCTGGTTGACGCCCTGCAGGCCGGCGGGCACGGCGGCGCCGGCGGCGGCCAGGATCGTCGGGCCGATGTCCACGAGGCTCTGCAGGGCCTGCGTGCGGGCTCCGGGCGTGCGGCAATGGGGGTGGTAGATGACGAAGGGGATCCGCTGCATGTCCTCGTAGGTGGGCAGGCCCTTCCACCACAGGCCGTGGTTGCCCAGGTAGTCGCCGTGGTCGGTGGTGAAGACGACGATCGTGTTGTCCATCAGCCCGTCCTGCTCGAGCTTGCGGAGGATGCGCCCGATGTGGTGGTCCATCAGGCTGACCATGCCCCAGTAGATGGCCGTCAGCCTGCGGGTGGCGGCGTCGTCCATCTGCTCCAGGCCGCGGACGCAGTACCAGTTCTTGTCGGTGTCGAGGTCGGCGTCGCCAGTGGGCGTGCACTGCTGGATCGCGCGGTAGAAGGGGGGCTTGTCGTCGAACTCGCCCTCGCGCAGGCCGTAGGCGGGCACGTCGGCGGGGTCGTAGAGGCTCGCCCACGGTTCGGGGGCCACCACGGGGTTGTGCGGGTCCTGGAAGCTCGACCAGATGAAGAAGGGCTGATTGGCCGAGCGGGCGCGGTCGATGGCACCGATCGTCTCATCGGCTGTCCAGCGCGAGTTGTGGAACTCCTCGGGCAGATCCCAACGGCCGAAGTCGGCGTACTGCCCCCGGCCAAAGTACTTGGACGGGTCGATGCCCTGCTCCCGCAGCCATAGGCCGTAGTGCATGCTGGCGGCGTTGACGCTGTTGGAGTGGTCGATGGCCAGCCGGGCGTGGCGGAAGCCGAAGTAGGGCCCGTTCCAGCGGGCGAAGAAGTCGAAGTCGTAGATGTGCGGCGGGGCCTCGAAGCTGCCCGAGGGCCCCAACGGCTGGCTGGTGCACTCCTGGAAGTGCGCCTTGCCGCACAGGGCCGTGAAGTACCCCGCGTCGTTGAGCACGTCGGGCACGGTCGGGTAGCCCATCGGCAGGCTCGTGCCGATGGTGTAACAGCCATGCCGCGAGGGGTACTGCCCCGTCAGGATGCTCACGCGGGCCGGCGTGCAGACGGGGTTGCAGGTGTAGGCCCGGTCGGCGATGAGCCCGCGCCCGGCCAGGGCGTCGAGGTGGGGCGTCCGCAGGGCGGGGTTGTTGTAGCCCATCGCGTCCCAGCGGTGCTGGTCGCTGGTGATCAGCAGGACGTTCATCGGCGGCATGGCGACTCCCTTCGCGTCAGAGTTGGCCGGCATGATAGCGGTTCGGGCGCCCGGCGCGAAGGGGCACGCCTCTGCATACAGCCCCGGGCTTGCCCGGGGTCTCTTGGTATATAGCCCCGGGCTTGCCCGGGGTCTTCGGGGGCGGCGCCAGGTCCCTTGTGGGGCGGCGCCCGCCGCCGGGGGGGCGTCGGGTCGATAGCGCGCAGCCCGACCGAGACCCCCACGGATTGCATCCGTGGGCTTGGAGAAGGGGGGCGGCGGGGTTGGGGCAGGGCCCGTAAGCTCCTAGGGTCTCCAGAGTGTGCCATCGGGTGTCCGGGCGACGGTCCAGGTGGGGTTGAGGTCGTCGGGGGGGTGCTTGGCGGCGAGGGCTTCGTCGAAGTCGATGCCCAGGCCGGGCCGATCGTTGGGCCAGGCGTAGCCGTCGCGCAGCTGCGGCGTGCCGGGGAACATCTCCTCCTCGACGGGCTGGCGGAAGGCCCACTCCTGGATGCCGAAGTTGTGCATCGCCACGTCGAGGTGGACGTTGGCGGCCATGCCGACCGGCGAGGTGTCGCCGGGCCCGTGCCAGGCCGTCCGCACGCCGAAGGCCTCGCACAGGTGCGCCAGCTTGATGGCCGGGGTAATGCCGCCGATCTGCGAGACGTGCACGCGGATGAAGTCGATCAGCCGATTGGCCACCAGCGGGGTAATCTCGGCGGGGTGGTTGAACAGTTCGCCCATGGCCAGCGGTGTGGCGCACTGGCTGCGGAGGATCGAGAACCACTCGTTGTCCTCCGGGGCCAGCAGGTCCTCCAGGAAGAACAGGCGGTAGGGCTCCAGGGCCTTGGCCAGCTGCACGGCGTCGATGGGGGTGAGCCGTTCGTGCACGTCGTGGAGCAGCTCGACCTCCTCGCCCAGGTTGGCCCGGAGGTGCTCGAACAGCCTCGGGATCGACCGGAGCTTCTCCCGCGGGTCGAAGTAGGCCCCCACCGGCGCCCCCGGCGGGCGCAGGGCGGCGCGGTCAGGCCCCTGGTAGCCCGACAGTTGCGCGCGGACGTAACGGAAGCCCTTGGCCTGGAATTCGCGGACGCGGTCGGCGACCTCGGCCGGCTCGGCGCCGTTGGCGTGGACGTAGACGGCGGCCGCCGGACGGCACCGCCCGCCCCACAGGGCGTAGCAGGGCAGGTTGGCCCGCTTGCCCAGGATGTCCCACAAGGCCATGTCGATGCCGCTGATGGCGTTGTTGAGCACCGGCCCGTTGCGCCAGTAGCCGTTGACCATCATCGCCTGCCAGAGGTCCTCGATGTTGGCCGGGTCCTGCCCGACGACCAGCGGCCCGAGGTGGTGCTCCAGGGCGGCCTGCACGGCCCGGTGGCGCTGCGTGAAGGTCGCGCAGCCCAGGCCGTAGAGCCCCGGCTCGCTGGTGAGCACCTTGACCACGATCAGCCGTTGCGTGTTCGCCAGCGGCTGGGTGAGGAACGTCTGCACGGCTTGGATCGTCAGGGCCATGACGTGTCTCCTTACAGGGGGGCGGGCAGGGCCCGCGCCGGTGGCGCGTTTCTCCAAGCCCACGGATGCAATCCGTGGGGTTCTCGGCCGGGCGGTGCGATGTCGGCCCAACCCAACCCCGCCCCCGAAGACCCCGGGCAAGCCTGGGGCCATATGTCTGGACCTCAAGAAACCTCTGTGCTTCTTGCTCTGTGTCCTCTGTGTCCTCTGTGGCCCGTCTTCGCTGTTTCTTCTCCGAAGCCCCCGGGCAAGCCCGGGGCTATGTACCGAGGGCTCAGACGAAGATGCCCGGGGGGGTCAGCTGGCTGGTCAGGCCGCCGTCGACGTAGAGGATCTGGCCGGTGATGTAGGCGGCGGCGTCGCTGGCCAGGAACGCCACGGCGGCGGCGACATCCTCGTTGCGGGCGAATCGGCCCAGGGGGATGTAGCGGGCCCGGTCGGCCTCGACCTCGCGGAGGCGGGGGTTGTCGGGCTTGCTCAGGGTCGCGCCGGGGGCCACGCCGTTGACGCGGATGCCGTGGGGCGCCAGGTCGACGGCCATCGAGCGGGTCAGGGCGTCCATGGCGCCCTTGGAGGCGTCGTAGCCGCTCAGGCCGCGATGGGCCCGCAGGCCGCCCACGCTGGAGATGTGGACGATCGAGCCCCCGCCGGCCTCGATCATGTGCAGCGTGACGGCATGGCTGAGGTGGTAGAGGATGCGGATGTTGGTCTCCAGGCCGGCGGCGAAGGCCTCGGCATCGAGCTTCTCGAAAGGTCGGCTGCGGAGATTGGCGGCGTTGTTCACCAGCAGGTGGACCCGCCCGAACCGCTCGACGGCGGCGGCCAGCACGGCCTGGGCCTGCTCGGGATGAGCGAGGTCGGCGGGGACGAACTGGCACTGGATGCCCTGGGCAGCCAGGCGGTCGGCGACGGCCTGGCCGGCGTCGGCGCTGCGGGCGGCCAGCGTCAGGCGCATGCCCTGAGCGCCCAGGAACTCGGCGAGGCCCACGCCGATGCCCTGGCTGGTGCCGGTGACGATGGCCGACTGGCCGGCGAGGTCGGCGAACCGGGCCGAGACGCCCGCGGCGGCTGGCGGATGGTCCATGGAGCCCTCCTTGTGTAGGGGCATCTTATGGCGGGCCGGGCCGGCCGGCAAGGGCTTGCCCGGGCCCAAGTGGGCTGTTGGACTGGCGACGGGCATGTGGTATTAGTGAGGGTTCGCTCAGCGCCCCGGTTTGTGGCGGGGCGGAACTTGGAGAGGCCCCGTGCGGCGACGAACGGTCTGGAAACGATTTCGCGCCTTGTACCGGCGCATCCCTCGCTTCGTGGTCTACCGCGTGCTGCACGTGGACGACACGCCGCACCGCATTGCGTTGGGGGTGGCGGTGGGGGTGTTCGTCACCCTCACCCCGACGATCGGCCTGCAGATGGTGCTGGTGGTGGCCCTGGCGACGCTGCTGCAGGCGAACAAGCTGGTGGGCATCCCCTTCGTCTGGGCCAGCAACCCCCTGACGCTGGTGCCGATCTACTACCCCAGCTACCGCCTCGGCGCCGCCCTGCTGCCGGGCTGGGAAGGCAAGCCCTTGCGGTGGTGGGAGCAGCAGGTACGAGTGCTCTTCAGCCGAAACACCGGCTGGTTCGAGCGGTTCCTCGCCCCCTGGGACTTCGCCAAGGAGGTGGCCGTGCCCCTCTGGGTCGGCAGCATCCTGATGGGCCTGGCGGCGGGGGCCCTGGCGTACTGGCTGACCTACGTCGGGGTCGTCCGCTACCGCCGGGGGCGGGACATCCGGCTGGCGAAGAAAACGCAATCGGAGCATGGGTCGTCGGGGGATTTGCCGCTACAATAGACCCTTTCCACCGGCCCCCAGCCGGTTCGTCGACAGGGGGGACAGCCGTGCAGACAACCCGCCACCATACGCCGTTCATCCTCGCCAGCCAGTCGCCCAGGCGCCAGCAGCTGCTGCGCGAGGCGGGCTACAGCTTCGAGGTCGTGCCGCCCCCGGTCCCCGAGCCGCCCACGCCTGAGCAGCACCTCAGCCCCGCCCAGCAGGCCGAGGCGCTGGCCTACTTCAAGGCCCGCAGCGTCGCCGATGCCACCGGCTGGCGCAAGCCCGTCTTGGGTGCCGACACCGTGGTGGCCCTGGGCGAGCGGATCTTCGGCAAGCCCGCCGACGCCGCCGACGCCCGCCGCGTCCTGCAGGCCCTGGCCGGCACCGACCAGGCGGTCATCACCGGCGTGGCCCTGCTGGGCCCCGGGGGATGCCGCTGGATCGGCTCGCAGGCCACCCTCGTCCGCATGCGGGCCATGAGCGAGGCCGAGATGGACGCCTACATCGCCTCGGGCGCCTGGGAGGGCAAGGCCGGTGCCTACGGCATCCAGGACGCCGGCGACGCCTTCGTCACCGCCGTCGAGGGCAGCTTCTCCAACGTGGTCGGCCTGCCGCTGGAGCTGGTCGACGAACTGTTCGCCACCGTCCTGCCGAGGATGCGCGCATGCACGCCGACGCCCTGATGCCCCTGTGCCTGATGGCCCTGACGCTGGTGCTGGCCCTGTCGGCCGGCGGCTGTGACGACGACCCGGCCAACCCCCGCGTCGTCGTCAACGGGCACACCTTTTTCGTCGAGGTCGCCGACGACGTCATCTCGCGCACCCGCGGCCTGAGCGGCCGGGGGCACATCGAGCCCGAGACCGGCATGCTCTTCGTCTTCGACCGCGCCACCGAGCAGACCTTCTGGATGAAGGACTGCCTGGTCCCCATCGACATCGCCTTCCTCGACGCCCAGGGGCGGATCCTGAACCTGGCGACCATGCCCGTCGAGCCCGACCCCTCCCGGCCCCGCACGCGGTACACCTCCGCCGGCCCCAGCCAGTACGTCCTGGAAACCGCCGCCGGCACCTGGCGCCGCATCGGCGCCCGCCCCGGCATGACCGTGACGTTCCTGGACATCCCCGCCGCCCCCGAACCCGCGACCGAGTAACCCTCGGCAGGTTCTTCATATAGCCCCGGGCATGCCCGGGGTCTTTCGGTATATAGCCCCGGGCTTGCCCGGGGTCTTCGAACACCCCGACGGGTGCATCATTCGACAGGCCCAACGAAGTCGAACCGCCTCCGCCCGAACCCCCGACGCACGTTGTGCTGCTCGATGTAGTCCTGCACGGCCCGCACCGCGGCGTCGTCGTAGAGAAACGCCTTCCAATACCCCGTCGTCCAGATGCGGCGGCGGGCGCGGTTGCCCGGCAGCTTGCGCAGGGCCGAGCTGCTCGTCCCCTTGACCCGCCCGACGACGCCACCGACCTTCCTGGGCGGCGGGGCGATCAGCATGTGCACGTGGGTCCGCTCGACCGCCAGGGCCCAGGCTTCCAGTGGAGTCGGATAGCCGGCCTGCGCCCACGGTGCGGCGGGCCCTTCCCCCGTGATGAACCCGCCGATCATCGCCCCGACCAGCATCTGTTCGACGGGATCGAGCAGCTTGGGCTCTTCGCTCATCTCCTGGCGAGCGTGCGCCAGCGTCGTCGGGTCGGGCAGATTCAGCTGGTGGCCCGCCCGAGCCAGGCGTCCGTACAGATCGAACAGGGCCGACCAGTGGCCCCGCGGGTCGCCGGGCAGCCAGGTGCCGTAGGCGGTCCAGGCGAGATGGATCCCCTTTGTCTGCATGCCGATGGAGTGTACGGAGGTGTCCGACACCCCGCAACCCCTGCCGGGAAGACCCCGGGCAAGCCCGGGGCTATATACGGAATGAGCCGCCCGGGCGCCGTTGGGCGAGTGGAATCACCACGGGGTGCTAAAGGGTCCGCGGCCCAGGGTCGAAAGAAGGTACATGGATCCCATCGTGACAGCGCGTCCGGCCCTGAAGGCGCGGACGGGGAACGTGCTGCTGTGGGCCTCGGACCCGGTTCTGCCGGCGAACGTGGCGCAGGCGCTGGAGGGGGGCTTCCGCGTCCATGTGGTGCCGCCGGGTGGTTCGCTGGCCGACGCGGCCCAGGACGCCCAGGCTGCCCTGATCTACCTGGCCGAGTCGACCGTCGACGTCCGCGCGGCTTCGGCGGTGCTCGACGAGCTCGACCGCGGCGCCCTGGTGGGCCTGGTCCTGCTGCCGCCCGGCGCCCAGACGATGGCCAGCCTGCTGCGGCGGGAGGGGCCCTTCGCCGTGCTCCGCTCCGATGCGCCCGCCTCGGCCATCGCCGAGCAGCTGGCCGCCCTCATCCAGATTCAGCCGGCCCTGCGGAACCTCCACCGCGAGCTCGCCCAGGTCCGCACCTTCGGCAAGGACATCAACACCACCTTCGACCAGATCGACGAGGAGATGCGCCTGGCCGCCCGGCTGCAGCGCGACTTCCTGCCCAAGAGCCTGCCCGAGGTGGGGCCCCTGCGGTTCGGCGCCCTGTTCCGCCCGGCCACGTGGGTCAGCGGCGATATCTACGACGTCATGCGCCTCGACGAGGACCACCTGGGCCTCTACGTCGCCGACGCCGTCGGCCATGGCCTGCCCGCCGCCCTGCTGACGATGTTCATCAAGCGGGCCCTGCCCACCAAACGCATCCAGGGACAGCTGTACACCCTCGTCCAGCCCGACCAGGCCATCAGCGCCCTGAACGACTCGATCTGCCAGCAGAACCTCTCCAGCTGCCAGTTCTGCACGGCCGTCTACTGCATGGTCGACGTGCGGACGCTCCAGCTGAGCTACTGCCGCGGGGGCCATCCCGAGCCGGTCATCCTCCGCGCCGACGGCGGCGAAGAGGTGCTCGCCGAGCCCGGCGGCCTGCTGGGGATCTTCCCCGAAGAGCAGTTCCGCCTGGGCCGGGCCCAACTGGCCCCCGGCGACCGGGTGGTCGTCTTCAGCGACGGCGCCGAGGGCGTCTTCCGCCACGACGAGAGCCTCGGCCGAGATGAACTGCTCGCCGAGATCCGCCGCCTCCGCCACCTGAGCACCGACGAATTCATCCTCGAGATCGCCTCGGTCATCGACGCCCGCCAGGGCTCGCTCCACCCCGAAGACGACGTGACCCTGCTGGCCATGGACGTGGTGTAGCGGCCGTGCCCCATATCGCCCCGGCATGCCGCGGGGTCTTCGGTACATAGCCCCGGGCTTGCCCGGGGTCTTCGGGGGCGGGCACGGCCCGCGTGTTCCGGCGGCGGGGTGTCAATCTTTGTAGGCCGGACGCAGTCCGGCGGGGGCAAAGCGCCCCATGTGACCTTTCCCCCGAGCCGGACTGCGTCCGGCCTAAAGACTACGGCCCCTCCCGATCCTCCATCCACTGCCGCGTGCGGCCCAGGGCCTCGAGCAACTCCTCCGGCTCGTGCCAGTAGACCTTCCCGTCGCGGTAGAGCCCCCAGCCGCCGGGGGCTTGGCGGTGATGCCCCGCCAGCCAGACCCAGATGAGGTCGTCCGGCGCATCGGGCGGTAGGGGGTTGTAGCGGAAGTCGACCGGTATGAGCCGGCTGTCCTCCGAGGGCGGAGTGCGGCCACCCGGGGCCTGCAGGTCGCCGGGGGTGGCCAGGTCCGCCTCGATGAGCCTGCGGAGGTCATCGGGGCCGGTGCCGAACCGGTCGTGGTAGGTCGTCAATGAGTCCCCGATGCTGCGCATCGCATGGGCCTGGAGGGCGCCGATGGCCCGGTACAGGCCTCGCTGATAGTGGACGTTCATCAGCACCAGCAGCCCCACCACGGCGCCCAGCGCCGCCAGGGCCGTCGCCGACTGCCGCCGAGGCGCCGCCGGCGGATGCTGGCGGCGCAGCACGACCCACAAGGCCACCAGACACGACACGATCACGATGGCGATAGACCCCGCCGGCTCCAGCACTCTCACCGCCAGGACCAGCAGTCCAACCGTCCCCGCGAACCAGACCCCCACCATCCGAAGGCCGCGGAGCATCCGGCGAGGGTAGGGCGACCGGGGCCCCGCCCCCTCAGCCCAGCCCAGCAGCCACGGCAGTACGAGCGTCGCCACGCCGATCAGGGCCACGCCAACCAGCGCATGCACCCAGATCATCCTCGGCGTCCACTCCGGCGGCGAACTCGACAGGGCCAGCAGGTGTGCGTCCATGGGCGATAGTAGATCGGATCGCGGCCGGCGTTTCAACGATCTGCGGGCCGTATATAGCCCCGGGCTTGCCCGGGGTCTTCGGGGGCGGGCACGGCCCGCGTGTTCCGGCGGCGGGGTTTCAATCTTTGTAGGCCGGACGCAGTCCGGCGGGGGCAAAGCGCCCCATGTGACCTTTCCCCCCCAGCCGGACTGCGTCCGGCCTAAAGACTACGGCCCCTCCCGATCCTCCATCCACTGCCGCGTGCGGCCCAGGGCCTCGAGCAACTCCTCCGGCTCGTGCCAGTAGACCTCCCCGTCGCGGTAGAGCCCCCAGCCGCCGGGGCCGTAGGACTCAGGGGCAGCCCGCCAGACGTGGATCAGTTCACCCGGCGCGTCCGCGGGCAAGGGCACGTAGCGGTAGTCCACCGGCCCGTCGTAGGGCTCGCCGGCCTTGACTGTCTTGGGCGGCCTGGACCCGCCGAGGGGAGGGGTCAGCCCACCCACGCCGATCAGGCTTGCGTCGACGAGCCGCCGCAGGTCGTCGGGGTAGACGCCGTGCTGCTGGTGGTAGGTTTCCAGGGCCCACGCAATGCCGCGGAGGTTGTTGTGGTCCATGGACCCTTTGGCCAGTGTCCGGGCCCGCGACAGCAGGGCCATCTGGGACGCCACCGTTGCCAGCACGATCGCCACCGTCGCCAGGGCCAGGAGGCCGCGCCGCCGGACGCTGACCGCCTGGTAGGGCGCCCCCCGTCCGAGGCCCCACGTCAGGCCCGCCCACAGGGCCAGCAGGCACAGGGCGAAACCTATCGGAAGGCCCCGGGGCTGCTCTAACGCCCCCAAAGCAAACCAGACCACCACCACCCACAGCAGCGCGAACCCCAGCAGCCCCGCGACCAGCAGCCAGAGGCTCGTCAGCATCCGGCGGAAGTAGCTCCGCCTGGGTTCCGTCTTCGCCACCCGCCCCAGCAGCAGCGGCAGGAAGATCGTCAGGCCCCCGACGAGCCCCACGCCGGCCAGCACGGCCAGCGCAACCAGGCCCGGTCTCCAGAACGAAGGCGAACTCGACAGCGCCAGCAGGTGTGCGTCCATGGGCGATAGTAGATCGGATCGCGGCCGGCGTTTCAACGATCTGCGGGCCGTATATAGCCCCGGGCTTGCCCGGGGTCTTCGGGGGGAGGGCTCGGCCGCCGGGGCGGCGCCTGACGCCATCGACGGCGGGCGATGCCCGCCCTACGGCTGCGCCTCCAGCCAGCGATAGGTGCGGTCGAGGTCGCGCAGCAGGTCGTCGCCGTGGCCCCTGCGGACCCGGCCATCACGGTAAAGGGCCAGTGGGACCGGACCACCGCCCGTTCGGCACACCGCCCAGACCCAGACCAGGTCGGCAGGGGCGGAGGGAGGGAGTCTGATGTAGTGGAACCCGGTGCGCCGGCGAATGCACGCTTCCTCGAAGCCGTCGTCCGACTCGGGCAGCGTGGCCTGGCAAACCAGGGTCTTCTCGCCGATGAGCTCGGCATCCACCAGTTGCCACAGATCGTCCGGATGGACGCCCTGTTCGTCGTGATACATGAACAAGGCAATGCCAATCGTCCGCAGGTCGGACGCGGCATACTCGTCAAGCGTACTAATGCGGACTTTGGAGGTTGCCAGTAAGAAGATGCCTACCAGGACCCACGCTAGGGCGGTTGCCGTGAGGGCGACCACGGCGCTGCGCCAGGTGGGGCGGGCCTTGCGGGCAAAGAGCGCCCGCAGCACCCCGAGCATCGCCAGGGCCAGGCCCGCCAGCGGCAGGGCGACGCGGAAGGCCCCGCCGGGCAGCCTGGACAGCAAGCCCATCCGCCCCTCCGCGATCACCGCAACGGCCAGCAGGGCCAGCGTGCCGGCCACCGTCAGGCCCAGGCCCGTGAACAGGAGCGTTTCGTAGTCGTGCTTCTTCCCGTCCGGCCGCGGGAAGGCCCACGCCATCAGGCGGGGCAGCAGCAGGGCGACGCCGAGCACGACGATGAGGATCAGTGCGAGGATCAACGCGATCTCTCCCTGGCGGGTGTCTGGAACGGGTGGGCGCTTGCCTCCACCGCAAGAGCCCGGGCATGCCCGGGGCTATATGAAGAGGGACCCACGGAACGCTTGTCCGCCCTCGAGAAGACCCCGGGCAAGCCCGGGGCTATATACTGAACTTCACGAAGATGCCCTCTTTCTCTGTGTCCTCTGCGCCTCTGTGGCCGCTTACGCCGGGTGGACGCGGGTGGCCAGGGCCTCGGCGAGGAGGTTCGTGTGGGGGTAGGGCTGGCGGAGGTGCTGGATGAAGCCCTCGGCGGCGGCGGTGCCGATCCGCTGGCCGAGTTCGGCGCCCCGCTCGCGGACGCCGCGGAGGTAGTCGTCCTGGCCGTGGTGGTCGTGGAGCCATTCGCGCTGGCTGGCGTGGCAGGCGACCAGCTCGACCTTGTCCTCCATCGCATCGCTGATGTCGACGTAGAAGCCCACCGGCGCGGGTCGGCCGAAGATGTCCTGCCCGGCGTAGGTGTAGTACAGGTGCGGGATGTGCTCGATGGGCTCCTGCTGGGGCGTGTGGAAGTTGGGGATCCGCGCGTACATGCAGGCGGCCCGCACCAGCAGGCTGGTCTGCTCGTGGTCGGGGTGGTAGTCCTGCGGGGGCAGCGTGATGACCGCGTCGGGCCGGGCTTGCCGCAGGATGCGGACGACCTGGCGGCGCAGCTCGTGGCTGAACTCGACGTCCATGTCCTGCCCGCCCGCGCAGTAGTAGGGCCCGCCCAGCCGCTGGGCCGCACAGGCGGACTCCTGCAGCCGAACGCGGCTGATCTCCTCGCGCGACAGCGCCGTCGAGCCGCCCTCGCCGGCCGTCACGGTGGCGATGGCGACCTCCCAGCCCGCCCGGCGCAGCAGCGCCAAGGTGCCGCCGGCGCTGATCTCCGCGTCGTCGGGATGGGCTCCGAAGAACAGCACTCGCCTGGGCGCGTCGGCCATGGTGTACCCCTTTCTGCACGGGCCTCGTCTGGCCCATTGTATCGCCGGCGACCCCGGCGTCAACGCGTGTAGAAGTGCTCCGGGCGGACCTCGGCATACCCGCCGCCCGCCAGCAGGGCCCGGCGGACGTCGAGGCACAGGTCGCACTTGCTGACGTATCCCTCCGCCCGCGCCCGCCAGCCCGCCTCGGCCGCCAGGGGGCTCAGGCCGGCCGGGCCCTGGGCATGCAGCGTGGTGAAGACCGGGTGGGTTTCGGGCGTGATGGCCGGGTGGAAGTCGCTCGCGTCGGCGGCGGCGAGGCCGGGGCAATGGCCCGTGAAGAGGTTGCCCTCGGGGTCGACGTGGAAGTGATGCGTGCTGGTCAGCTCGGCTGCGCAGGCCTGGCCGGCGAAGGCCTCGGCCGGCTGGGCGGAGAAGCACTCCCGCAGGGCCTCCACGACGCGCCCGCCCGGCGTGAGCGGGTAGATCCGCCGCAGCACCTCAGGCCGGTCGGCGGCCCCGGCGGCGGCGAGGAACTCCTCGAGCCGGTGCGTCCGGGCCGAGTCCAGCCGCCCCAGCAGCTCGTACATGCCGGTGGTCCACACGAACACGCCGCCGGGGCCGAAGACCTCCCGGGCGGCCTGGATGCACCGGCGGGTGCGGTCGAGGGGGATGAACTCGTTGTGGTAGGGCGAGGCGCTGATGAGCACGCCCGGCAGGCCGGCCTCCGCCAGGCGGTCGAACCGCGCGCGGGCGCTGGCGGCGTCGACGCACCAGTAGCCGTTGGTCTCGAGGTAGTCGATCCGCAGGCCCGCCTCGACGGTCATCTCGACGATCCGCACCAGCCGATCCATCCGCAGCGTGGCCTCGCCGCCGGCGAAGTGGATGCCGTCCAGCTGCGGCTCGCCGGCCAGGGCACCCAGCACCCGCTCGGCCGTGGGCAGTGACATCCACTCGTCGGGCTGTTGCGGCGAGCAGCGGTAGAGGCAATGCTTGCAGGCGTTGGTGCAACGCCAGCTCAGCATCACGCCGCCGGAGATCAGCGGCGGAATCGTCAGCGGGGCGGCAGGGCGACTCATGGCAGGCTCCAACTGGCAAGACTCGGGCGAAGCGGGTAGTGTAGGGGCAACTGGCCCCCAGGGCCAGCGTCAACCGTCTGGCGACAAGGAGAGCCCCGCATGTCCGATGCCGATCGTAGCGTTCTGCGTCCCGTCCTGGCCGGCCCGTGGCGGCTGATCGGGCCCAACCCGGACCTCGGCCCCCTGCAGGGCGCCCGGGAGCGGGCCGAGGGGGTGCGCCCGCAGGAGTGTGTGGACCACCACGTCTTTCAGTCGGCCGACGGGGCGTGGCACCTGTGGGGCTGCATCCGCCACACGGCCATCGGCAGGCTGCTCTACCACTGGGAGGCCCCGACCATCACCGACGCGCCCTGGCGGATGACCGGCGAGCTGTTCCGCCCGGACCGCGCCGCCAGCGAGTCGATCGACGACTGGCACGACGAGGACTGGCTCCAGTCGCCCTACGTGGTGCACTGGCACGGCCGCTACTGGATGTTCTACGGCGGGCACAGCACGGGCCGCGACGCCGCGGGCCGACCCGCCACCAGCCGAGACAGCGGCGCCGACTGCCAGATCTGCCTGATGACCAGCCCCGACGGACGCACCTGGACCCGCCACCGCAACGCCGAGGGCCTTAGCCGCGTGTTCGTCGGGCCCGGCGAGGCCCGCGACCCCTGCGTGCTGCAGATCGAGGGGAAGTGGCACTGCTACTACGCGGGCCATCTGCCCTGCCGCCAGGACCAGCCGGCCTTCTTCGTCCGCACCAGCGACGACCTGGTCAGCTGGTCCGACTGGACCGTCGTCCACCAGGACCTCGCGCTGCACCCGAGCTTCTGGGGCACCGAGTGTCCCCACGTCGTCCAGCGGGGCGGGCGGTTCTACCTCTTCCGCACCGAGAACTACGGCCAGGCCCGCTCGCACGTGCTGGTCAGCGACGACCCGACCGACTTCGGCCGGGGCGAGTCGGGCCGCCACTACCTGGGCCTGTTCCCCGTGGCCGCCCCGGAGATCATCGTGACGCCCGCCGGCGACGAGTACATCACCAGCAACCACGACCTCACCGGTGGCACCCGCCTGGCCCCGCTGAGGTGGGAGTAGCCCGGGTCGAGCCCGTAGGCCGGGTCGAGCCCGTAGGCCGGGTCGAGCGCAGCGAGGCCCGGCACGGGAGTAGCCAGTGGCCCGGACCCAGGGTAGTAGCCAGTGGCCTGTGGCCAGGACCCAGGGCGCCCTCGTCGTAGGGCGCGGGGGTAGCGGACGGACCGTGGTCCGTTAGGACCAAGTGCATGGGACCAAGTAGATAGGACCGAGTGCGTAGGACCGGCGCCGCCGGGAGGTGGGGCCGGCCCTTTCCCCAAGCCCATGGATGCCAGCGGCGAGCATCGCGAGTCGCGCAATCCGTGGGGGTCTCGGCCGGGCGGTTCGTCGGCGGGCCTACGCCTCCGGGTCACTGACGGACCCTCTTTCCGCGCCGCGGCGGGCCGTGCCCACCCTACTAGACCGGCCAGCCTAGATTGTTGGGTAAAGGTGGTGCAGCTTGTTTCGCGCGTCCTCCGTCCGGAATCGCCAGTAGACCCGGCTGCCGGTCTG
>JAWLCG010000088.1:0-14481 GCA_041687295.1 Phycisphaerae bacterium | reverse complement strand
CCGGCGACGCGGATGGACTCGCAGACGCTGATGTCGCCGAGGCTCATGATGGCGACCTCGGTGGTGCCGCCGCCGATGTCGACGATCATGCTGGCGGTGGGCTCGATGATGGGCAGGCCCGCGCCGATGCCAGCGGCCATGGGCTCTTCGACGAGGTAGACGCGGCGGGCGCCGGCGCGTTCGGCGGAGTTGTAGACGGCCCGTTTCTCGACGGCGGTGATGCCCGAGGGCACGGCGATGACGACGCGGGGGCGGCGGAAGCTCGCCAGCCGCCCGCCGTGGACCTTGCGGATGAAGTAGCCGAGCATGGCCTCGGTGATGTCGAAGTCGGCGATGACGCCGTCCTTGAGGGGCCGAATCGCCGAGATGCTGCTGGGCGTCTTGCCGAGCATCTCCTTGGCGACCAGGCCGACGGCGTTGCCGTTCTGCATGACCTTGTTGGTGCCGCGCTTGACGGCGACGACGCTGGGCTCGTTGAGGACGATGCCCTGCCCGCGGACGCAGACCAGGGTGTTGCAGGTGCCCAGGTCGATGCCCATGTCGGCGGAGAACAGACCCAGAATCGAATCGAAGATCAAAGTGATCTCTCCCGGGCGAAGGGGCCTGGGCGGCCAGGCCGAGGGGCGCAAGGCACGGCTCGCCGCCACCGGCGGGGCCCCGGGGGGTCCTCCGTCGGCCGCCGGCGAGCCGTGCCGTTCGTCAGTTCAGCAGCGGGCTACTGCGGGAGCTTCGGACTGCTGAAGAGCTCTCCGATGCTCATTCCGTAGCCGTTGGCACTGAGCAGATCGTGCCCGACAACGATAATGCCAACCAGCATGAACAGGATGCCCACCAACAGCAGGGCCGAGTAGACGTCCGGCATCGGCTTGTAGGCGGTACCTTGGGTAATGGGTAGGCGGCTCATGGGGGGCCTCCGGTTACTGCAGGGTGAGGCGGGTGGTAGCCTTGTCGCCGGCCATGGGGGTCTTGACCACCTCGGTCAGGATCCCGGCGGCCTGGGTGGCGTGCACTTCCTGCACGTCCAGGTGGCCGACGAACTCGCCGCCGCGGTACAGGATGAAGCGGGTGCCCTTGGTCACGCCGTCGGCCGAGCCGACGTTGATCTGGGCGAGGTTGTTGTTGGGGTCGACGGCGGTGAGGGTGCCCTCGATCCGGCTGGCCGGCTGGGCGGGCCGATCGCTGGCGGCGGTGCCGCCACGGGCCTCGAGCTCCCGGACCCGCTCGCTGGCGGCCGTCAGCTGCTCCTGCCGCAGGCGAAGCAGCCGGCTGGCCTGCTCGAGCTCCAGGCGGGTGTCGGCGAGCATCTGCTCCTGCTGGGTCAGCTGGGTGTTGATGCCCTGGAGGTCCTGGCGAGCCTGGGTGAGCTGCTGCTGGGTCAGCTGGAGCATCTCGACGTTCTTGTCGTGCGTGGCCTGCAGGCCGGCCAGCGTGGCGCCCTGGGTGGTCTTCTCGACCTGCAGGGCGGCGGTCTGGGCCTTGGTCTCGTTCAGGGCGGTCTGAAGCTCATCGACCCGCGTCTGCAGGGCGCTCTGCTCCTGCGTGCGGCGGTCCTGCAGGTCCTGGTAGAGGGCCTGCTGGCGGTCGAGCTGACTCTGGATGGCCCGCAGCTGGTTCTGCGTCAGGCCCAGCTGCTGCTGGAGCCCGGTGCCCCAGGCGCGGTAGTTCGCCGTGCTGGCCGCATACTGGATGAACACCAGCGAAGCGAAGATCGACAGTACGACAAACACCACGATGAAGATCTTCGTCAGCGTACTCAAGGGTCGTCTCCTTCAAGGGTATCCGGCTTCGAGGCCCTGGCGGACTACCCACGTCGTACGGACCGGGAATGCAGAGGAATCCGTGTGATACCCTTTGCCGCAGCCCGGACCAGAGCGTCCGCGATTGTAAGACCCGCCTTGGGCAAGTCAAGCAAATAACAACCGGCGGACGAGGCGCCGCGCGCCAGGTTATAGTCTTACTCTTTCGGGGGGGCTGTACGCAAGCCCCTGCTTGGAGGCACCTGACGGATGGGCGCGTCCGGGGCCGGTGCCGGCGGCGCCTGGTCGCGGAGCAGCAGCAGAATACTGCGCCCGGCGGCCACGCGGACGGGCCCGTCGGGGCTCTGCAGCAGCGGCAGCAGCGGGTCGACGCCGCCCGGCCGGTCGATCGCCCCCAGGGCCAGGGCGCCCAGCACCTGCAGCTGCATCCGCTGGGGGTCGGTCAGGGCTTTGACGTCCTTGCTGCCCTGCTGGACCAGCAGCAGCGGGTCGGCCACGCCGGCGACGGCCAGGGGGAAGCCCCGCACGTCGCCCAGCCGGCCGAGGCTCTCGACGGCCGCCAGGCGCACCGGGGCGGGCTGATCGGGCCCGGTCAGCCAGGCCAGCAGGTTGACGTACTCGCGCTGGCCGGTTCGACCCAGGGCCTGGGTGGCCTGCACCCGCTCGTGGGGCGCGCCGGCGCGGGTGTAGGCCTGCAGCAGCCGCTTGGACCGCGTCTCGCCCAGCATCGTCAGACTCTCGGTGAGCTGCAGCTTGACGCCGGGGTTGGCCTCGTCGGCCAGCAGGCTCTCCAAGGGTTTGATGGCAGAAGGGTTGCCGATCTTCGCCATCGCCAGGGCCGCGTTGGCCCGCACCTCGGGGCTGTCGGCGAACAGCAGCGTGCCCAGCCGGGCCGTGTGCGTGTTGTCGCCCAGGCGGTGCAGGGCATAGATCAGGGCCGTCTGCACGTTGGGGTCCACCTGCGGATGGCCCGCCATCGCCGCCAGCCTTGGCCGGGCGGGGGCGTATCGGCTGTCGCCGATGGCCAGGGCCGCCGCGAACTGCACCGCCACCACCGGGTCGCCCAGGGCCTGCATGTACAGCGGACCGGCGGCCGGGCCCTCCGTCAGCGCCAGGCTCTCCAGGGCCCAGACCCGCAGCAGCGGGTCGCGGTCCTCCGCCGCCCGGTAGACGGCCGTGCGGGCGTCGGCGTAGGCGCGGGCGGGGTCGGCCTCCATCACGTCCAGCGGCGGGGCCTGGGGACCGCAGCCCGGCAGGGCCAGGGCCCCCGCCAGCAGCCCCACCAGCAGCAGACAGGCTCGTTGCGTCGTCATGGCGTCCGTGCCCTCCTTCGCGCAAGTCTTTTCAGTGTCGGTACCAGCAGCAGACCACCCAGGCCCGCCAGGCACAGCGCCCCGGCCAGGTCGCCCACGACAGCGTACAGCGGGCGTCGGCGGTCCACAAGCACCTGATGCACGGCCACGCCGGTGGCCATCTTCGATCGGCCCGCCTCGTCGGTCAGCCGGGCCACCAGTCGGCCGTTGGAGTCGACAAAGCCGCTGATGCCCGTATTCACCGCCCGCACCACCGGCACGCGGTTCTCGATGGCCCGGAACTTGTACACGGCCAGGTGCTGGTCGAGCTCGAGGCTGGCGTGGTCGCCGCCGGGCCGCTGCCAGATGAACCAGCCGTCGTTGGAGATGTTCACCAGCACGTCGATGGCCTTGCGGCCCTGCCGGGTCGCCAGCTTGCGGCAGACGCTGCCAAAGACGCCCTCGTAGCAGATCGGCGTGGCCAGCCGCCAGCTCTGCCCCCGCCCATCGACCAGGCCAAAGACCACCGGCCCGGCCCCGGGGGTCAATTGGGGCATCGAGGGCGGCACGAACTGGCGGATGAACCCATGCAGCCAGGGCACGCTTCGGCCAAAGGGCACGTACTCGCTGAAGGGCACCGGCTGCATCTTGGCGTAGCGGGCGACCACCTCGAGGCTCGGCCCGTCGGGGCCCGGGCGGGCCCGCAACTGCAGGGCGGTGTTGAACAGCTCGTCCTCGGGGCCGGGCAGGTCCCGGCGGGTCATGCCGCCGCCGATGAGCGGCACGTCCATCTCGGCCAGCAGTTCAGCCAGCTGCCGCTGCATCCGGACCTGCCCCTGCACGAGCCGCTGGCCGGCGGGCGTGAGGCGGTCGAGGTCGTAGCGGCCCCAGTCCTCGTCGACCGACCAGGGCAGGACCGTCTCGGGCCAGACCAGCAGGTCGAGCTCCGCGTCCATCAGGCGGCGCGACTGGTCGATGTGCGTGTCGAGCACCTCCTGATCGTCGGCGCCCTGGACGCCCAGGGCCACCGGGAAGGCGCCCTGCACCACCCCCACCGTCGGGCCGGGGCTGGTCGTGTCCTGGCTCAGCCGCCAGCTGCCGTAGACCAACAGCCCCGCCAGCGCCGCCGCCAGCACCGCCGAGCCCACCTTCACCCGGCGGGGCCGGGCCGGCCAGGCCAGCAGCGCGTCGAGCACCAGGCCATTGGCCAGACCCACCACGAGGCTCACGCCGTACACGCCCGTCACGTCGGCCAGCTGGATCAGCCGCGGCAGGCTGTGCTGCGAATGGCCCAGCAGGAACCACGGGAAGCCCAGCGGGCCCACCGATCGGAAATACTCCAGGCCCACCCACACCACCGGCAGGGCCAGCCAGGCCGGCACGCCCGCCGCCAGGCTCCGCCGCAACGCCCAGGCCGACACCAGCCAGTACACGGCGACCACCACCATAATGCCCAGGTAGCCGCCCGGCGTGATCCACGTCAGCCAGTAGAGCCCCAGGCCGAAGGTGAGCACCCCCGCCAGGGCGCTGAACAGCAGCGCCCCGCGCATCCGCCGGGCCGTCGCGACCGCCATCGCCCAGGGCACCAGCATGACGTAGGCGACGGGCCAGGCGTCGACCGGCGCAAAGGCCAGCTGCCACAGCCCCGCCGTCAGCACCGCCAGCACCAGCCCCTGCCAAGGCCGGCGCACGGCCCAGCGAGGCTGGCCCGCCGCCGCGGCCGGCTCAGTCAGCACGGCTTGGCCCGACGCTCCGCGGTTAGTCATCGGTCCTCCCCGGCCGGGGTTACAGCGGTTTGCGCCCGGACCTGCGGATACGTTGTGCCTCGAGATGAACGGCCCGGCCACGATGCCCACGGATAGCAATCCGTGGGCGTGGCCAGGACCTTCGTCCGCCCCACCGGCACAACCGCAACCCGGTCTGGAAGGTATCGATCCATAGATCGTATCCATTGAAGGGTCATAGCCTGTCCATTGTCGCACAAGCCCCCCGCGAAGGTCAAGGCGGCGCCTGCCCGGTGGCCGGGGGCGGTGAATTCACGGGTTGCGCCTGTCCAGACGGCCAGCCGGCCACTACACTGGATTGGCATGAAGACCTTCGCGAACCTCTCTGACCGCGCCCGCCGGGGCGCCCTGGCTGTCATGATGCTGGGCGTGCTGCTGGGGGCGGTGGCGCTGGCCCGGCTGACCGTCACGCAGGGGGCCCAGCCGAGGCCCGACGAGCGCTGGTCCCTCACCACCAACGCCCAGGGCGAGCCCGTCGGCTGGCGGGTGACCCAGCGAGGCCCGGGCGGGGCGCTGGGCCGGCAGGGCTACACCATCCAGGGCCAGCCCCGCGGCCTGGTCCACTGGAGCCGCTGGCAGCTGACCCCCGACGCCGACCAGGGCCGCTACGTCGCCTGGACCGTCGAGGAGGGCCTGGGCCCCACCATCACCGTCATCAACTACGAGGGCCAGACCGTCATCGTCGGCCGGCAGCTCGCGGGCCGGGGGCAGATGAAGAGTCGCCCCTTCCCCGTCGGCGACAACTACATTCCCGAGGGCACGCTCGAACCGCTCATCGCCCGCGTGGCCGGCTCGGACGAGACAGTCACCGGCACCGTCGTCAGCGATCAGTTGGCCGCCCTGCTGGGCCTGCAGATCTCCCCGGTCCCCCAGGCCGAGGCCCCCGCCGTCACCGACGCCCCCACCGAACTGCAGTGGGCCCGCGTGGTGTGGATCGGGCCCGAGGGGCCCCTCGGCGCCGACCTCTACGCCGTCGACGCCGCCGGCGAGGTGGTGCTCGTGGCCCAGCAGGCCGGCGGACAGGTCGTCAGCCTCACCCGCCGCGTCAGGCCCGAGCAGGTCCTGCAGCACTTCCCCCGCGCCCTGGCCCTCCGCAGCCGGGCCCTCGAAGAAGACCCCTGGAAGTGATCCGGACGGGGCACCGCCGAACCCGCCGCCCTGCAGCCCCCCAGGTCCCCGGGTACGCGTCTTCCCTCTCCAAGCCCACGGATGCAATCCGTGGGGGTCGCGGCAGGGCCCCTCAAAGACGCCCGCGCCCCGCCCCCTATGGAATGCGGCGGCTTGACGCCGCTTTGGCTGGCTTTGCCGTGTGCAATCCAAAGCGGCGTCCAGGCCGCCGCACTCCATACTGCGCTCGCGCCCTGCGCCTCCATTAGTTGGTGCGACTGACGATCCGGCGCCCCAAACGCCCCTGCCCCCTGTGCGCAGAAAAAAACTAGGCCGGCAAAGCTGGCTGGAGTAGTTGCTCTTCCAGATGAGCCAGGAAGATCTCAGGGTTGCGGCGGAAGCGGGTTCGGGCGGCGCGGCGGTGCTGACGCTGGTGCAGATGCGCTCGCAGCCGCTGCCAGTCCTCTACCGACGCCGGCTGCAGCTCACGTGGATCAGGCAGACGCGACCGCGTGCTGACGGCCGCCACCAGTTGCACCTGCCCGCGCACCACAAGCATCGGCGAGGCCGCATGACGACCGGTGGCGAGGCGCTGGTGGTGCCGATGCGAGCCGAACAACTGCTCCAGGGCATTGTTCGTCCGCGGCAGGTCCTCCAGGTCGTAGCAGCAGAACAGCCCCGGCCAGTAGCTGGCGGTGACCTTTGCGAAGTGCTCGACGGCCTCTGCCAGCGGCCCCAGTGTGTGGCGGTGGCGAACCATCGCCCCCAACAGGGCCCGGTAGCGGCGGCGCACGCCGGGGGCGTCGTGACCGGGTTCGTTGGTCAGGATCGCCGCCGCCCGATGCACCCACCCGTACGCCCGCCGGATCGCCTCCCAGGGCTCCGCCGTCGTCTCCAGGGCCCGCCGCACCAGCGTGTGCAGGCGATTCAAGGCCGCTGTCGAGCCCCCTTTTGCGCCACCCGCTGGAGGCTGGCCTCGATCGCCGTCAGCCGCGCGTGCAGCTTGAGCCCCGACGCCGCCAGCGGAGGCCGGCCGTCGTCGGTGATCGCGCTGCGCACGGCCGTGCAGTAGCCCAGGGCGGCCTGGGCCTGCGCATCAACCTGATCCTCCAACGCCCGCTCGATTGAACGGATGCCCCGGACGCTCTTCTTGAGCAGCTTCTTGGCGTGGCGGTCGGCCTCGAAGATCGGCCCGGCCGCCTCGCGCAGGTAGTGGAACTGGCACAACTGGTGCGGCACCTCCGGCAATGCCTGGGCCACCGCCTTGCGGATCGAGCGCTGGCCGTCACTGACCACGCCGACGATCGGCACCTCCAGCACCTCGCACACCTGCTCGATCAGCTCGGCCAGATCCCGCTGGCGGGCCGACAGCAGACTCGCCGTCCGCAGCACCTGGCCGGAGAGGCAGTCCCGCAGCACCCAGAGCACCTCGTGGCCCACATCCGGCCGGAGCCCATCCAGGGCCAGGATCACCCGGCCCTGCTCGGCCGTCACCCGGCGCAGCCGCTCGCCGTCCAACACCGACAGCGCCATCAACTCGTCGTAGCGGTACAGCAGGTTCGTCACGCTGCGCTGGCTGATGGTCAGGCCCCGCTCCACCAGATGCTGGTGAATCTCCGGCACGCTGCGGTGCTCGCGGTAGCGCAGCGCGCCCACCTGTGCGATCACGTCCAGGCCGAACTCGTGCTGGGGCAGTGCCCAGCGGCCCTCAGCCTCCGGCCGGTAGGGCACGTGATACCGGGGACATGGCTCTTGGACGCAGCGGCGGATCTTCAGATCCAGCCGCACCACGCCCGCCAGCGTACCCAGGGTGCGATGGTTGTCGTAGGACGCCCACATCCGCTTGCCACAGACCGGGCAATTGCGGCGGAGGGGCTTGAGTTGACGACACGAATCGGGTTGCGGCTTGGGGGCCTTCCTGGCCACGACTTACCTCCAGAGTCTCCACGGTCCTCCTGACCAGAAGATTCCATCGGCGTTCAGGACCCCAGACCTCCAGCCAGCTTTGCCGGCCTAGAAAAAAAGCCCCCACCGTAATGCCGATGAGAGGCCGGAGCAAAGGAACCTCTAGGTTCAGGTGGGTAGCCGGTACAGGCCCGAAGGGTCTGGATGAGGCTTCCCGCTGTTTTGTTTTAGGTTCTGCTTTTCGGCGTCTCTGTCGAACATGGCAGAGGCTTCATTTCAGTATTCGTATCGGCCGGGGTCGGGGGCAACTTGACGAGCGACCCCTTTTTCCCTTTGTGGAATGCAGCGTCGCAGGTGGACCAGTGCCCACTCCTGTAGGCCGGACGCAGTCCGGCTCTGCAGTTTGGCCCTTTCATCGACTGGCTGTTGCGTAAACCAGGGCGGAAGGGAGGTGAGGGTTTTGAATTCGGCACTTCGTGTCGGTGGCCTAGGAAGGCACGAAGTGGGGTTTTCTCAATTCGTTATGCCACAGCTTATGGCGCAGGCTGGCGATCAGCTGGCTGGCGCAGACTCGCGGCGGCGAGTCCTTGCGCCATTTGGGTATCGCATGGAAGACGTGGCTACAGACGCCGTAGCCACGGCACCCGCGTCTCTGAGAGCAGGACGCCCTCGGGCAGATGGGCGCCCGGCACATGTGGCAATAATAACTATTGCTGCACCATGGGGCGCCACGGCCAGACCAGCGGCCTCGGGCATGCGGGCGGAGCCGGCGGGGCTGTTGAAACGAACCCAATTGGATCCGGGGCAAGCAACTCTATTTCACGCACTTAGGTCGGATTCGCCGCCACGAAACGAAGCCAATTGGGCCCGAGCGGGGGCAGCCACGGCGGCGTCGAGACCGCCGCACTCCATACGGTCCAGGAACCCTCAGGCCCCGGGCGGCGCCTGCTGGCGAGCGGCGGTTCTGATGAAACGAACCCAATTCGGATGCGTCCACGCCGGGGGCCGGGTGAGCCCACGTGGCCCAGTGCCCTCTACGCCACCAGCGTGCCGACCTGATAGACGATCACCACCACCAGCCAGGCCAGGGCCGTCAGGTAGAGCCACTGGATGGCCGCCCAGTACCATCGGCCGCTCTCGCGGACGGTGACGGCCACCGTGCCCACGCAGGGCGTGCCGATCAGGACGAAGAGCATCACGCAGAAGCCCGTCAGGGCCGAGTAGCTCGCCGCCAGCTCGGCCATCAGGGGCTCGCTGGCCCCGCCGGTGCCCATGCCGACGGCATAGATGACGGCCATCTGGCTGACGAACATCTCCTTGGCCGCGAACGAGCCCAGCAGGGCCGTGGAGATCCGCCAGTCGAAGCCGGCCGGGCGGAAGATCGGGGCGATCGCCCGGCCCAGCCGGCCGACGTAGCTCTGCTCGAGCTCGGCCCGCTGCTCGGCGACGTCCAGCACCGCCAGGGCCGACTGCTCAGCCTCGGGCGCAAGGCCCTGGGCCAGCACGACCTGCCGCTGCTGCTCGAAGGCCGCCCGCTCGGCCGGCTCCAGCTGAGGCCAGTACGCCAGCGCCCAGAAGAGGATCACGAAACCCAGGATGATCGTGCCGGCCTTCTTGAGGTACTCCCCGGTCCGCTCCCACATATGCACGCATAGGCCCTTGAGCGTCGGCAGGCGGTACGGGGGCAGCTCCATGACGAAGGGCGTCGCCTCGCCGCGAAAGACCGTCGCCCGCAGCACCCGCGCCGCCACCACCGCCAGCAGCACGCCGATGGCGTAGATCGCCAGCAGCAGCAGCGCCTGGTTCGTCACGCCCCAGCCCCGCCAGCCCAGCACCGCCCGGGCCGGGAAAAACGCCCCCAGGATCAGCACGTACACCGGCAGCCGTGCCCCGCAACTGATCAGCGGCAGCACGAGGATCATCGTCAGCCGGTCGCGCCGGTTCTCCAGCGTCCGCGTGGCCAGGATGCCCGGCACGGTGCAGCCAAAGCCCACAAGCATCGGAATGAAGCTCTTGCCGTGCAGGCCGATGCGGTGCATCAGGTGGTCCAGGATGAACGCGGCCCGGGCCATGTAGCCGCTGTCCTCCAGGAAGGCGATCGCCAGGAACAGCAGCGCGATCAGCGGCACGAAGACCAGCACCTGCCCTACCCCTCCGATGACGCCGTCGACCAGCAGGCTCTGCAGGGCGCTGTCGCTGCCCTCGGGCCAGAGCCCCCCCACCTGCTCGCCCAGCCACGCGATACCGCCCTCGAGCCCGTCGACCATGGGGTTGCCCAGGGCGAAGGTGAGCTGGAAGGTCAGGAACATCAGCAGCGCGAAGATCGGCAGGCCCAGGAAACGGTTGGTCAGGATGCGGTCGATGCGGTCGGTGCGGGCGTAGCGGGCCTCGACGGTCTCGGTAACGCACTCGGTGCACGCCCCGCTGATGAAGCCGTATCGGCGGTCGGCCAGGATGATCTCGGTCGGGTCGCCGAGGATGCTCTGGATGTGGTGGCGCGTTCGGCCGGCCTTGGCGCGCAGGGTGTCGAGCGTCGGCTGGCCGTAAAGGCGGGCGAGTCGCTTGTGGGTTTCGCCGTCGTCCTCGAGCAGCTTGACGGCAAACCACCGCCGGCGGTCGCTCACGCCGTGGCGTTCGAGGAGGCCGGCCAACTCCGTCACGTGGGGCTCGACCTCGGGGCCGTAATTCACCGGCCGAGGGGGCCCCGCCTCGCCCCGGGCGCTGCGGACGGCCTGGCGGAGCAGCTCGGTGAGCCCCTGGCCCCGCTGGCCGATGGTCTCGACCACGGGCACCCCCAGCAGCTCGCCGAGCCGCTCGGCCTGGATCTGCAGCCCCTGGGCGCGGGCGAGGTCCAGCATGTTCAGCGCCAGCACCACCGGCACGCCCAGCTCCATGAACTGCGTCGCCAGGTACAGGCTGCGCTGCAGGTTCGTGGCGTCGACGATATCGACCACCACGTCAGGCCGCTGCTCGATGACGAAGTTGCGGGCGACCACCTCGTCGAGGCTGTGGGCCGTCAGACTGTAGGTGCCCGGCAGGTCGACAATGGTGAGCTCGGCCCCGTCCAGCAGGGCCGTGCCCTCCTTCTTCTCCACCGTCACGCCGGGGTAGTTGCCCACGTGCTGACGCGAGCCGGTCAGGGCGTTGAAGATCGTGGTCTTGCCGGAGTTGGGGTTGCCCGCCAGGGCGATCGTCAAGGCTGGCCCAGCCATCTACTTCACCTTCGCATCCCCGCACGGACGTACGTAGATCCGGTTCACGACCCCCCGACCCAGCATGAATCGCGTCCCCCGCAGCGAGACCACGAAGGGCCCGGGAAAGCCGCGGGCGATCACCTCGAAACGCACCCCCGGCGTCAGGCCCATCTCGGCCAGCCGATGGCAAAGCTGCCGCCCGCCCTCCACGCGGAGGAACAGCACCTGCTGGCCCGCCTGGGCCGCCGTCAGGGGCATCACCCCGTCGTGGATCGGCCCAGCCGCGCCGGGCCGGGCACTACCGCTCGGGATTGGCTTCATCGCACTCACTCGCGCCTGTCCCTTCCGGCCCCGCGGCGCGGGGCGACGCACAGAACGCCCGGAAGTCCCCCAGCCACTGCGGGCCCAGCTCCGGGCATCGGTCGATGTAGTCCACGAAGGCCTCGAAGCGGTCCAGGACCGTCGCGTCCAGGGCGTGCTCCATCCGGCAGGCGTTCTCCTCCGCCCGCTCGCCCTCCAGGCCCAGCACCTCCACCAGGAACCGCCGCAGCAGCCCGTGGCGGCGGTGGACCTCCTCGGCCAGCGATGCGCCCCGGTGGCTCAACGTCACCACCTGGTAGGGGTCGTAGTTGACCAGGCCCCGCTTGGCCAACCCCTTCAGGGCGGCCGTCACCGAGGGCATCCCCACGCCGACCCGGCCAGCGATGTCGCGCACCCGCGCCACCCCGCCGTCCCGGACCAGGTCGTAGATCGCCTCCAGGTAGTCCTCCTGTGAGGCCGTCAGCTTCTTCGCCCGCTTCACCACCGTCCGCACGCTCCTGGTCTCCGTCGGGGCCACCCCCAGCGCCCGCTAAAGTTTTACTCGGTGAACAATATTCTATTATGCGAACTTCCCGTCAAGAAAAAACCCCCGTCTCCCCCCTCGCGGCCGCGACCCGCCGCTTGGCCCTTGCCTGAATCGGCTCGGAGGGCATAATGGCAGGCTCGGAACCGCCATCACGCAACACGGAGAAGACGCATGCTCTACGAGAAGTACGACCTGGTCCGCGACGCCAAGCTCGCCCACAACTACCTCACCCGCATGGTCGACCCGGCCCGCGACTACCTGCCCTACTGGCTCATCATGGCCAACGAGAACCCCGCCTGGGCCCGCCACTGCCGCGTCGACGACGCCGAGCTGGTCGCCAGCTGGTACGAGGCCCTCGACAGCGTCATGAAGATCCTCGGCACCAACGACGGCGCTGAGGTCCTCAACGGCTTCAAGACCCACCTGCTCCGCTCCTGGGGCGAGCATGGCCTGCGATACCACGAGAAGTACCCCTGGACGATGACCCTCCACTCGAGCTTCCACGAGATGGCCTACATCGTCTCGGCCCTGAACCGCCTCATCCGCAACGAGCCCGACAACGACGAGGCCAAGACCCGCCTCCGCGAGCTCATCCGCGGCATGCGCAGCCTCGTCATCGAACGCAAGATGCGGACCTTCTGGTCCGGCGACTACCCCTTCGAGGAGAAGATCTACGAGTTCCCCAACGACGTCTACCTCCAGGACAAGGGCTGGGACCTCTCCTGCGTCACCGGCCGAGGCGAGGAGTCCATCCGCAACGGCATGATCCTCCAGCCCGTCGTCGAGACCTACGAGTTGACCGGCGACGAGGCCGCCCTCGACCTGGCCGTCGGCTACGCCAACTACCTCATCGGCATCAGCCGATACTTCAACTACAAGGGCGAGTTCTTCGGCCACGTCCACTCGGCCGTCTGGGCCGCCGGCGGCCTGGTGCAGCTGGGCCGGCTCACCGGCGAGAAGAAGTACATCGACCGCGGCCACAACATCTACAAGTACGTGCTCAGCATCAGCTCGAGCTTCGGCTGGGTGCCCGAGTACGCCCAGTGGGCCCCGCCCGAGCGCGAGAACTGCGAGACCTGCTGCATCAAGGACATGATCTACTGCTCGTTCGAGCTCATCCGCGCCGGCTTTGACGAGTACTGGGACGTGGTCAACCGCTTCGCCCGCAACCACCTCAGCGAGCAGCAGTTCAAGAGCGGCAGCTTCGTCGGCGTCTCCAACGACAAGCCCGACACCGAAGACACCACCTGGCACCACATGGACGAGCGACTCGTCGGCGGCTACAGCGGCGGCGGCGAGCCCAACAACATCGCCCTGAGCAAGTTCCGCTCCATCGCCGGCTGCTGCGTCGGCACCGCCCCCCAGGCCCTCGGGCGGGTGTGGGACAACATCATGACCGTCCAGGACGGCAAGGTGACCGTCAACCTGCCCATCGAGAAGGACGCCGCCGAGGCCCGCGTCGAGATCGGCTACCCCAACGAGGGCTACCTCCAGGTCACCGCCAGGCAGGCCGGCCCCTACGCCCTGCGGGTGCTGCCGTTCATGAAGGACAACCTGCGCCTCACCGTCGACGGCCAGACCCGCCCCGTCTGGGTGCAGGACGGCTGCGCCCAGCTCGCCGACGTCAACCCCGGCCAAGTGCTGCGGCTGGAGCACAACCTCGCCGAAACCGTCCGCCCCGAACGCGTCCGCGCCATCGACCTGCAGGTCACCTGGAAGGGCCCCGACGTCGTCGCCATGGCCCCCGAGGGCGACGAGCTGGCCCTCTACCAGCGCACGCAAGGCGAGCCCAAACGCATCCCCGGCCCCCCGCCGCTGACCCCCCCCGGCACCAAGCACTGGTTCGAGGCCAAGCCCACCGACCAGAAAACCAAATAGAGCGTTTGCCGTTTGCCCCTGCGGGTCCGCAACTGCATTTGGCCCGATGCCCACGGAATGCCTTCCGTGGGCATCGGGCCGGGCCGTCCCCGGCGTGGCCCAGTGCACCCGCACGTCGGACGGGCAAACGGCCTGCCCCCCTCACCGACCCGGGCCGTCAGCCGTGGCGAACCTGCGCCCCTGACGGCCCGGGCCGCCGCCCGCGCCCAGCCGCCCCGACCACCGCCAAAACGCTTGCCCAGACCCCCAAAAACCTGTTGACTTCCTGGCCCCAAACGCTAATCTATCTGTCTCGCGCCTGTCGCCAAACGACCCTCGCGAGACAACCGATTCCCCGATAGCTCAATGGTAGAGCGAGCGGCTGTTAACCGCTAGGTTGCTGGTTCGAGTCCAGCTCGGGGAGGTTCAAGCCAGTATCGAGCACGATGCTGGCTTCTTTTTTGCGATCAGCAGGTCGCGAGCATGAACGCCCATAACCCGCTGTCGCAAAGGGGTATGGGATATGAGGCCGACCAAGCGACGCCGTCCCGTTCTCTCGCGTGTTAGCCCTGCCTTGCGGGGTAGGGGTGATTTGCGGCCAGACTCTCGAACTCTCGCAACGGGGAGGTGGTCCCGGTTAACAACCCCGACCGAGGCGGGGCGACCCCGAGTCTCCGCAGTATCGAACTCGCCAGTCGCGGGGGCGTGGCACGATGAGTAGCGCGGCCCTCCACACCA
>JAWLCG010000087.1:0-14917 GCA_041687295.1 Phycisphaerae bacterium | reverse complement strand
GGGGGGGCGCCTCGCCCCCGCGGTCCGGCGCCCGCCCTACAGGATGAGAGCCAGCCCCAACCGATGAGACCATTTGCCTGTCGGACGTGTGGGTGCGTTGTGCCTCAGAATGGAAGGCCCGGCCGAGATGCCCACGGAAGGCATTCCGTGGGCTTGGTCCGAGCCGGGCTTGCGGACCCTGGGGCGCCATCTCTTCGGTCGATCAGCGGCGGTCGAGGACGCGGACGTCGTCGCCGAACTGGGCGAGCTGCGGGACGTAGGCGGCGCCCATCAGGGCGTCCATCCGCAGCGTGCTGTCGAGCCACTGCTGCTGCTCGACGATGGCGTGCTGGGCCAGGAACTGCATCAGCCGGCCATTGCGGGCGTCGGCCTCGAGCGTCAGGCGGACCTGCCGGCCCCGGACGCGATGAAGCACGGCCTCGACGAGGTGCTCAACCCCGGCGCCGGTCGAGGCCGACACGGCCAGGGCGTCGCCGTAACGGGCCTGCAGGGCCGTCAGGATCGTCGGGTCGCGCAGCCGATCGACCTTGTTGAGCAGCAGCAGCGTGTCGTTCTTCTCGCAGCCCAGCTCGGCGAGGACCTCGTGGACACTCTCGACCTGGGTCAGGACGTTGTCGTGGCTGGCGTCGGCGACGTGCAGCAGCAGGTCGGCGTGGATGGCCTCCTCCAGCGTCGCGCGGAAGCTGGCGACGAGGTGGTGGGGCAGGTCGCGGACGAAGCCGACCGTGTCGCTCAGCAGGGCCGCCTCGCCCTCGCCGAGGGTCCAGCGGCGGGTCTTGGTGTCCAGCGTGGCGAAGAGCTTGTCCTCGGCCAGCACGCCGGCGCCGGTGAGCAGGTTCATCAGCGTGCTCTTGCCGGCGTTGGTGTAGCCGACCAGGCAGACGCGGAACTCGCTCTGTCGGCTGCGGACGGTGCGGACGCGGCGGACGTCGATCTCGGCGAGCTTGCGCTTCAGGTCGGTCACGCGTTTCTGGACGAGTCGGCGGTCGATCTCGATCTGTTTTTCGCCAGGTCCGCGCGTGCCGATGCCGCCCATCGCCGCCGCCCCGCCGGCGATCCGCTCGAGGTGGCTCCACATGTTCCGCAGCCGGGGGTAGGTGTACTCCAGCTGGGCCAGCTCCACCTGCAGGCGGGCCTCGTGGGTCTGGGCGCGGTTGGCGAAGATGTCGAGGATCAGCTCGCTGCGGTCGACGACCTTGCGGCGGATGACCTCTTCGAGGTCGCGGATCTGCGCGGGGCTCAGGTCGTTATTGAAGATGACGACGTTGGCGTCGTTGGCCTCGGCCCGCTCGGCGATCTCCTGGGCCTTGCCCGAGCCGACGTAGTGCGAGGCGTCGATCTTCTTTCGGCGGGCGAGCATCTCGTCGACCACCTCGGCGCCGGCCGTCTTAGCCAGGCTGCGCAGCTCCTTGAGCGGATCGTGGGGGTCCAGCCGGCTGCCGGGCAGCTCGACGCAGACCAGCAGGGCCCGTTCGGTGTCGACGGCCAGATCGGTACGTACCAGTTTATCCATGTAGTCTTACGTGTCCTCCTGATGCGCCCATTATAGCGGACCCTCGCCCGCTTGGGCAGGATGAATGTCGCTACCGTTTCTACCCCCGCCCGGCCGCGGGGGTTCGGCCGGAATCCGCCATCACAGCCCCGGGCGACGCGGGATTGTTCTGACCCTATAATTGCGCGAGGGCCCGCCGGGGCCCGTCCAGGCCGATGCGACCGCTGCTGTGCAGGAGGCCCGCGATGATCCGTGCCGTCGAAGGTCTGGGCCCGGCCGACGAGCCGGACCGGGGAGTGCTGGAGCGTTTCCGGCACCGACAGAGGCTGCTGCTGGTGTTCGCCGCGTCGTTCGAGGATGGCCTGGCCGAGGCCGAGCTGGGCCACCTCAGCGGCCATCGCCTCGAGCTGGTGCGGCGGGACGTGACGCTGGTGCTGGTCCCCGCCGACGGCCTGGGCCGGGCCGGCGACGAGGTGATCGGCCCAGCCACGTGCCGCTGGCTGCACGAGCGGTTCGGCCTGGAGGCTTCGCAGTTCGCCCTGGTGCTGGTGGGCAAGGACGGCACCGAGAAGCTCCGCCAGACGGGCCGGGCCGACCTGGCCGAGATCCTCGCCGCCATCGACGCCATGCCCATGCGCCAGCAGGAGATCCGCCAGCGGGGCCAGTAGCGCACCAGCCGGCCTTGATGGCGGGTGCCATGGCCGCTTGCGGCCAGGCGACGGGCCGACCGCTCTGCGGCCTCCCGTCGCCTGGCCGGGCAGGATCAGCGATCCGTCTGGGACGATTCGCCGGGGCTGGGTGCGGACAGACTCAACCCTCTCAGCTTGCCAGCGGGCAGGGCACTCTGCATCGTCGCCTTCGCGAGCCACTCGCGAGCCGCCGGGTTACCCTTGACGGTTCCTGGAGGCGTGGTAGGATCACTATCGGATGCACTTGCCCCAACTTCGGGGACACAAGGAGGCCAGGCATGGGCGCACGGCAGAGGCGATGGGCGTGGCGGGGCGTGGTGGGGACGGTTCTTCTGGCCGGCGTGGTCGCCCAGGCTCAGCCGCAGGCGATCCCGGTGTGGTTCTCGGGCTTCGAGAACGGCTGGCCCGGCGGGGAGTGGCTCAACTGGTCGGGCAACCGCCCCGATCAGCCGGGCACGTCCAGTTGGACGATCCTCAACGCTGCCCAGGCCGCCGCCGAGGGCGTCACGCCCGTCGAGGGCACCCACGTCTACAAGGGCTGGATCAACTCCGCCGCCAGCAGCTCGCATCGGCCCTACCCGGGCGTGTCCTTCGACAGCATCCACGGCGGGGGCAACCCGGACTTCCCCAACGGCGTGCCCTCGCCCTTCGTCAACCGCTTCTACGTCTGGATGGACTGGCAGCCCAGCCAGGTCTCGGGCTTCGGCTGGATGAGCTACCTGACCCTGTCCAACAACGTCGACTGGCGGGTGACGACGATGTCGTCCATCACGCCGGCCGACCGGCTGGAGCTGGCCCACGTGGGGCCCTACGGCGGCTTCGACGCGGGCAACGGCTGGGAGAGGCTCCAGAACGTCTACATGCCCTCGCGCCAGTGGGTCCGCTTCACCGTCTACACCGACTACCGGGCGGGCTACGACGTCCAGTACGTCTGGATGGACGGCGTGCCGGTCTTCCGTGCCAACGGCGGCAACATCGATCAGACGACCGACTACCTGCTCCGCGCCCACTGGGGCCTCTACGCCAGCGGCAACGTGCCGTCGGGCACGATGTACAACGACTCGATCCAGATCTGGACGCTGACCGAGCCGTGGACCGAGTTCGCCTACGAGCCGCCCTCGCCCTATGAGGACAACCCGCGCCCCGCCGGCGACATCGACCTCGACGGCGACGTGGACATCCATGACATGGACCTCTGGATCGACGGCGTCGACGCCGGGGCCACCGGCACACCCTGGGACGTCAACGGCGACGGGACCGTCGACCGCGCCGACGCCGACGCCATCGCCGCCATCCTGGGCCTGCTGCCCGGCGACGCCGACCGCAACGGCCGGGTCGACGACGCCGACCTGAACCTCCTGCTGAGCCGCTGGGGCCAGGCCGGCGACTGGGGCGACGGCGACTTCACGCCACCCGGCACCGTCGACGACCGCGACCTGTCGGTCCTGCTGAGCCACTGGGGCGACGGCAACACCGCCCCCCAGGTCCCCGAGCCCACCACCGCCGTCCTGCTGGCCCTGGGCGCATGGTTCCTGGGCCGCGTGAAGTAGACCCCCTGCCGGTCGCGCGCCCGGGTTGCTTGATGGTATGGTCTGGCCCAAGCCCACGGATTGCCATCCGTGGGCATCCAGGGCGGGCCGTCGCTTCGGCGGCACAACGCACACGCAGGGCCAACGGCAGAACGAGCCAAAGCGGCGAGTTCCTTGCCGCACTCCATACGGCCCAGGCTCGCCTTGGCGCCCTCGCGGCCGGCCAGGGCCCGCCCTACAGCAGCGCCGCCAAGGCGTTCCGGCTCGATACGCCGCCCAGGGCGGCGATGGCGGCGTCGGAGCAGCCGGCGGCGTGGAGGGGGGCGATGACGTCCCCCGCCAGGTCGGGCACGTAACCGATGAGGGCCGAGACCGACCCCTCCGGGCGGATCTCCGCATCCCCCCCGCCGGCCGGCAGCAGCAGGCTCTGGCCCAGGCGGAGCGTCTCGGTGCAGCCGTTCTGGGTGACGGCCGCCTGCCCGGCGATGACCGAGAGCACCGCGAAACGCCGCCCGTCCAGGCCCAGCGTGCCCGGCCCGGCCAGGTCCAGCCGCTCCAGGGCGAACGGCTCGCACGCCAGCACGTACGTGTGGCGGTTGGCCCCCTCGTCCAGCACCACGGGCCGGGGACGGCAGTCGAAGGGCGCCTCGAGGTGCAGGGCCTCGACCGCCCGCTCGGCCCGGGCCCGGCGGTCGGGCTCGGGCAGGTCGCTCGACGGCGCCCGCAGGCCCACGTAGACGTCGGAGTTCTGCATGATCTCGTAGAACAGCAGACCCCCCGGCGAGTAGTGCGGCGTGCCGGCATACAGCAGAAACGCATCCCCCGGCCGGGGGGCGTGCTCGACCATGCACTCCCGGCTTCGGCCAGCGAGGATGGCCTCGGTGAAGGCCTTCTCCGTCACCCCGGCCCGATGGCCCGCGAACGCCCGCGCGCCAAGCCGAACGTCCAGCATGTACCACGCCTCGGTCTTGCCCGAGAAGTCCTCCAGCCCCCACCGCACCGTCAGGGCGTCGTCGGGGTGGGCCTGCTCGCTCAGCGCGTGCGTGGCGTCGAGAAACTTGATCAGCAGCGGAAACCGCCGCCCGAACCGCTCGGCCACCTGCCAGCCCAGCAGGCCCTCGCCCCACAGCTCGATCGCCTCGTGCAGCGTCCGCCCCGCCAGCGGGCCGTTGACGATCACGTTGGACTCGCCCCCGGGCCGATCGCACGCCTCCCACGTCTCGGCCAGCCGATGGTCGGCCGGCAGGCCATCCTTGGCGAACGCCTCGGCCATCCACCGCCCGCCGAAGCCGTAGTTGCGGAGAACCTCGCGGAGACGCAGGGGGTACGGGGGCGAAGTCGTGGACATAGGGTGCCGGGGCCTCGGTTCCTCAATCGTTCAGGGCGTCTGGAGGCGCCAGTCTACCGCACCGACGCACGCGCGTCCACTCCAGCGGGCCCAGCCAGACCGCAGGCCCGCGATGCGACCCACCGGCCAGGTCTTAGTCCCCGCCAAAGCCCCCCAGGCCTCGCCACGCGCGCCGCCCTCAAGGAGATCCACATCCTCGTTTGCCCAAACTCGCATTTCCGCCCACTTTGCGCCATCGCCCCCTTCTACCCTCCTCGCGGCACCAGCCTCTCTTGGCCGTCCCTGCGCTCGTGAAACCGACCCTAAACGGGTGTAGGCACTTTTCCCTAGAGTCCTGTAGGTAGGAGTCGTAGCATACTCCAGATCATGTTAACCCTGGTAAAATAGGCGTTCCTGGCGCCCCGGGTATTCCAATTTTGCATATAAGTCCTATATCGAGTTATTGGTGACACACCACCTTACCGCTTCGGGAAGTCATAGGTGAGCCGAGCCGACGATTTCGGCCAAACGACTGGCCCTTTGCCCAGGCATCCTCACCCCTCCAGACGGACCGGCCTGGGCAGCATACCGAGGCCCTCTCTAGGAAAGGCTTGCAGGCGGGCCCCAAGTGTCCCCCTGTACTGTTTTAGGGGACTCTATCCCGATTAATTGGGTATAAAACTCTTTTTAACAAGACTTTGCTAAGAAGGCCCATTTCTGGCGGCCTGGCCAGAGCGTTCGGCACGGGCGAAGTTTTCTGAGGCCAACGGGGGGAGGGGATTTCGGTAAACTTTCCTATGTGGCCCGGGCCTTCCCGTCAGTAAGTGGGGCTTGAACGGGCGGTTGGAAAAGGGACATGTTGCGCGGCCGTTAGCTGTCATCGCGGCGGGACCGTTTTCGCGAGTTTCCATCTTGCGGCATTTCGGACTTGGGGTATACTGAAAGTCGAAAGGGAGGTTCGGCAGAGCAGAGACGGATGCAGTCCTTGCAGGTGTGCTGCTTTTTCGCAGTGACTGTTGCGGCATTCATCTGAGGCTCTGCCCAGTAGATTGCTCAGTGGGGCGTCAGTTCGTTCTGAATGACGCGTTTCCCCCGTTGCGATTTGTCGTGGCTGTATGCACAAATGAGTTTGGCGGATGGTCAGCCGGTCAGGGAAGACGGGGGCGTGCTTGCGGCCGAGATCAACGGACCTCGGCCTGGAAGCCTCGGAAGGGAGTCCTGATCATCCTGAGCGAATTCAACGCTGGCGAGTATTGCTGGAGTGTCTGAGGGCGTCGGCGTTGTGTGAGGGAAAGGGACAGGACGAGAAATAGAAAGGGCAGACCAGCGGCAGAGCCTGACCCGCCTCCGCTGGCCCACCCGGGTGGCCAGGACGAGCCTCTTTTGCGCCCGTCCCAGCTCTCTTTGATTCTACCGCCCCCCTGGGGGCCGGATCAAGGAAAGGCCGACCCGGGGGCAACCAAGGGTTAGAAGTGAGGGATGGAGGAGATGCCTGAGCCTGTAACACTCCTGGCGGTGAGCAGCGGCCTGTTCGGCCTGACCGCTCACCTGGCCCGGCGCTACTTCGAGATCGCCAAGGACGTCTTCGACATGCTCGTCGGGTTCGTCCTGGGCGTGGTGTTCCTGCCGGTGATCGGCCTGTGCTCGCTGCTGATCTGGCTGAGCGATCGCGGCCCGGTGATTTTCCGGCAGGTCCGCATGGGCAAGGACGGCAAGCCGTTCACCATGATCAAGCTGCGGACGATGTACCAGAACGCCGAGAGCCGCAGCGGGGCCGTCTGGGCCAGCGGCAACGACAGCCGGGTGATCCCGCTGTGCCGCTGGATGCGTCGCAGCCACGTCGACGAGTTGCCCCAGCTGTGGCACGTGGTCTGCGGCGAGATGAGCCTGGTGGGCCCCCGGCCCGAACGGCCGGAAATCGTCGAAGAGCTCCGCAAGCACTACCCCGACATCGACAGCCGACTGGCCGTCAAGCCCGGCATCACCGGCCTGGCCCAGATCCGCAACGGCTACGACACGAACATCGAAAACTTCCGCCACAAGCTGCAGGCCGACCTGGAGTACATCCAGACCCGCCGGTGGCGGAACGAACTGCGAATCCTGGCCGGCACGGTGGCAAAGTTCCACGACCGCGCCGCCCACTGACAACTGAAGATCGGGAACGGCGGACCAGCGGGTCCGCCGGTCTGGCAGGCGGCAAGGCCAGGTGGTGTCGGAGATGCGCGACTCGCCGACCCCCACAGTACCCCCGGCCCCGCCGCCTGAAGAAGACTGAGAGGCCGGCCCCCGCCGGCGCCAACAGCGTGCCAAGCAGTCTCGACTGCCGGGACCGTTGCCCCGGGGTCTGTCGCGCAAGCATGCGAGCGATCAAGCGTCAAAGGAGGTGGACCCAGAAGCAGCGACTGACCCCGGCCGGGTGGTAGAGCTCCCAACCGGCCCCGATTCGAGCCGTACGACAGTGAGACTTGAACGTTCAGGCCTTGCGAAAATGGCTACCCCATCGGGGGGATGAACAAGAATGCACCCCAATAAGGAGGTTTGCACAATGAGAGCTTTGAGTATTGTGACGGCCCTGTGCCTCACACTCGCCGCCGTGGGCGTTGCCCAAGCGGTGATCGTGCCGTCCATGAACGCTGGCCCGTTCTACCTCGAGGGCAACAACGTGGACATGGGCAACTCGTATACCGGGGCAACTGGCATCTACAGCCGTGCCGCCAGGGGCGACGCCTTCGCCGGCCCCGGGGTTCTGGTGATCGATGAAGCGCCCGGCAGAGTCGCAGCCGTTGACGAGGGCACGTGGGGCCTTTTCGGCCTGAGTGCGATCAGCCCGGGCAATATCACCGACGAGGGGCAGCTTGCCCCTGCGGACGACCCGTACTATGCATGGGCCAATCCGTTGGTCTCGGACCCGAACACCGTTCTGGTCGGCATGTTCTACGGCGGCTGGGACCGGCAGGTGCAGATTGGCGCTGACGGCTTCGCCACGCGAGTCTGGGTTGACGATGCCGCGTTCGAGCTTTGGGCCGTCGACCGGGCCCTGCTCGACAATCCTGCACTGTCGGTGGCCAACGCCCTGCCGGACTACACTGCAGGCGACCGCACGGCCATCAACCGTTACGAAGGTTGGCTGGACTCGGCCATGCTCGCCGGCGGTGCTATTCCGCTGGTCCATGGCGTGAGCGAGTACTTCAGCTTCGAGCTTGGGGCCAACTCGGACCCGTTCCCCCTTCCGAGCTTCTCGGGGAACACGACGATCTGGTGGAACATCGATGACACCGACTTCGTCGCCGCCGGTGATGAAGGCGCCGGCCCGGGTGGCACCGATATCGCCCGGAACTGGGTGTGGCAGGAGTTCTGGGGCCAGCAGGACTTCTTCAGCGCCCGGACGAAGGATGGTCTCGGCGAACTCTCCAACGACTTCGACCTGTTCCAGACCTTCGGCCTTGTCGGCACGAACGAGGCCTGGACAGCGCGGAGCCATGACCCTGCCGGTGGCTACGCTGTGCCCGAGCCGCTGACGATGCTGAGCCTCGCCCTGGCCGGTCTGGGCCTGGGTGGGTACGTTCGTCGCAATCGGATGGTGGCTGCCTAGTCCATCGGCCGATCGCGAGACCGGAAGTAAATCGGCGGGGCCGGAGGGTTCACCTCCGGCCCCGCCGTTGTTTTGCGCAAATCGGGCGATGGGTCGGTCAGATGCCGGTGCCGGCCAGAACGCGGACGTCCTCGGCGATCAGGTCCAGGACGGCCTCGAAGCGGCGCAGGCCCCAGTAGCGGCGGATGCCTTCGAGCTGCAGGCCGTGGCAGCTCTGCAGGAACTGGCCGCGGTCGTGGAACAGCGCCTTGAGCAGGGCCGGGTCGCTGAAGACGGCCTTGGCCCGGCGCGACCACTCGCCGATGACCTGGCGGTACGGATTGTCGTTGACCCAGTAGCTCATCAGGAAGTCGTAGTCGGGCCCGGCGAAGTGCTGCTCGAGGTTCAGCAGGTCCAGCCGGACGAGGATCACCGGGTCGTAGTGCTCCTTGGAGTAGCTGCGCTCCGAGCCGATGACCTCATAGCCGATCGACTCGTAGAAGCCGGCATGGCTGGCGTTGACGGCCCCGAGGATGTCGGTGCAGCCCATCAGAAAGGCATGGGCCGTGCCGACACGCACCAACTCGCCGAGGACGCCTGTCCGGCGGAACTCGGGCCGCAATAGCCAGTTGGTGCCCTCGCCGACATGTCGGCCCTGGCTGCGCAGCTCATCGATCTCGGCCTGGAAGGCCCCGTCGCTGGGCAGGCCGAAGATCTCGGTGTCATAGACGGCCGTCGTCACGCCGACGACGTCGCCCTCGGCCACCGCAATGAACGTAGCCGTGTCCAGCAGGGCCTCATGAGGCCGGAGACGCAGCCCCGAGGGGTGCGGCTCGATGAACCCCTGATCCACGAAGGTATCGTGGGTGAGCTTGTACGCCGCCACCAGCTCCTCCAGCGTGGTCGCCTGGCGAATCTCGGCCCCGTTGGTCTTGCCGCTCAGCGGGCCCATTCGCCTCAGAAGGGCCGCTCGCATTCTACGTCCGTGGCAACACGACTTTTGTTGTCCGCTGCAGTCGCTGGCCGTCATCTCGTTACTCCTCCAGGTTCGTCCCTTGCGCTGGTGCAGTCCATTGCCTCCCGGTGAGGCCGCCTCCTCCAAGGCGACCGATAGGAAGCCTGAACGGGTGTTAATGCAGATAGCTGAACTTTCTTTCGTAATCGGTCTCCAGGCCCTCGCGGAAATCCGCATGCTCGACGCACTGCACCGCAGTCGCCACGAGGGTCGTGCGTTGAATGCTCGCAGCGAACTGCGTCTCCAGCTCAGGGCTGCGGGCCTGGCCCGGCGCCAGCTGGATCCGCACGTGCACGCCGCCGTCCTGGGTCCACAGGCGGAAGTTGGCCGTTGTCGCCGCCGCCAGGGCAGCCTGAGCGTACAGGGCCTCTTTGACCTGCTCGGGCGTCACCTGCCGGCCCTCGCACATGGGGCCCTCGCCCCGGCCATGGATCAGCAGCAGCGGCACCTCGGAGAACAGGCGCTCGTCCACGCCCGCCGCCCGGGCCAGCCGGGCCGCCAGTTCGGCCGAGGGCCGAAGCGGCGTCGCGCGGTCGCCCGTGTCGTAGCGAACCATCGGGACCGTGCGGTCGATGTCGAGGCAGGTCAGCACCATCTCGCCGCCGGGCCGCAGCTCCACGAAGAGCCGCCGCGGGTCGTAGGTCATCACCATGGGCACGATTCGGTTGTCCGGGCCGAGCACCGCCTCTCGGAGGTCGGCGTCGGCCCACAGGGCCCGGCGAAGGCGGATCAGCGAGTCGATCGCGTGGCCCGAACCGATCGGCAACTCCGAAAACAGGTTCAGGCCCAACTCCGCCAGGCCCATACTGGACCCTACGATACATTGCGTAGTTTGCCCAACCTGCCCCGAAGGCGGCTCGGCTTCGAGCAGGTGGTAGAGGTAACTGCGGGCGTTCTCGGCCAGTGGCTCCTCGCCGACCAGCACGTGGACGCGCATCCGTCCCCACTCCACGCCCTGCTCGTGGCCCAGCTCCAGGCAGCGCTTGACGAAGGCGGCCTCGCCGATGATCAGGATTTGCTCAAAAGAGGGCCCAAAGTGCTTGGCGACGGCCGTCACCATGTCCGGCCGGACGCTGGTCTCGGCCAGTGTGCAGGCGCGGGTGACGACCTTCACGCCCATCGGCAGGCAGTTAATCAGCAGCGTCTTTCGGCTGCGGATGGCGAAGGCCCCGTCTAGAGCGTCGTCGATCTCGTCGGCCGAACGCGTGCCCTCGGCCTGGCCGTAGACCCCGTACGAGAACAGCCCCGAGTGGCCCGAGCTGGTAAGCACCGACAGCGGCATGCCCAGTTGGCCATCGAGGCAGAGCTCCTCAATGCCGAAGCGTCCGAAGGTGCTCTTCTTGTTCAGCAGCGGCACCAGAGCGAGGAACTCGTCAAGGCTGGTCATGCGGTCGGGGGCGCCGGCCTCCTGCAGGATTCGGCGGTAGGCGGGCACGCGGCGGGCGGCCTGGTTGAAAACGGCCAGCACTCGCTCAGCCGTGCCTTCGGGAGCGGCCACGACCGAGGTCGCCATCGAGTGCGGTTCAGCAGTGTGGCTTGTGCTCTGTGTCTGCACTCTCGGTCTCCTCAGTGGCGGGTCGCCTGTGACCTGACAGGCGCCTCCATCGGCCCTAGCCAGGGTGATCTCTGCCCCGGCGGGCACAAACCGCTCCATAACTGGCTTTCTGAGCCATTTCAGCCGCTACAAACCGTCCATTCCGATCGCCCGGGCCTCCAGGGCGTCGAGGTCCAGATGGGGGCAGGCCTGGCGCACCGCGAGCCGTTGCGCCTGGCTCAGCCGGCCCAGGCGATCGACTCTGCCGGCGAAGAAACGCCTGAAGTCGACCGGGTCCATGACGTATGCCGGCCCGGCCGGGACGGGAGGCGCCCCGAAGACCTCGCGGACGCGATGGCTGCGAGCCTGATCGGCTGAGACGCTCGCCGGCTGCAGGTCGAGCAACTCGGCCGGCACGTTGCCCACCGCCTCGTAGGGCCGGGCGTCGGCCAGCGGCTCAAAGCTCAGCAGCTTGCGGTAGAACGGCGCGTGCCGCGGGTGCACGGTGATCAACAGGTGGTCCACGCAATGGCGACGGATGGTCCAGAAGGCCTGCTGCATCAGGTACAGCAGGACCTCGAAACTGCGGGCGATCTGGCGACGGCGGTCGGCGAACATGCCCACCTCGGCCAGCCGACACCCGGCCGTCCGGAGCGGGCCGAGTCTGTCGGCGAACAGGGCGTCGGCCGGCAGGCACAGCGGCGAGTCGAGGAACAGTGACAGCGTGGCGACGACCTCCTCGCCCAGCAGGGCCACGAAGGTTCGTGCCGAGGGCAGGGCGTGGTGAGGCCCGATCCGCAGGCCGTCGGGCTCGGGCGTCATGTAGCCACAGTGCACGTAGTTGTCGTGGACCAGGCGAAGGGCTGACTCGAACTCTCCGCGGGTGCGGGCGGGCCGGTATGCAAGCGGAGCCTCGGCCGGCATCAGCGCCCCCTCTTCGGCTGGTTTGCCTGCCCGGGCAGTTGGGCGAGTTGTTCGGCCAGGATGGGCAGTTCGCCGGGGGACAGTTCGGCGACGTCGCTGAAGCCGGCCAGCCACTGGCCGGGGCCCTGGGGGGTGACGTGCTTGAGCAGGCCCCGCCAGAGCGACTGCTCGGGCTGGTCGGCCAGGTCCAGGCGGATGGCCGCCCACTGGCCGACCTCCAGGGGGCAGGGCTCGCTCAGGCGAATGCCCAGGCCGTGCTCGGAAACGTCCATCACCCGCCCGGCAAAGGCCGCCTCCAGCCGCTCCTGCAGCACATCCCGCAGGGGCCAGAGCGACGCGGACAGGGCCCGGCTCTCCAGCAGGGGGACCCGCGGCTCGTTCCGCCCGGTGCGAGAGCTCAGCCGGGCCGGCGTGCGGATGACCAGGGCGTCCACGCAGTGCGGCCCCCCCAGGGCCACCGGGCCCTGCGCGAGCACCTCCGAGGCGGCCTGGAACCACAGCGGGCCCAGCCCGAAGTGCAGCCCCAGCGACCAGCCGACCGGCAGGAAGACCTTCGCGCCCGTCGAATCCACCGGCGGGCTCAGCACGAGCCGCTCCTCGTCCAGCACGCGCAGGAAATGGCTGGTCAGGCGGGTCTGCCCCTGGGGGGTCACCGGACGCAGGATCAACTGGAGCCGATTTCGGCGCGCAACCGCCTCCATCAAAGTGATTTCTGTGAATGAGCGGGATCGGGCCAGTCTCACCGGTTGCTCCAGTCGGCGGCAAAGGCACAGACCGCCAGCTTTTGCATCGGCGAGCCGGGGCGGCGACTTGAGTCTAGACTGACCCCATTTGCCCGGCCTGACCGGCCAAGCCCCTTCCGACCGCACCAAAGAAGTGCCCGCGTTTTCCAACGCGATCGACATGGTATCGCCTGACATGGTCCGGCCCGCACCGTCAAACGAAGACAGCGCGCAGCATGGACCGCAAGTCGGAACCCAATAAGCGAGCGAGAATGAGCCTGCACCGATACCGATACCCGAAAAGAGCGTCACAAACCATCCTCAACGGAAATGGACACCTTTACGGATGGTCGGACTCGTCACTCTTTACTATCTCCTGTGATAATCGAAAGCGGCTGTCCTGTCAACCCACTACCGCCTGGCCGGGGAAGGAAATGATTCGCCGTGGGCAGCAAACCTGGCCGCCTGCCGCCTCGCAGCCCGCCGAAGGCCCGGCCAAGCCTTCTCCGGCGGCCCGCTTGCGGGTAGAATGGCTTGCGTTGAGGCCGTACCGCCATCCGCCGCCCGCCTTGCCGAGGGGGAGGGTTTTTGAGCCGCCGACTCCTGACGTCCCTGTGCCTGATCGCCGTAACGATGATCTACTACGGCAGCCTGATGCCCTTCGACCTCTCTTACGACGCCGAGCGGGTCAGTCAGAGCCTGCGTTGGATGCACGCCCACTGGCCGCTGGGCCCGCGCCGGGTCAGCCGGCAGGACCTGCTGGTCAACGTCCTGCTGTACATGCCGCTGGGCTTCCTGCTGGCGACGCGCCTGCGGGGCGCGACCCGCTACCGCACGCTGCCGGTGCTGGCCGGGGTGCTCTGCGGGGTGGTGGTCAGCGTATCGGTCGAGGCCCTGCAACTGCTGTCGGCGCGGCGGGTGACTGCCGCGTCCGACGTGCTGATGAACACCTTCGGCACGCTGCTGGGCGGCCTGGGGGGGGTGCTGTGGGGCCGATGGGCCTGGCTGCGCTTCCGGCAGGTGTTGCTGGCGGCGTGGCAGCGGTCGCCGGTGTTCGTGCTGGCCGGGGCGCTGGGCACGCTGCTGGTGGGCGACTCGCTGTTCCCGTTCCTGCCGACGCTGGACGTCTCACAGGTGCTCCAGGGGCTTCGCGGCAGCCGGTTCGACCCCTTTGTCGCCTGGCAGGCGCACCCGTGGCACCACTGGGTGGTCACGCGGATGCTGCCGTGGGGTGCCCTGGTGCTGCTGCTGGGCCCGGCCCTGGGCGAGGGCCACCAGCGGCGGTGGATGACCTCGGCGAAGCTGGTGATCCTGCTGGCGATGGCGTGCGAGGTGAGCAAGATTTTCATCCTCTCGCGGCACACCAACGTGGCCAACGTGCTGTTCACGGCCCTGGGCGCCCTGCTGGCGGCGGCCGCCGGGCCCTGGCTGCGGGGGCGGATCAGCCGCCGGCAGATGGCGGCCGGGGCGACGCTGGCCCTGGCGGGCTACCTGGCCTATCTGGAGTGGGTGCCCTTCGAGTTCTCCTTCGACCCGGCCCTGCTGGCCGCGAAGGTGCCCCAGGGCCCCGAGTGGCTGCCGCTGTACCACTACGCCATGGGGGCCCGGTTCGAGGACGTTCGGCTGTTCCTGCGGAACATGTCGCTGATGGCGGGTCTGGTGTACCTGGCCCAGGCCTGGTCGGGCGTGCCCTCGCGGGGCCCCTGGCGGGCCGTGGGCCGCGGGGCGCTGCTGGCCGGGCTGCTGGGGCTGATCTTCGAGAGCGCCCAGTTCATGCTGCCTCACCGCACCCCCTCGGTGACCGACGTGGCCACAATGGCCTTCGGCGGCGCCCTGGGCGGCCTGCTGGCGTTCCGCTGGCCCTGGCCCCTGCAGCCCCGCCGCCGCTCGGTGCCCGCCCCGGCCGCTCAGCCCAGCCCGGCCAACTGAGCCGGGTGCCACGGCTGCACTGTGTGCGAGCCTTTCCGACAATTCCCTTGCCTTGCATTCTCGGACCGTTCGCGCAAGTCGTTGGGTCTCGGGGCCCCGGGCTGCTGGGCGTCGGGCGCAGCCCTGCTATGTAGCCGTTTGTCAAGCCAGCCTGGGCAGATTGTGGGGCGTCGATCACGCAACCT
>JAWLCG010000086.1:0-14922 GCA_041687295.1 Phycisphaerae bacterium | reverse complement strand
CACGGTGTACAGCATGTTCGCCAGCGCCTCGCGGTGGATCGTGCTCTCGAAGAAGAACCGATCGTCGCAGGTGATCGCGAACGGGCAATCGCGCAGCTTGTGGAACGTCTGGTACATGCCTGCCCCTAAGGCCCTGTCCGGGCCTGGCCGGCCTCGGCCAGGGTTTCAGTGACGAAGCTTACCGGGGCCGTGCGCCAGCGGGCGTACTTCTCCGGGTGGCGCAACCAGAGCATCATGCTCAGGCTCGACAGGCCCAGCGCCACCAGGACCACGCTGGCGATGGCCGGTCCCAGCAGCCACCGTCGCAGGCGGCGCATCCGGCGCTGGTGACGGGTGGTGATCTCGCCGATGACGCCGAAGACCGGCACGTTGAACTGCTCGCGGGCGTCCTCGGGCGTGGCCAGCGTGCGGTCCAGGACGTTGCTCAGGAAGACCAGCGCCCCGCCGAAGCCCAGTCCGCCCACGAAGGCGAAGGCCAGCACCACCATCAGCCCCGGCGAGGAGGGGCGGTACTGCTTCTGGGCGGCCTCGACGGCGTCCAGATGGGTCCGCCGGCTGGCCATTTCGGCCGCCAGGGACATCTGCACGTTGGTCAGGCGGCTGCGCCAGAGGTCGGCCTCTTTGGTCTCTTTGTTCAGGCTGTCCACGATGGACAGGTACTCCTGGCGGATCGGGGCGAAGTTGGCCATCAGCACCTGCAGGGCGTCCAGGCGAGCCTCGATCCGCTCGAGTTCGCGGGTCGAGGTATCGTAATCGGCCTGGGCGGCCGCCATGTCCGCGGCGATGCTGTCCGAGGCCGCCCCCGAGCCGTAGATGGTCTGCAGCACGCTCTCCTCGGGCGTCTCGGCGATCTGCTGCTCGAGTTGCTCGATCCGCGACTTGAGCGTCATGACCGTCGGGTGGCTTTCGGTCATGTGTCCCACGCTGGCCGAGACGGCCAGGCTGTCGCGGGTCTGGCGGAGCTGCTGCTGCAGGCGGGCCAGCTCGGGGTTGGGCCCGCGAATGACCTGCACCGGCTGGGAGGTCGGGGCGGTGGCCGTCTGCTGCATCGAGCCCAGGCGGGCCAGGGTCTGCTCGGCCATGCTCTGCTGGCGGCGGAGGGTGTCGATGTCCGAGGTGATCCGCTGGATCTGCGCCTGCAGGGCGCCGGGACTCTCGGGCATCATGCCGGCATGGCGGGTCTCGAAGCTGATCCGCCGGTCGGTGTACTCCTTGACCCGCTGCTCGGCGTCGCGGACCTGGGCCTGCAGGAAGTCCCGGCTGGCGGTGAGGCGCTGGCGCATCCGCTCGCCGACGAGGTTGATGTAGTTCTTGACCAGCGTATCGGGGATCTTCTGGGCCAGGTCGGCGTTGGGGTGGGTGACGGTGACGGACACCAGGTCGACCGACTGGCTGCGGACCTCCCAGCGGATGGTGACGGCCTGGCGGATGGATTCGGCGAGCTCCTGGCGGGCCCGCAGGCCCTGGCTGGTCAGTTGCCCGTCGCTGTCGCGGGGCAGGCCCCGGGTCATGCCCAGCTCGTCGATGACCCGCTCGATGGCCTTCTGGCCCGCCAACTCCTGGTTGAGCGTCAGCTTGATCGTCTCGAAGGACTGGCTGCCCTTCTCGAGCCCCTGCTCGCTGGCCGGGTCGCTGCGGCGCTCGAACTTGGTCGAGCCGGTGTACTGCACGGGCAAGTGGTGCGCGCCCAGCAGGGCCAGCGTCGCAAACAGCGATGCGCCCAGCAGGAACAGCCACCGCCGGCGGAAGACCATCCGCAGGATGTCGCGCAGACTCCGGTTGTGAACGTGATCGGCCATGGGATACCTTCCGTTAGGGCACGGCCACCGCGGGCACGCGGGCCGCCTCGACCGCCGGTCGGATCGGGAACAGCAGGCTCTGGATCGCCAGGCCCACCTTGGCCAGCGGCGTCGGTGGGACGTAGATCACGTCGTTGGGCCGCAGCAGGACATTCTGCGAGACGTCGCCCTTCTGGACCATCGCCATCAGGTTGATCGTCATTTTTTTGCGCTCGAGGCCCTCGGGCACCTCGTAGTAGCCCTTCTTGTGGAAATCCTCGAGTTCCTCCTCGCTCCGCTCGACCCAGTAGCCGCCCGCCTGGGGCTCTTCGGGGCGGACCAGGGTGATCCGTTCCCACCAGGCGAGGTTGTTGGGGTTGGCCGCCGCCAGGGCGTCCAGCAGCGTGTCGGTGCCCGTCCAGGGCTGGGCGCCGGTCCGGCCCACCTGCCCGAAGACGTAGAACACCTGCGAGCGGAAGGCCGACACCTGCACCGTGACGTCGGCTCGCTCATAGTAGTCCCGTGCCGCCTCGTTGGCATCGGACTCGATCTCCATGGGCGTCTTGCCCGCCACCATCAGCTCGCCCAGCAGCGGCATGTTGACGATCCCGTCGGGGCGGACCTGCTGGCTCTGGCCGTTCACTTCGGGCACGAAGGTCGAGCGGAACGTAATGACGTCCGGCGGGTACACGCGGTACTCCGTCCCCGAGACCGGCTGGCGCGGTTCCTCAAGGAACTGCTGGACTTGCTTGGGATCATAGCACCCTGCCGCCTGGAGCAACGTCATCCCCAGCCCCAGCAGGTACAGCCATCCGAAGTGAGGTGTCATCTTGACCATGCCGTTCGACCTGCCTTCCGTAGAAGATTCGGCTCCACCCGCGGATCGGAGCAATTCCTAAGCCTCAGTCCGAGTATACCAGACACCTGGGGCGGCGGAAACCTCAAACCGACAACCGGGGACACCACCGCCGGCTCAGGGCGGGGCGCCCAGGGCTTTCTACTTTGTAACATGTTGTTTTGCTTGCGTTTATATCCATGGCGCATGGGGCGGACCCGTCAGCCCCCCGCTGTCGGGCCCGAGGCCGCGCAGCAGGACAGGCGTCTGGCCCTGGAGAGAGTATCGGCAGAACGCTCCGGAAGCTTTGGCTGGGAATCCCCCGCGCAGGCAGCGGGGCGGCGCCACCCGGCTGGCGGCGCCGCCCCGGCGATGGACAAACGGTCTAGACCCGGCGACGACGACGGACGTAGCCGATCAGCGACGAACAGCCGAGCATCACGCCGGCCACCGTCAGCGGCTCGGGCATTACCGGCGGCGGGGGCAGGGGCAGGCCCGGCACGACCAGGGCGAAGTCCTGGTGCACGGGGCTGACCAGGGCTCGCAGGCCGATGTCCACGTAGCTGACGCCGGCCAGCGAGTTCAGCCACGAGTCGGCCAGGCCGACCCAGCCGCTGCCGGTGACCGCGCTGACGCGGAACTGCCCGCCGCCCAGGCCCCAGGTGCCGCTGGTCTCGTGGACGATCTCCCAGACGGCCGCCTGGAAAGCGGCCGCGGTGTTTGCGTCGCTTACGGCCGTCGCGTAGAGGCCGAAGAGCTTGCTGAGGTCCTGCGCCTGCTGCTCGCTCATGCCGCCGACGGTGTTGCCGCTGTCGACGGGGGCGTCCCAGAGCTGGTGGAGCTCGTAGTCGTACCAGCGGGCCTTGCCGGGGGCGTGCTGAACGACCTCGATGCACCAGGCGGGCGTCCAGGCGGTGGGCGCGTCGAGGTCAATGAGGCCCTCGCCCTGGCCGCTGTAGGTGCCGGGGGCGGCGTTGAACTGCAGGCTGTTGGGCCCCACGTACACCTGGCCGAGGTTGGTCGAGCCGAGGTAGACCCTCCCGATCTGCCGGGGGTACACGTCGCCGCTCTTGAGCTGCACGCCGCCCAGCGACGTGGCCATGGCCGAGCTGGCCAGCGACAGGCACAGCAGGCCCGCGAAAATCCAGTTGCGTCCCTCCATCGATCCTCTCCTTGCTTGTGGGGCTCAGCCGGCTCAGGCGGGTCAGGCTCTGTCACCGGGCCCGGTGTTGTGTCCGCGTCCAGCCGATATCCCGCCGGGCCCGGCCAGCCCTACCGTGGGCCGGCATCCCTGCGTGGATACGAGTGAGGACTGCGGGATTCCCTCCACCGGCGGGGCCTGCAGACACAGAGAGCGGAGCAGGCCGGCTGCCGGTTCCTCCAGAACGCTCTTAAGTCTAACCGTAACGGCGAACCTGACAAGGGGGAAAGCGGGACGGATCTAAGGGACGAAGAGAGGTTTTTGCAGTTATCGGACGACGCGGGGGCGTCATCGGGTACGGGCCATTCCGATTGGGTAAACAGGGACCTGGGGGCAGTCTGGGCAAGCCGTCGGCGGATGCGTGCGGCATGGCAGTTAACCCGGTTGTGTCTGGCGGAGGTCGCCGGGCGAGACCCCCCCAAAAGGCAGTTCTTCACCGATCTGCGGGGAGGCTGACTGACCGTCTATCGCCCGGCCACCGGGTGCTCGCCCGAGCCGTGGGGGCTCTGCCCCCAGACCCCCGGGATTTATCGCTTTGGGGCCAATGGCAGTTGGGCCCTGCGGGGTCAGCCGTTGCGGGGGAGAGTAGGGCAACACGTCCGCGGCCCCGCGCGCTGCTGCGATTCGGCAGGACACGGCCGGCCCCTCGGCGGCGTGGCTGCCGGGATCGCCTGCCATTGGCCTCAATGCGCAAAATCCCGGGGTCCGGGGCAGAGCCCCGGGCGGTTTCGTCCATGTCCGGCTGGCCGGGCATGGCTGCGCCCCCGCAGATCGGTGAAGAACCAGAAAAAGGCAGGCCCCTGTGCGGACTGGGGGATCAGCCCGCACAGGGAGCCTCTGGGAACCCCAGGCGAATGACCTCGCCTTGGAGCACGGCGGTCGCGGCGCCCTAAGCCCAAGGGGCACAAAGACGTCGGTGGGAGGCCATGCTACCGGGCCCGCCGAGGGGGCTGCAAGTCGCCAATCGCCATGACAGCGCCACCGACGACGGCTGGACCTGCCGCGTTGCCAGTTGCCCGGCGGCACGCTACAGTGGAGCATCGCCCACACCGGGCGGATTGGCGGACGGGACACTCAGCGGGAGCGAATCATGGCGATGCGGCAGATGGCCGGCTCGGCGGCGAGGCAGGACCACCGCGTGGACGTGTGCGTGGTCGGCGGCGGCATGGCGGGGCTCTGTGCGGCCCTGGCGGCGGCGCGGCACGGCGCGCGGACGCTGCTGGTGCAGGACCGCCCGGTGCTGGGGGGCAACGGCTCGAGCGAGGTCCGCATGCACATCTGCGGCGCCCACGGCGACAACAACAAGGAGACGGGCCTCCTCGAGGAGCTCCAGCTCGACAACGCCTGGCGCAACGGCGACGGCAACTGGTCGGTCTGGGACAGCGTGCTCTACGGGGCCGCCCGCTTCCAGCCCAACCTCACGCTGCTGCTGAACACCGCCTGCACCGACTGCCGGACCGAGCGGGCCGGTGAGGGCCTGCGCATCACGGCCATCCGCGCCTGGGGGCTGACCAGCCAGACCTGGCACGACATCGAGGCGGGCCTCTTCATCGACTGCTCGGGCGACAGCATCCTCGCCGCCAGCGGCGCCGAGCACCGCTGGGGCCGCGAGAGCAGCGAGGAGTTCGGCGAGGACATCGAGCCGCCCGCCGCCGACGGCAAGACGATGGGCAACACCATCCTCATCCAGCTCCGCCGCACGGACGAGGCGCAGCGCTTCACCCCGCCGCCGTGGGCGTATCGCTTCGAGAGCCCCGCGGACTTCCGCTTCCGCATGGACGGCGTGAAGGGCCAGAACTTCTGGTGGATCGAGCTGGGCGGCCTGGACGACACGATCCACGACGCCGACGCCATCCGCGACGAGCTGCTCCGCTGCGCGTGGGGCATCTGGGACTACATCAAGAACGTCAGCCCCGCCCGCGACCAGGCCGCCCACTGGGCCCTGCACTGGATCGGCTCGCTGCCGGGCAAGCGCGAGAACCGCCGCTACGTGGGCGACCACATCCTCACCCAGCACGACGTGCGGTCCGGCGGGCGCTTCGACGACGTCGTCGCCTTCGGCGGCTGGACGATGGACGACCACCACCCGGCCGGCCTGCTGTACCCGGGCCGACCGACGCTGTTCCACCCGGCCCCGTCGCCGTTCGGCATTCCGTACCGCAGCCTCTATTCGCGCAACGTCGAGAACCTGCTGTTCGCCGGGCGGAACATCTCGGTGACGCACGCCGCCCTGTCGGCCACGCGGGTGATGGCGACCTGCGCGGTCATTGGCCAGGCCGTCGGCTCGGCTGCGGCGCTGTGCGTGGCCAAGGGCGTGACGCCCCGCGGGCTCTACCCGGCCCACATCGGCGAGCTGCAGCAGCAGCTCATGGCCGACGACGCCTGGCTGCCGGGCCAGGCGCGGGCGATCGACCCGCTGACGCAGGCCGCCCGGCTGGGCGGCGAGCAGGCCGTGCTGCGCACCGGCCACGATCGGCCCATCGGCGAGCAGAGCAACGCCTGGACCGGTCAGCCCGGCTCAGCGATCGCGCTGGAGTGGGACTCTCCGACGGCCATCGGCGGCGCCCGCCTCGTCTTCGACAGCGACCTGCTGGACCTCAAGCGGATGCCCCACGAGTATCCCGCCCGCCTGGCTGTGCCGGCCTCGCTGGTGCGGGCCTTCCGCCTCGAGGCCCGCCAGGGGGGCCAGTGGCGGACCGTATACCGCAACGACGACAACCACCAGCGGCTCGTCCGCCTGCCGCTGAACCTCCAGGCCGACGCCCTGCGCCTGATCCCCGAGGCCACCTGGGGCGCCGACGCCGTCCGCGTCTTCGCCTTCGAGGCCACGCGCACCGCCCCAGAGCACCTGCCCGCCCTGCCCGACCGCCCCCGCTGGGCCGACATCGTCGCCCGCACCGACCCCGCCGACCTGGTCGAGCCGGAAAAGGAGCAGCAGGTCGGTCGGTAGCGGCGGTAGAGGCACCCGGTTGGGTATGTCCGGCCCAAGCCCACAGAACGCGTTCTGTGGGCGTCTGAGCTCGGGCGATCAGCCGGAACGGGGCTCCCATTCCGGACGGACGACCGGCGGGTCGCGGAACGTCCACACCCATGCCCCCTCGTCCCGGTGTTCACACACGTACCGGAAGACCCGGAGCTGGTGGGCCCGGTCCTTCACCGGGATGATGCCCAGACCGCGGGACCACACCCGGCCCGGCATTTCCAGGGGGGTCAGGGCGATGGAGGCGTGCCTCTTGGCCCGCCCCAGCAGCGGGCGGATCCGCGCCGTGCCGAACCGCGCCAGCAGGTGGACATGCGTCGGGCCGCAGGCCAGGGCCAGTAGCTGGACCTGGCGCGTCAGGACCCAGACCAGGGCCTGGCCAGCCTCGGCCCGCTGGGCTGGGGTCAGACGAATGGGCGGGCGTTTGAGCTCCCGCCTGGACCGCTGCAGGCGGTGTTCGTGCAACTCGGGCGGCGGCGGGTGACGGTAGTCGCCCTCCACGTGCTCACGGTGATGACGCGAGCGCCAGCCCCGCAGGTCGCCCCGGAGCCAGGTCCCGTAGGTGCTGGCCGTGATGTGGTACCAACCCCGCCATGCCAGTGGCTGCCCCATGAGCCCATGGTAATGCCGACAGGGCCACGCGCATAGCACCAGATGCCCACAGAACGCGTTCTGTGGGCTTGGGTTTGCCTACGCTCCTGTGCGCTCTGGACGGTCATGGGGGCTTGCGGTAGCATACCTCCACAGGAACGGGCACCTTACAGGTCACCTTGCGGAGACTGGGCCATGGCGGAGAAGGTTCGGGTGGCGATTGTCGGGCTGGGCTTCGGGGCGGAGTTCATCCCGATCTACCAGAAGCACCCCCAGGCGGAGCTGGCCGCCATCTGCCAGCGCACCCCCGAGAGCCTCCACGCCATCGGCGAGGCCTTCGGCGTGGCCAAGCGCTACAGCGACTACGAGCAGCTGCTGGCGGACCCCGACATCGACGCGGTCCACATCAACACGCCGATCCCCGACCACGCCTGGATGAGCGTGGCCGCCCTGCAGGCCGGCAAGCACGTCGCCTGCACGGTGCCCATGGCCACCACCGTCGAGCAGTGTGGCCAGATCGTCCAGGCCCAGCGCAGCAGCGGCAAGCAGTACATGATGATGGAGACCGTCGTCTACAGCCGGGAGTTCCTGTTCATCCAGGAGCTCTACCGCAGCGGGCAGATGGGTCGGCTGCAGTTCCTTCGCGGCTCGCACCAGCAGGAGATGCGGGGCTGGCCGGGCTACTGGGAGGGCCTGCCGCCGATGTGGTACGCCACGCACTGCGTCAGCCCGTGTCTGTGCCTGGCGGGCAAGCCGGCCGAGTCGGTCGTCTGCCACGGCTCGGGGCGGATCGACGCGGCGCTCATCGGCAAGTACGGCTCGCCCTTCGCCATCGAGACGGCCACCCTCCGCCTGCGCGATTCGGACCTGGCGGCCGAGGTGACCCGCAGCCTGTTCAACACGGCCCGGCAGTACCGCGAGAGTTTCGACGCCTACGGGGAGGCGCTCAGCGTCGAGTGGCCCCAGATCGAGCACGAACCGCTCGTGCTGCACCGCGGCGAGACCCCCGAGCGCGTCAGCGCCCCCGACTACGCCGATCGGCTGCCCGAGCCGATCCGCCCCTACACCACCGGCGGCGTGTATGACTTGGACCAGAACGTCCACCTGTCGTTCAAGCAGGGCAGCGGCCATGGCGGCTCGCACCCGCACCTGGCCCACGAGTTCATCACCGCCCTGGCCGAGGGCCGGGCCCCCATGCCCGACGCCGCCACCAGCGCCAACTGGACGATGGTCGGCCTGTGCGCCCACGAGTCGGCCATGAACGGCGGCACGCGGGTCGAGATCCCCCAGTTCTGAGGCCGAACGATGATCCAGCTGTCCTGCGCGACGATCTGCACGGAGGGCTTCACCTTCCAGGGCCACGGCCGCACGTTCGAGATGCTGCCGGCGGCGGGGTACCGCTTCGTGGAGTTCAACCTGTGGCACGCGCCGGCCCTGACGCCGGCGTACGTCGGCGAGCTGGCCGACCGCTGCCGGGCGGCCGGCCTGCGGGCCTCGTCGGTGCACGCGCCGTCGTGGGGCATCCAGCGCGAGGGCGACTTCGCCAAGGAGGTCTCCCACAAGCTGTGGATGCTGCAGGTCGCCCGCATGCTGGGCTGCGACATGCTCAGCGCGACCGGCCTGAACCGCGGCGACGGCGGCGGCCTGGACCCGGTCATCGCCGAGCTGCGCGAGCTGCTGCCGGCCGCTGAGGACATGGGCATCCGCATCAGCCTGGAGAACCACCAGAACAACGTCATCGAGTCCATCGAGGACTACGAGGCCGTCTTCGAGGCCCTGCCGAGCGAGTCGCTGGGCTGCTGCCTGGACACGGGCCACTTCGACGCCTCCGGCGTGAGCATGGACGAACTGATCGACCGCATCGGCCCGCGGGTCAGCCACATCCACGTCAAGGAGAACCGCGGCTTCGGCGTCAAGCACTTCACCCGCTTCGGCGAGGGCACGACCGACAACGCCCACGTCATCCAGCGCATGAGCGAGCTGGGCTACGACGGCTTCGTCGTGGTCGAGATTTCGCCCCAGCCCGATCGACCCAACAGCCTCGAGGACCTCCGCAAGCCCGTCGACATGTTCGGCCCGCTCATGCGGGAGTAGGAGTACAGCAGCGACATGGCAGACACTCGACCCAACGTACCGGCCTGGTGGCTGAGCCGGCTGGCGGATCTGGAACGGCTGGGCGGCTCGCTGCGGACGGGCGGCTGCGAGGCGATCGCCCGCTCGGCCGGCGGCCGGTCGGTGTGGGCCTGGCGGTTCGGGCCCGAGCCGCCGCGGGACCGCACGACCAACTTCCCGGCCGCCACCGGGGCCGGCGACGTGGCGGCCTATCGCGGGGCGGCGGCCCGGCCGGCGTCGCTGATGCTGATCGCCGGCACGCACGGGGCCGAGACCGAGGGCATTGTGGGGGCCGCGAACCTGGCGAGCCTGCTGGCGACCGGGCGCGACCTGACCGGCCAGGCCCGGCCCGAGCTGCAGACGGCGGCTGAGGGCGTTCGGCTGATCGTACTGCCCTGCGCCAACCCCGATGGCCGGGCCCGCGTCGAGCCCGACAGCCTGGCCGGCATGACCCTCGATGACCTGCGCTACTGGGGCCAGGGGCGATGGAAGGACGGCCAGGACGTCGACTGGCCCGCCTGCAAGCGCCACCAGCCCCTGCCCCCCGACGCGGTGACGTTTCTGGGCGGCTACCCCAACGACGACGGCTACAACCTGATGTACGAGACGGTGCCCGCCGACCTGCACACCGCCGAGGCCGCCGCCGTCTACCGCCTGGCCGCCGATGAGGCCCCCGACGTCATCCTGCACCTGCACTCGTGCCAGTATGGCCCCGGCATCGTCGCGCCCAAGGCCTGGCTGCCGCCGACGTACCAGCAGGCGGTGGCCGACTTCGCCCGCCGGGCGCACCAGGCCTTCGCCGCCGCCGAGCTGCGCCCCAACGACTACGGCCAGACCCCCTCGCCCGTGCTGGACTGGTCGGTCGGCCTGACGCACGCCTGCGGCGCCCTGCCGCTGACCTTCGAGGGCCCCCACGGCCTGGCCGAGAGGCCCTACAGCCACCGCGAGATCCTCGAGATCCATCTGACGCTCTTCACCGAGGCCCTCGCCCTCGCCCGCCGCGTCCACCATGCCCCGCCCTGGGCGGCGATGTAAGGCCGTAGGCTCTCTTCGATCGCCAGCGAGGCCCGGCAATGAGGGCGCCCCAGTGCCCGGGTGCCGTGGCCACGGCGTTCGTAGCCACGTCTTGGGGCGCCGACTCGTCAGTCGCACCGGCCAACGGAGCCCCAGGGCGCAGGCGCAGTATGGAGTGCGGCGATGCAATCGCCGCTTTGGCTTGGGTCGCCATCGAGCCAAAGCGGCGATGACTCGCCGCACTCCAAAAGGGCGGTCCGCCTATCGCGCAGGGACACCCAAGCCGGCCCGGTCAGGGTCGAAAGGGGGATGGGCACGAATGGCACGAATGGAAGATCGGCCAGAGTCACAACGAATCTTCCATTCGTGAAATCGTCTTTCATTCGTGCCATTCGTGTCGATCCCCTGTTCGTGGAGGAGGAGTCCACCGGGGGGAGCCCGAAGACGTGGCTGCGAACGGCGCAGCCACGGCACCTGGGCGCTGGGGCGCCCTCGTTGCCGGGCCTCGCTGCGCTCGACCCGGCCTACGGCGCTCGACCCGGCCTAGGAGTTGCCGGGCATCACCCAGCTCTCGGGCGGTTTGCCGGTGCTGTAGGCGAGCGTGGCGGGGCTGAAGCCGTCGTCGGGGCGGTGGCGGTACAGGCCGCCCCAGCCCTGCTTGCGGTCGACCCGCCAGGGGCGGCGTTCCCACGCGGGGCCGCGGAAGGGGTCGCGGATGCGGTCCATCTCGGCCAGCAGGGCGTCGTGCAGGGCGTCGCGCTGGGCGGCCAGGGCCGGGTCGGCGATGCGGTTGGCCAACTCGTGCGGGTCGGCCTGCAGATCGTAGAGCTCGTCGCTGTCCAGCAGGTTGACCACCAGCTTGAACCGCCCCCGCACCAGGGCGCGGATGGGCTGGTAGCCGCCCCAGCCGTCGTGGTTGATCGAGAAGCGGGTGAACTCCATCAGCACCGCGCGCTCTGCCGGCAGGTCGCCGCCGGCCAGCACGCCGGCGAGACTCTGGCCGTGGTAGACGGGCGGCACGGGCTGGCCGGCCAACTCCAGCATCGTCGGCAGCACGTCGAGGTGGCTGACGGGCCCGTCGACCACCCGCCCCGGCTGGGCGTTGGCGCCCCGCGGTGGGCGGACGATGAAGGGCACCCGCGTCGTCTCCTCGTACATCACCGGCCCCTTGCCGCCCATGCCGTGGGCGCCGAACTGGTCGCCGTGGTCGCTGGTGTACAGGATGTACGTGTCGTCGGGCGCGTAGCGGTTGACCGCGTCGATCACCCGGCCAATCTCGTCGTCGACGAAACTGTTGCAGGCGAAGTACTGCGCGTGGTCGACGTACTCGTCCGTGGGCGTCTTGCGCCCGGCCGCCCACTCGCGGTGGTGGGCGGGCTTGTCGGCGAGGTCATCGAACACCCCGGGCCCCACGCGGAAGCGGAAGTCGGCGAATCGCTCGACGTACTCGGGCGGGCAGACGCTGGGCCCGTGCGGCTCGTCGTAGCTGACGACCAGCAGGAAGGGCTCGTCGACACGGGCGGCCTCGGCCAGGAACCGTTCGGCCCGGTCGCCCAGGCGGTGGGCCCAGGTGAACCCGGCCGGGTGGTCGCCGAGGTTGTGGCGCCACTGGTGGATCTCCTCGTCGGTCAGGTCGTCGAGGTATCGCCGGCCGTCGTACCAGTAGGCGTCCTCCCAGCCGGGCGGGCAGACGCCGCTGTCGAAGTAGTCCAGCCCGTCGAGGTGCCACTTGCCCGTGTAGGCCGTCCGGTAGCCGGCTGCGCGGAAGTGCTCGCCGAGGTGGCGGATGTTCCAGCCGGGGGCCAGGTTGTTCGAGTGGGCGCCGTTGACGCTGGGCGTCAGGCCCGTGAACAGCCCCCCGCGGGCGGGCGTGCACAGCGGGCAGCTGGTGTAGGCCCGCTCGAACCGCACCCCCTCGGCCGCCAGCCGATCGATCCGATCCGTCCCCAGCCCCGCCTGGGCCCGATTGTAGCAGCCCACCACGTTGGCGCCCTGCGTGTCGGTCATGATCAGCACGAAGTTCGGTCGGGCCATGGGTGTCCTTTCGAAGGGAGTCGGCAGCGGGCAGGATAGTGCCTTGCGGGCGGGCGCTCAAGGCGTGGTCGTGGGCTGGGGCGCCCTCGGTGCCGGGCCTCGCTGGCGCTCGACCCGGCCTACGGCTACGATCTACCGTGCCCGCAGGGCCCGGGCGGCCAGGCTCAGGAGCTTTCGGGCGTGGCGGGGGCGGAGGCGGACGAGTTGGCGGGGCGTCAGGTGGGCCAGCAGGGGGCGGATGGTCTTGACCCACAGGTGCTCGCGGCGGTATCGGCCGAGGGTGACGCCGCGGGCGATCGCGCGGTTGACCCGCCGCAGGCGGCGGCTGCCCAGCGGCTCGGGGGCCAGGCCGACCCGTTGGCCGTCGTCGAAGGTGGGCACGGCCCGGACGTTATGGACGCCGGCGCGGTCGAGCTCCATCAGCAGCACGCAGCCGATGCGCTCGGTGCGGTTCCACCGCATCACGTCGCCGTCGCTGAAGTGGACCGGGTCGGCCAGGAAGTTGCCCAGCGAGTAGATCACGGGCCGACCGGCGATAAGCTCCATCCCCTGCAGCACATGGGGGTGATGGCCCAGGATGGCCGACGCCCCGGCCTCGATGAGCGCCCGGGCCTGGACGACCTGCTCGGGGGCGGGGATCAGCAGGCGCTCCTCGCCCCAGTGCAGCGAGACCAGGACGTGGTCGGCCTGGCCGGTGGCGAGCAGGTCGCGGATCTGGGCGGTCAGGCGGTCGAGGTGCAGCTCGGCCACGCCGGCGCGGTCGGGCCCGGCGAAGCGGGTGGTGCCGCTGCGGCGGTCGGCGGCGCCCAGCAGGGCGATCCGCAGGCCGTGACGCTCCAGGATGGCCGGGGCCGTCGCCTCGGCCGCGTCCCGCCCGGCCCCGCAGCGGGCGACGGCCCGCGCGTCCAGCAGGGCGGCCAGGCGGGCGAAGCCGGCCTCGTGGCAGTCGAACATGTGGTTGTTGGCCAGGCTCACCGCGTCCAGGCCGATCGCCAGGGCCGACTCGACCGCCTCCGGTGTGGCCACCACCCGCGGCTCGGTCGCCACGGTGGCCCCGTCGCCGGCCAGCGTGCATTCGAGGTTGCCCACCACCAGGTCGCACCCGTCCAGCAGGGCCCCCAGCGGCCCGTCGACCACCGGTGCCCCCCGCGCGTAAGGCCCCGCCGGCGGCGGGGCCACCAGCAGATCGCCCAGGACGGCCAGGCGGACGCGGGCATCGGGTTGGGGGGCGGAGCGGTCGGGGCTCATGGAGGCTCTATCGGCCAGGATGTCGCCGGTCCTGCAGTGGGTGCCGGGGGCGAGGGCCCTTGACCGGCCCGATGGCGGTCACTACGATCAAGGACGCGACTCGAGGGGTCGATATACTCTATGAAGCCAGTCGCCCCTTTCCCGGAATCCTCCAGCGGGGCGGACCCGATCGGCTGCGCCTGGAGGGACCGAGGCGGCCGCGGGCGAGGCCCCGGCCGTGTGGCTCAGCGGAGTTCGGCATGGCGACGGCGAGAATCTACGCGAGGAACCTCTCGGCCAACTGGCTCAGCCACGGGCTGAACATGGCCGTGATGTTCTTCCTCTCGCCTTTCGTCATCCACTCGCTGGGCAAGGTCGACTACGGCATCTGGAGCCTGCTGAACGTCCTGGTGGGCTACATGGGCCTGCTGGATCTGGGCGTCCGCAGCAGCACGGGCCGGCACGTTACGCTCTACATCGGCAAGGGCGACACTGAGCGGGTCAACGACACGATCCGCACGAGCCTGGGCTTCTTCGCCGGCATTGGTGGGCTGATCCTGCTGGGCGGGCTGGTGATCGGGCGGTTCTTCCCCCACTTCTTCGACTCCGTGCCGGCCGAGAAGCATAGCCTGGTCCGCCTGCTGCTGCCGATCATGGCGGTGAACGTCTGGCTGTCGGCCTTCACGGCGGTCTTCTCCAGCGTTCTGACAGCCCATGACCGCTTCGACCTCGCCCGCGGGGCGGACCTCGCTGTCTTGGTGGTGCGTACGGCGGTGACGGTGGCGGCGCTTGCCATGGGCTTCGGCCTGGCGGGTCTGCTGGCGGCGACGATCGTCTCGCACGCCCTGGGCCTGGTGGCCAACGTGGTCCTGGCGCGCCGCGTATACCCCGCCCTGCGCGTCTGGCCGCTGAAGTTCAGCCGCTCGGGCCTGCGGGAGTTGATGGGCTACGGCGTGTTCGCCTTCATCGGCTCGGCCGCAGTCAAGATCATCGGTCAGACCGACCTGATCGTCATCGGCAAGCTGGTGGGCCTGGAGGCCGTCACGGTCTACTCGGTCGGGGCGATGCTGGTGTACTACACCTCGACCTTCATGGCCCACATCGGCACGGTCTTCTTCCCGTCCATGCAGCGGGCCGTCGCCCGAGGCGA
>JAWLCG010000085.1:8929-14929 GCA_041687295.1 Phycisphaerae bacterium | reverse complement strand
CGCTCGACCCGGCCTACGGGACCCGGCCCAGCCGGGCCAGCAGGCTGGCGGCGGCGAGGATGCCTTTGTGGTAGTGGTCGACGGCGAAGCGTTCGTTGGGGCCATGGATGCGGTCGTCGGGCAGGCCGAAGCCGACCATCAGCGGGTCGACGCCGAGGTGGCGCTGCAGCATGCGGGTGATGGGGATCGTCCCGCCGGCGCCGATGAGGACGCAGGGCCGTTCGAAGCCCTCGGCCATGGCGTCGCGTGCGACCTGCAGCGTCGGCGAGGCGGGGTCCATTCGCCAGGCCTCCTCGGCGGCGAACTGGCGGAGCTGCACGTGCGTGCCGGGCGGGGCGTGGCGCTCGAGGTGGCGGCGCAGGCTTGCCAGCACGGCCTGGGGGTCCTGGTCGCCGACGAGCCGGCAGGAGATCTTCGCCTTGGCCCAGGCGGGGATGACGGTCTTGGGCCCCTCGCCGGTGTAGCCGCCCCACAGGCCGTTGACGTCCAAGGTGGGCCGGGCCCAGAGCCGTTCCAGGGCGGTGAAGCCCGCCTCGCCGCCCAGGGCGTCGGCGCCGGTCTCCTCGAGCAGCTGGGCCTCGTCGAAGTGCAGCGCCGCCCACGCCTGGCGCTCCTCGGCCGACAGGGCGGGCACGCCGTCGTAGAAGCCCTCGAGCGTCACTCGGCCGTTGCCGTCGTGCAGGCCGGCCAGCAGGCGGGCCAGGGCGTTGAGCGGGTTGACCGTCACGCCGCCGTAATGGCCGCTGTGGAGGTCCTGGGCCGGGCCGGTGAGGGTGAGCTCCGCATAGGCCAGGCCGCGGGTGCTGTAGACGACGCTGGCGGTGCGGGCGTCGAGCATGGCGCTGTCGCTGATGGCGATGTGGTCGCAGGCGAGCCGACGGGCGTTCTCGGCGACGAAGGCCCCCAGCGTCGGCGAGCCGACCTCCTCCTCGCCCTCGAAGAACAGCTTGAGGTTCACCGGCCAGTCGCCCGCCACGGCCCGGTAGCCGGCCAGGGCCTGCACCCAGGCGAGCAGCTGGCCCTTGTCGTCGCTGGCGCCGCGGGCGTAAAGGTAGCCGTCGCGGACGGTCGGCTCGAACGGGGGCGACTCCCACAGCTCCAGCGGGTCGGGCGGCTGAACGTCGTAGTGGCCGTAGATCAGCAGCGTGGGCCGATCGGGCCTCTGCGGCGACTCGGCCAGCACGCCAGGCCGGCCCAGGCCGCGCTCGATGGACACCTCCAGCCCCAACCCGCCCAGCCGCCGGGCCAGCCAGGCGGCACAGGCCTCGCAGTCGCCGGCGTGCTCGGCCTGGGCGGAGATGCTCGGAATCCGCAGCAGCTCGATGAGGTCATCCAGATGGCCCTGCCGATGGGCATCGAAATGCGCCCGCAGCTTCGGGTCCAGAACGTTCTGCATGGTGTCAACCCTTTCGTAATCGGTGGGCCGTGGCGCCCGGCAAAGGCCCGTTCTGGTAGGCCGGACGCAGTCCGGCTGGGGGAGGCCGTCCCATGGAGCGTCTATCTCCAGCCGGACTGCGTCCGGCCTACCCGGCGCCCTGCGCACCGGTCGGCAGGTCGATGCGTCGGGCCTCGTCGGCGGCCTGGCGGGCGAGCAGGCAGACTTCGGTCATGGCGAACGACTCGTCCATAGTGATCAGGCCCTGGCCCTGGCCGGCGAGGCTGGCGACGAACTCGCCGAACAGGCTCCGCTCCGGGCCCAGGGGCAGCTCCTCGAAGCCCTCGCGCGTCAGCAGCCGGGCGGCCCGGCCATGGTCGAGCGTCTCGACGACAGCCTCGGTGCCGGCGATCCGCAGGCGGTCGTCGCCCCAGGGCAGCCGATGGCCGCCCCACGGGCGGAGGTAGTCGAAGGTGACCACCGCCTCGCCGCCGCCGGCCAGGCCCAGCAGGATCGCGCCGTGGTCCTCCATGCCGGGCCGATCGGGGTGGGCGGCGTTGCCCTGGCCGGCTGCCACCCACGCGAAGCGTCGGCCCGTGCAGTAGGCGGTGAAGTCCACCGCGTGGATCGCCTGCCACGGGATCGACCCGCCGTAGGTCTCCCGCCGGGCGTACCAGGCGTCGCGGTCATTGTACGGGTAGCTCTTCTGGGCCGACGCGAGCACCGGGGTGCCGATGCGCCCGGCCGCGACCGCCTTGTGCAGGGCCTGGAAGGCCGGCTCGCCCCGCGTGGCCAGCATGGCCACCACCTGCACGCCGGCCCGGCCCGCGGCCGCTCGCAGGGCGGCCAGGTCATCGGGCTCCGTGGCCAGGGGCTTTTCGCTGAAGACGTGACAACCCCGGGCGATGGCGGCCAGGCTGGCCTCGGCGTTGCGGTAGAGCGGCATGCAGACGCTGACCAGGTCGGGCCGCTGCTCGTCGAGCATGGCCCGGTAGTCGTCGTAGACCGGCAGGTCCCTCGTGGCCGGGTGCTTGCCCACGAACGCCATCGCATCCTCGGGCCCGTACCGCGCCGCCGCCACCAGCCGCACGCCCGGCGCAGCGTCCAGGTGGTTCAGCACCAGACTCGTGTGCCCGTACGACCCGATCATCGCCAGCTTCATCGCAATCCTCTCCCGCGGCGCTCGGCGCCGATTCTGCCCCTCTCCAAGCCCACGGATGCAGCGGCGAGCCCCGCGAGTCGCGCAATCCGTGGGGGTCTCTCCCGCAGCGACCCTCTTCGCCCGCGGTGCCCACCGGGCGCTGCAGCGCCCTATAGAACAATACCCCGCCGGCGGTCGGGTGCAAGGGGCGGTTCTGGCATCGGCGGGGCCGACACCTGCGCCCGGACGTCTGGCCTTTCCCCGAATCTCTCCAAGCTTCTACGCATCCTCTCTCTGTACCACTACTGTGCAGAACCACGATCTTCAGTAACGATTTCCCGGGCACCGCCGGCAGAGAAACAGCTCGGGGCAGAGCCCCCGCGCTGTTTCCTCTGGACCGCCGGGCCGCGTTACGGATTCAGCTTGGGTTGCGGGCGAAGCCCGCGCTGTGTCCTCAGTGGCCCATCTCTGCTGCTTCTTCGGCAAGACGCCGGGCCTCGCTGCGCTCGACCCGGCCTGCGAGGCTACGATTGACAGCGGGGCGGGGGTGGCGGATACTGACTCCGATGACACGACTGCTGATCGATCTGTTCTACGGGCTGGCCCTGGTGATCCTGAGCCCCTTCTGGCTCTACCGGATGGTCCGCCATGGCCGATACCGCGCCGACTGGGCCCAGCGGCTCGGGGCCGTGCCCGTGCGCCACCACCTCCAGCCGGTCATCTGGATCCACGCGGTGAGCCTTGGCGAGGTCAACGGCATCCGCACACTCGTCAACGAGCTGGCCAGCCAACTGCCCGACTACGAGCTGGTGATCTCCTCGACCACCGACACCGGCATGGCCGCCGCCCGCCAGAGCTTCGCGCCCGCCCGCCGCGTGTTCCGCTTCCCGCTGGACTTCTCGTGCGTGGTCGCCCGCGCCTTTGGCCGCCTGAAGCCCGACCTGGTCGTGCTGATGGAGGGCGAGATCTGGCCCAACTTCCTGGGCCAGGCCAACCGCCGCGGCGTGCCCGTCGTCGTCGTCAACGGGCGGATGAGCGAGGACAAGGGCTACCCCCGCTACCGCCGGATCCGCTTTCTCACGCGGCGGATGTTCAGCCGACTGACGCTGCTGGCTGTGCAGGAGAATCTCTACGCCGACCGGTTCATCGAGCTGGGCACCCCGCCCGACCGCGTGCGGGTGACCGGGACGATGAAGTTCGACACCGCCGCCCTCTCGCGGCACGTGATGGGCCAGGAGGCCCTGGCGGCCGCGATGGGCCTAACCCCGGCCGACCGGCTCGTGGTGGCCGGCGGCACCGGCGACGGCGAGGAGGTGGTCCTGCTGGAGCTCTGGGCCGCCCTGCGCCACGCGGGGCAGCTGCCGGCGGGGGCCCGCCTGGCCATCGTGCCGCGCAAGCCCGAGCGGTTCGACGAGGTGGCCCGGCTGATCGAGTCGCACGAGTTCACCCCCGTCCGCCGCAGCCAGCGACCCGACGGCCAGCAGGGCCCGCCGCTGGACCCCGCCGCCGTCATCCTCGGCGACACGATGGGCGAGCTGCGGAAGTTCTACGCCCTCGCCGACGCCGTCTTCGTGGGGCGCAGCCTGGTGCCCATGGGCGGCAGCGACATGATCGAGGCGGCCGCGCTGGGCAAGGCGGTGGCCTTCGGGCCCCACGTGTATAACTTCCCGCAGGCCCAGCGGCTCGTCGAGGCCGGCGTCGTCCGCCAGGTCGCCGACGTCAACGGCCTCGGGACCGCCCTGGTCGAGTGGCTCGCCGACCCCGCCGCCGCCGCCGAGCTGGGCCGACGCGCCCAGGACGTCATCCGCGCCGAGCAGGGCGCCACCCTCCGCAACGTCCAGGCCCTCTGCGAGGTCCTCGGCCGAGCCCCTGCCGAGAAGCCCGGCAACATCGCTACGCGGAGGATGCAGACGCCGTAGTAGACCGGCCAGACTGGAGTGATGGGTCTGAACCGTGCCGGAACGTACCCAACTGTAGAGGTCCTCTTCAGGCCGGTTCACCGGCCTTCGCCCCGCGCAGCGGGGTGTAGCCCAGGGCTCTGTAGCCCTGGGGACGGCCAACGCCGCTGTTCATGTTTGTCCCAGCCCGCTTCAGCGGGCTTACCAGACGCCCTGCGGGTAAGCCCGCTGAAGCGGGCTGAGAAGAAGGAGTCCGGGGGCCCTGGCGTACCCGGCCTGAAAGGCCGGGCCTGAACCCGCTGCGCGGGCGAAGCCCCGTGAACGGGGCTGCAAAGGCCCTCGCCGGGGCCCTCACGGTGGGTTCTGACTGGGGCGCTGGCTGCAGAGCCTGTCATTCTTGGCTGGACAGTGTAGTAGGGTGTGCAGGTTCGCGCAGCGTCAGCGGAGCGGTTCTGCACACGCAACGATGGCGGCAGGGCACCACGGAAACGTCAGGCGTCGGGTTGCGTGTGCAGAACCCCGCCTTCGCTCCGCTCCGGCGAGAACCTGCACACCCTACTGAGCAACGCGAACAAGGAAAGGGCAGCACAATGGCGAATCGCAAGATTGGCGTGATGGTGGAATCGTTTCGGCTGGGCGTGCGGCAGGGGCTCGTCAAGGCCCGTGAGGTGGGCGCCGACGGCGTGCAGGTGTACGTCACCGGCGGCGACGTCTCGCCGGAGGGCCTGACCGAGTCGGGCCGGCGGGAGTTCCGCAAGCTGCTGGCGGACAATCGGCTCACGCTCAGCGCCGTCTGCGCCGACTACGGCAAGGGCTTCCTCGACGCCAACCGCAACGACGAGACCGTCCCCAAGAGCAAGGCCTGCGTCGACCTGGCGCTGGAACTGGGCACGAACATCATCACCACGCACATCGGCCGACTGCCCGACGACGAGAACGACCCGCGCTACCGCGCCGCCTTCGACGCCGTCAGCGACCTGGCCGACTACGCCGCCAGCCGGGACGCCTTCTTCGCCACCGAGACCGGCCCCGAGAGCCCCGAGCACCTGCGGGCCTTCCTCGAGAAGGTCGCCAGCCCCGGCATCAAGGTTAACTACGACCCGGCCAACTTCGTGATGCGCGACTTCGACCAGCTCGGCGGCGTGGAGGTCCTGGGCCCCTGGATCGTCCATACCCACGCCAAGGACGGCCTGCGCGGCCAGGGCAAAGAGGTCGCCCTCGGCGACGGCGACGTGGACTTCCCCGAGTACCTCGCCCGCCTCGAGGCCATCGGCTACGACGGCTTCCTCACCATCGAACGCGAAGTCGGCCCCGACCCCATGGCCGACATCGTCAAGGCCGTCAAGTTCCTCCGCAGCATGTAAGGCGGGCACCGCCCGCCGCCGGGTCGGGTCAAGTGCAACGGGTACGGGTGCCGTGGCTGCGCCGTCTGCAGCCACGTCTCCCGGCGTTACCTCGTAAGCCTCAGCACCCGATGCCGCCCCAGCCAGTAGGTCGGGGATACCTCCCCGACATCGGAGGCGGATGGGCGGTGGGATGTCGGAGAGGTATTTCCGACCTGGACTGCCCCTAGCATCGCCTAACTG
>JAWLCG010000085.1:0-8829 GCA_041687295.1 Phycisphaerae bacterium | reverse complement strand
GTGCAACATGGCCTTTGCTACATTCCGGCCTTTTGGGGACAGGCTGACTATGCGCTTCCGGCGGTCCTCAGGGTCGTCTCGGATGTCGATGAGGCCCAGCCCGGGGAGCATGTAGGTCGGGGATGCTTCCCTGGCGAGGGAACGGCCCCCGGGCTCGATGTCGGGCAGGTATGCCCGACCTACTGGCTACCACACCCGCGTGGTGGACGCCCGTGTGGCCGACGGTCGGCTGACGCATGCGATCATCGAGAACAAGTCAGTAGGTCGGGGATACCTCCCCGACATCGGAGGCGGATGGGCGGTGGGATGTCGGAGAGGTATTTCCGACCTGGACTGCCCCTAGCATCGCCTAACTGGAAATTGCGTGCAACATGGCCTTTGCTACATTCCGGCCTTTTGGGGACAGGCTGACTATGCGCTTCCGGCGGTCCTCAGGGTCGTCTCGGATGTCGATGAGGCCCAGGCCGGGGACTCGTGGTTCCTTCCACGCTGAGAGGGCGTAGAGGGTGCGGCTGGCGCTCCCTGTGGGCAGGTCCAGAGCCCGCCAGATGTCAGTGATGATCGCCCCCTCATGCGAGGCGACGTACAGAAAGACGGTAGCCTGCTGGGCGGACATGGTGCTGTCCAGCCGCCTCAGAATGTCCAGGGCGGTGTAGAGGTCGCCCATCTTCTGTTCTATCTTGGCGTCGGATGTTGTCATAGGTTCTCCACCAATCGTCTGAACGATCGCACACTATCTGCCTTCGACACAGTGGGCCCATTGTAAGTGCTGCAAGTAGAACGACAAGCATGTAGGTCGGGGATGCTTCCCTGGCGAGCGAACGGCCCCCGGGCTCGATGTCGGGCAGGTATGCCCGACCTACTGGCGTCGTCGTTTCTTCTTCCGGTGGCGGATTCCGGCCCCGGCGGGTAGCATGTCGCCCCAACGGCGCGTCCGGGCTGGCCGGTGGTGACGGCGGCAGGCGCGGACCTTCGTGATGCCAACGACGTGCCCAGTCGTCCCGCCGGCAACCAGCATGTAGGTCGGGGATGCTTCCCTGGCGAGGGAACGGCCCCCGGGCTCGGTGTCGGGCAGGTATGCCCGACCTACTGGCTACCACACCCGCGTGGTGGACGCCCGTGTGGCCGAGGGTCGGCTGACGCACGCCATCATCGAGAACAAGTCAGGCCGGCAGGCGATCGCGGCCAAGGTGTTCATCGACGCCACGGGCGACGGCGACCTGGCCGCGCGGGCCGGGTGCGGGTTCGACCTGGGCATCGGCCCCGAGCAGGTGATGCAGCCGATGAGCCTGATCGCCATCGCCACCGGGCCCGCCTCGCAGGATATCGCCGATTGCCTGCGGGGGTTCGCTGAGCCGATGGGCCAGAACCCGCGCAAGGTCCTACGGGCGGAGATGGAGAAGGCCGGCGTCTCGCCCTCCTACCAGGGCCCGTTCATGACGATGTTCCGCGAGGGCCTCTACCTGCTGATGATCAACCATCAGTACGGCGTTTCCGGCCTCAATGCGCAGGACGTGACGGACGCGACAGTCGAGGCCCGGGCCGAGATCCACACGCTGGTCAAGGCCCTGCGGTCGCTGGGCGGCCGCTGGAAGGACCTTCGGCTTGTGCTGACGGGCGATCACATCGGCGTGCGCGAGGGCCGGCGGATTCACGGCCTCGAAACGGTGGACCAGGAGTACTTGCGGCAGGGCCGAACGGTGCCCGACCCGGTGTGCGTGGGCGAGTACCCGATCGATGTGCATCACTTGGGCCGGCACGTGGAGTTCGAGCGGTTCGAGGTCAAGCCGTTCCAGATTTCCTACCGCGCGCTGGTGGCCAAGGACGTCGACGGCCTGCTGATGGCGGGCCGTTGCATCAGCGGCGACTTCATCGCCCACTCCAGCTACCGAGTCACCGGCGATGCCTCGGCCATGGGCGAAGCGGCCGGCCTGGCGGCGTCGGTCTGCTCCAAGCAGAAGGTCCTCCCTCGCGAGCTCGACTACGCCAGGCTGGCGCCCCTGCTGCCGGGCAGCGTCAGCCAGTAGGTCGGGGATACTTCCCCGACATCGGAGGCGGATGGGCGGTGGGTTGTCGGGGAGGTATCCCCGACCTACCTGACTGGTATTCTTAGTATTCTAGTATTCCTGGTATTGTAGCATTATCCGAGTATTGGTGCTTGCAGGGACTCGGGTTGTGTAGTGCCAGGAAAGCCGGCCACGCCCCCTGGTATCAGTGGCAGACGCACTTGCCAACTCTGGGTGGTGGGGGTATACTGATATTTGATTCGCGCAGTGGCGTCTGGCCAAGCCCGGGAGATGGCTTGGGGGTCCAGGGCGCTCATACACTGACACAAGGGAGTGGGGAAATGGCTCACGGCCTGGATATCGTGCGTATCACAAGACTTCTTACGGTTATCGCTCTGATGGCAGCCGCGCCGGCTGCGTTGGCGCAGTCCAACTCCTCGACCAATTCCGCCACGGTCACCTACAGGCTGAGCAGCGTGGTCTATACCGAAGGCGGCCTGCCCGTCGATCCTGTGGATTACGAACTTGACGGACTGCCGGACCACTTCTTCCACAATGTGCATACGTTTGTGTTTTCTGAGGGCGACGGAACCGGTTCGCACGGGGGATCGGCGACCCTCGGCGGCGTTACGCACGTTTTCGACCTGACCTCTCCAGACTTTGACTCGTTCGAGCCCTTCGACGACATGGTTGTTACGCTCAACACCGCGGGCGAATCGACCACGCCGGGGTCCAACGGGTCGGCCGGGATCGAATCCGTCATCTCCATCTACTTCGCCAACTACACCGACGACGGCTTCGGCGGCCCTGGAGCGCTGACCTTTACCTTCGACTACGAATACAGCTTCGACATGGCCCTTATCGAAGAGGCTGTCGACGGCGCAGCCAATGGCTTCTACACCATCAGCGCCATGGCGTGGCTCGACGAAAACCCAAACATCGACCTCGGCGATATCGTCACTGTGATCGAAGGCGGCCCGGCCATGCTCTCGGGTATCGAGGGCAACGGGCAGATCGTCTTCGACATCCCCGCCGGCGAATCGTATTTCGGCCTGGACATCATCACCAACCTCAACTCCACGACGTTGGTCGTCCCCGAGCCGGCCACGCTGAGCCTGCTGGGCCTGGGCGTCCTGGGCCTCGCGCGACGCAAGGCCTGGTAATCGCAGGTCTGTGGCCCCCGGTTGTGCGGCTTGCATGCAGAGAGCCCCGAGGGGGCGGCAGTGCCCCTGCGTACAGCACTGGCGCCCCTTCGGGGCTCTGATCATGTAGGGACGCCTTCCGGGGGCTCACGCCCCCGGCTAAAAAACTGCCGCCCTTTCAGGGCTCCGATCCGCGCTCAGTTCCAACCCGCGCTCGGCTCCGACCCGCGCTCAGATCCGATCCGCGCTCAGATCCGATCGGCGCTGGGCTCGGGTCCGCGCTGGGCCACATAGAGAACCATCTCGATATCTCTGCGGTTTGTTCTCTACGTCCTCTGTGTCCTGTGGCCATTTCCCTTTTTTCCTCTGCTGTCCTCTGCAACCGCCGTTTCCCTCTTCTCGTCTCCGTGGCGGTTCTGCACGGAAGTGGGTATCATGTCGGCCCGAGCGGCGCGTCCGGGCTGGCCGGTGACGGCGGCGGGCGTGGCCCCTGGTTCGTGGATGGAAACGACGTGCCCAGCACACAGATTCGTCAAGAGATCGTCCGCAGCGCCCGACGCGTGGTCGTCAAGATCGGCACCAGCGCCCTGACCGACGAGCGGGGCCGGCTGGACGGGGCGTACCTCGTCCGCCTGGCCGAGCAGGTGACGCACCTCGTGCGCGGCGGCGTGGCCGTCACCATGGTCGCCAGCGGTGCCGTCGGCGCCGGCATGGCCGAGCTGGACCTGCCCGCCCGGCCCAGGACGCTGCCGATGCTCCAGGCGACAGCGGCTGTGGGGCAGGGCCAACTGATGCGGCAGTTCTACGACGCCTTCGGGCGCTTCGGGCTCAAGGTCGCGCAGATCCTGGTCACCCGCGGCGACTTCGAGGACCGCACGCGCTACCTCAACATTCGCCACACGCTCAACACGCTGCAGGACCTGCGGGCCGTGCCGATCATCAACGAGAACGACTCGGTCGCCGTCGACGAGCTGCGCTTCGGCGACAACGACATGATCGCCGCCCTGATCACCAACATGCTGCGGGCGAACCTGCTGGTGCTGCTGACCAGCGGCGTCGAGGGCGTCATGAAGGGCACCGAGCTGCTGGACGTCATCACCAACGCCGAGGACGGGGCGGTGCAGCTGGCGACGGGCCAGCGGAGCAAGCTGGGCTCGGGCGGCATGGGCAGCAAGCTGCAGGCCGCCCACCTCGTCGCCAGCGCCGGCGAGGTCGCCCTGATCGCCAACGCCCGCGCCGAGCGGGTGCTCGAACGGCTGCTGGCCGGCGAGAAGCTCGGCACGTGCATCGTGCCGGCCCCCAATAAGATGTCGAGCCGGCGGCGGTGGATCGGCCAGGCCTCACGCACCGCCGGCCGACTCGTCGTCGACGCGGGGGCCGTCCGCGCCCTCGTCGAGCAGGGCAAGAGCCTGCTGCCCAGCGGCATCCTCGCCGTCGCGGGCAACTTCCGCAAGGGCGACACGGTCGCCATCGTCGACCCCGCCGGCCGAGTCATCGCCCGCGGCCTGAGCAACTACGCCGCCAGCCAGGTCGACGCCATCAAGGGCCTCCGCACCACCCAGATCGCCCGCGCCCTCGGCGGGCCGGACAAGCCGTACGACGAGGTCGTGCACCGGAATAATATGACGGTGCTGTGAGGGACGTTGGGGGGGGTAATGCGTTAATTGGTTAACGGGTTAATCGGTTAATTGGCGGTGCCCCAAGGCAAAGCGTGCATCCGGTCTTGCCAGTTAACCAATTAACCAGTTAACGAGTTAACCTGTCCTACTCCCTCCGCATCGTCGTCACCTCGACGCCCTCGGGGCCCAGGGTCAGGCGGATTGCTCCGTGGCTGTTGGTGGCGTAGAATCGGCGGTGGACGGTGAGGGCCTGGACCCCCTCGGCCGCTCCGCCGCGGAGGTAGGCGCTGGAACGGACCACGATGGCGGGGTCGACGGCGGAGAGGAACTCGGCCAGGGCGGGCGTGTAGCCGCCGTGGTGGGGCAGGATCAGCACGTCGGCCCGCAGCTCGTCGCCGGCCAGCTCGGTCAGCAGCCGTTGGGGCAGCTCCTCGATATCGCCGGGGATCAGCACGGTTTGGCCCCGACACTCCAGCCGAAGCACCAGCGAGGTGTCGTTGGTCAGCGGCAGGTCGTAGCCGGCCGAGCGGGGCGGGGGCCAGAGGACCGTGGCCGTCGTGTCCACATCGAGCCGTACGCACTGGCCGCGGGTCAGCCGGCGGACGCGCGTGCCGGCGGCGTCGAACTGCCGCAGCAGCAGCTCGCCGCCCAGGCCGCACTGGGCCTCGGTGCCGAAGGTCTCGTTGACGAAGGCCTCAGCCAGGCCCACGCGCTCCAGCAGGGCGGGCAGGGCGTTGTAGTGGTCGCTGTTGGCATGGCTGACGAAGGCGGCGGCGGGGGCGGGCCAGCACGCGTGCCGCAGGAACGGCGCCAGCACGGCCGAGTCGGGCTCAAAGCCGCTCAGCGAACCCGCGTCGAACAGCACCACCCGCCCCGAAGGCGTCCGCAGGGCGAGGCAATTGCCTTGGCGGACGTCGAGCACCCACAGCTGGGCCTCCCTGACGGTGGGGGCGGTTCCCTGCGTCAGAGCCACCACGAGTGCGACCCCGGCCAGCAGACCCACGGCCAACCACGCCCGGCCCAGACGCACCCTGTGCCCCTGCGTCGCCGCCAGCAGGGCCCCCAATAGCAGCGCCGCCGCCCAGGCCGGCACCGGTCGCAGCGGAATGGCTGTGCCGGGCACCTGGGCGAGGGCCTCGGCCAGCCAGCTCATCGCGGCCACCAGCGCCGCCAACGGCCCGCCCAGGCCCGCCGCCAGCGACGGGGCCAGCCAACCCACCGCCAGCTGCGCGTAGCCCACCAGCAGCACCAGCGCCACCAGCGGGAACAGCACCAGCGTCGCCAGGGCCGCAAAGGGCGTGAACAGCCCGAAGTGGTACGCCACCAGCGGCGCCGCCGCCAGCCAGGCCGCCACCGACACGCTGATGAGCCCCGCGAAGAACGTCAGCCCCGTGTGCCACAGCCACCGGCGGACGCGGTCGTCGTCGCGGAAGACCATCAGCCCCCGCCGCCGCAGCCAGTGGCCAAACAGCACGTCCTGCACGGGCCGATGCAGCACCAGCAGGCCGGCCACGATGCCGAAGCTCAGCTGGAAGCCCGCCCCGAACAGCTCCAACGGCTGGGCCGACAGCAGGAAGATGGCCGCCCCGGCCAGCAGGTTGGCCGTCGTCGCCCGCCGGCCCGACGCGACGGCCAGGCAGAACGCCCCAGCCATCAGGCTCGCCCGCAGCAGCGGCACCCGCGGCTCGGCCACCAGCAGAAACGCCCCCAGCAGCCCCAGCACCGCCCACGCCGCCGTCGTCGGCGCCACCTGCCCCAGCCGAAGCAGCAGGTAGAGCCCCGCCAGCAGCACCCCCAGGTGCAGGCCGCTGATGCTCAGAAAGTGGGCCACCCCCGCCCGCAGCATCGCCTGGTTCAGCGCGTCCAGCCCGGCCGGCCGATCGCCCAGCACGATCGCCCGCAGCACCAGCGTGCCGGTGTAGTCGGCCTCGGTCTGCAGGTGCTGGCGGGCCTGGCTCCGCAGGTGCCACCACGCCGCCCGCACCGGCCCCGGGCCCGAGAGCACCTCGACGGCCTCGGGGGCCTCGGCCACGGCATTCACCAGCACCCGGCTGCGACGTGCGTGGGCACGCCAGTCGTACTGGCCCGGATTGCCCGGCGGCCCGGGCCGATAGAGTCGCCCGCACACCCGCACCCGCTGCCCCGGCTCCAACTCCCAGGCCGGGCCCTCGATCCGCAGCCGCACCAGCCCCTCGCATGGGGCCGGGCCCGACAGCGTGCTGACCGTGTCGGCCTCGAGCAGCAGCACCGTCTGGTAGGGACGCTCGTAGGCGGCGAAGAAGGCGTCCGGCGGCGGCCGAATCTCCGGCTGGCTGACCACCCGCCCCGTCAGCGTCGCCAGCGGCGCCGACCGCCCCGGCACGTAGGCCGCCAGTGTCCGCGTCGGCACCGCCGACCAGGCCAACTGGCCCAGACACGCCCCCAGCGTCAGCAGCGCCAGCCCCATCGCCACCCGAGGCCCCGTCAGCGACCCGCCCTTCGCCAGCCCGCTCACGCCCGCCAGCCACGCCACCGCCGCCGACATCAGCCACCACACCAACGGCACCGGCGCGTACCGCCCCAGCGCAATGCCGGCCGCCAACAGCAGTGCCGCCGGCACCAGCGGCGTCGGCACGACCGGTCGGCGGCTTTGCGGCGGACGAGGCATGGGCGGGGCCCGGGCAACTGGTTAATTGGTTGACTGGCTAATTAGTTAACTGATGAGGCGTATTACGCTTGGGCCAGCCGGCATTGTACCGCCGCGTGCCGAAGGTGCGAGAGGAATCCGGCAGAGCGGAAGGGGGCCTGGGCCGTATGGAGTGCGGCGAGAATCGCCGCTTTGGCTGGCCGGCGAGCGAGCCAAAGCGGCGAATGCCTCGCCGCACTCCCAAACGCCGGCCCGCCGATTGCGCAGTCTCGTAGGCTGGGACCCCCGTAGGCTGGGACAGAGCGGCGCCAGCCGCGGCGTCCCACCTTCGCCGGAGGCCATCGCCCGGACGAATGGCCAACATCACTCGACCATGCCACCGGTGGCGCCAGGATGGTGTCTGCCTACAAACGCATCCATCTTGGCGCGAACCCTCGCGTCATCAGGCCACCCCCTCACACCTCGGTCAAGCCAGAGCTTCGCATTGGCCAACTGGCCGCTACGTTCAGACAGGCGGGAAAGCGCCATGAGGGCTTCTACCCTATCGTACCCATCGCATCGGTATGCCCTCGCAAAGGCCGCTTCTGCACACTGAGTTCGCCCCAACGCTTCCATCGCCTCACCCAGGACGAAATGGCAGAACCCACATCGCGCGTCCCTCACCAGACCTTCCCGTGCCGCATGGATGGCCTCCTCATACCGGCCTTGGTTTGCGCTCGCCTTTGCCATTCCGCCATAGCTGTCGGGGCGATCTGAGTCGATCTCCAAGGTCTGACGAAATGCCTGCTCTGCATCTGCGGGGCACTCGTCGAGCAGATATGCCCCAAGATTGTGCCATGCCTCGTCCGACGACGGATCCACCTCCAACGCATGCCGGATGGTCTCAACAGCCTTTGCACCTTGCCCCAGATGCGAAAATGCGGAGGCCAGCAGCACGAGGGCGTCGACTGTCTGCTCCATCTCGCACGATTGCCGAAGACACACAAGCGCTTCGCTGTACTGCCCCACATCCATCAAGAGCGACCCAACATGTGCCAGAAGATTCGGGGGGACACGTGCAACTGAAGCCATCTCCAAGCGGTAGCACTCAACGGCTTGCCTTGTTCGGCCCAGACCCTCTAGAGCCCTCGCCTTGCAGAACCAGAATTTCCTGGGCAACTCAACGTCTGGCCCCACGCCGTCGCAGAGCCTGACGACTTCGTCGTATTGTGCCGCCACAAGCAATCGCTCTAGCGAGGCGATATCTATGCCATGGTCAGCCATTGGCCCACCCATCGACAAGTTGACCCGTAAGGCGCGCTTTATTAACTGGTAGGGCCGGCAACTGTGTTGCCGGCGGAACGTCGCGCCGGGGATTCCGCCGGCAACGAGTTGCCGGCCCTACTGACTGGTTAGCTGTTTAACTGGCTAGCCCGGATATTGCATCAGATTTAAGG
>JAWLCG010000084.1:0-14973 GCA_041687295.1 Phycisphaerae bacterium | reverse complement strand
TCGGACCCCGCCTACACGACTGCCGCCCTCGACCCCGGGCAAGCCCGGGGCTATATACCGAGCGCCCGCGCGGCGTCCCGCGCTTCTTCCCGATTAACCAATTAACCGATTAACCCATCAACCCATCAACCCTCTTCCCCGGCCATGCACTGGCCGACGATCTGCCGGGCCATGCGCATGTTGGCCAGGGCGTCGTGGCCGTCGGCGACGAAGCGGTGCTCGACGGGCTGACCGAGGATCAGCTGGTAGAACTGGCGGTAGGTCCCGTCCCAGGCCTTGCCGCCGCCGACGGTCTCGGTCCACTGCTTCTCGCCGCTGACGACGTAGAGTTCGGTCGCCCCGCCGCCGACGCCGGTCGAGCCGCAGCTCATCACGCCGTTCTCGCCGATCATGTGGTAGCGGTGGATCACGCGAGGGCCCTCGGCGGCGGTATGGCCATAGACGGCCGACTCCTCGAGGTAGACCAGCACGCCGTTGTCCATTCGGCCATGGGCGATGACGTGGTCGGGGTACTCGTTCTCAGGCTCGACGATGGTGCCGACGGCGTGGACGTCGGCGAACTCCCCGCCGGTCATGTAGCGCAGCAGGTCGAGCTGATGGACGCCGCAGTCGAAGGTGCCCAGGTTGGCCAGGGCCCGGCGGCGGCGCTCGGCGGGGTACACCCGCCCGCGGATGCCGTGGTAGTCCCAAAGGTTCTCGGTCCGCAGCACCCGCAGCTTGCCGATGGTGCCCTCGCGGAGCAGCTCCATCATCCGCTGGACGACCTCCTTGCCGCGGTAGACGAAGGCGACGCCGACCATCAGCCCGGCCTCGTCCATGATCTGCACGAGCGGCTCGGCCTGCTCGAGCGTGTCGGTGAGGGGCTTCTCGCAGAAGGCGTGCAGGCCGTGGGCCGCGGCGATGCGGACCATGTCCAGCTTGATGTCAGGCTGAGTGCAGATGGAGACGGCGTCCATCTCGACGGCCTCGGCCATGGCCTCGAAGCTCTCGAAACCCGGCAGGCCGTACTTGTCCATCTGCGTGCGGCGGCGCTTCTCGTCGGGGTCGGCAAAGGCGACCAGCTTCGCCAGGTCGCAGCGGTGGATGGCGGGGATGTGGCCATAGTCGGCCACCACGCCGCAGCCGACGACGCCCACGCGGACCGGGCCCTGCGAAACAGTGCGCAACGGCATGCAACTTCTCCTTACCGGCCGAAGGTTGACCGGACGAACGCCAGTCCCTGGGCCGCGAAGGCCTCGGGGCTCTCGTAGAAGGGCCGCCAGCAGCTGACGGCCTTGCGGATGGCCTGGTTGGACTGGCTGAAACTCTCCAGGACCACCCATCCATCATACCCGCTGGCGGCCAGGGCGGGGGCGACGGCGTCCCAGTGGACCTGCCCGCTGCCGGCGGTGCCGCGGTCGTTCTCGCTGGCGTGGAAGTGGCTCAGCACGCCGGCGGTGCCGGCGGCGGCGATGGCAGCGGCGGAGTCCTTCTCCTCGATGTGCATGTGGAAGGTGTCCAGCAGCAGCCCCAGGCCGCTCGAGCCGACCGCCCCGCAGAAGGCGACGCTGTCAGCGACGGTGTTGAACAGGTTGGTCTCGAAGCGGTTGAGCGGCTCCAGCGCCAGCGTGACGCCGGCCTCGGCGGCGGCGTCGGCCAGGGGCCCGGCGGCGCGGGCCGTGCGGGCCCGTTGCTCGGGCAGGTCCACCGAGTCGTCGAAGTCGCCGACGGCTTTGAACAGCGGGCCGCAGATGACCGGCGCGCCCAGCTCGGCGGCCGCCCGGACGCTGTCGCGGAGATACGCCTCGGCCCCACGGGCGGCCCCGGCGGTGGTGTAGAAGTTCGTCCCCGGCGGCAGGGCGCCCGAGGCCGTCAACGCCAGCCCCGCCCGCTCGGCGGCCTGGCGGATCTCGTCGACCTCGACGCGGCCCGGCTCGAAGATCGGCACCTCGACGCCGTCGAAGCCCATCGCCCGCAACGCCTCGAACCGCCCCCGCACCGAGGCGTCCACCGTGTCACTGTACAGCAGCAGGTTCACACCGAATCGCACAGGTTGACCTCCTCCATCGCGACCAGTCGCACCCGCTGTTATGCCCGGACGACGGCGGACACGCAACGGAAAAGATGGGGACGGCCACAGAGGACACAGAGAACGAACCACAGAGGTTTGCTGGGTGTCTTCCTATGGCCCCGGGCATGCCCGAGGTGTCCGCCGCCACGGTGTGGACCGAGCGGGCGCGGGGCCGTCAGTGGACGGCCCGTACGAGATCCCCACGGATTGCATCCTGTCATGTCTACACAAGTCCAAGGGCGGTTCCTGGCAGACCCGAACGCACCCGGACCGGGCTGACCTCGGGGGCTTCCCGGTAAGATGCCAGGCATCCCCAACCTACTGGCTCGATCCCTCAGCCCCAAAAGGCCGTGGTTCGCAGCCCCGGAATGGCCGTGGATCGGAGCCCCGATGGGGCGGCAGTGTTTAGCCGGGGGCGTGAGCCCCCGGAACAGACGTCCCCCAATACACCGAGCCCCGAAGGGGCGGCAGTGCCGCACCGCGGCGCACTGCCGCCCCTTCGGGGCTTGGATCATAAAGCCTTACCTCTGCGATTCCTCTCTGTGGCCTCAGTGGCCCATCCCCACGCTCGAAGACCCCCGGCAAGCCGGGGGCTATATACGGAGAAGACCCCGGGCAAGTCCGGGGCTATATAGGGACACCCGGTGGCGCCGGCGGCGGGCCAGGGCCCGCCTTACGCGGCGCCGCTGGGCTGGACGTTGACCAGGCCCTCGCGGAAGGCGAAGTGGATCAGCTCGCCGCGGTCGTGGACGTCGAGCTTGCGCATGAGGTTGGTCTTGTGGACGTCGACGGTCTTGGGCTTGAGCTCGAGCTGCAGGGCGACCTGCTTGACGCTGAGGCCCTCGGCGAGCAGCTTGAAGATGGTCCGCTCGCGGGCGGTCAGCCGGCTGTAGGGCGTGGCCGAGCCGGCGTCGCCGCGGACGTAGGCGCCGCGGAGGCCGTTGGCCTCGGGCGGCAGGCGGAGCTCGCCGCGCAGGGCGGCGTCGACGGCCTGGTAGAGCTCATCGACCCCGTCGCTCTTGATGACGGCCCCGACGGCGCCGGCCTGGATGGCGCTGGCGAGGCGCTCCTGCTGGATGCACGGCAGCGTCAGCAGCACGCGGGTGGGGCTGGAGTAGCGGTCGAGCTGGCGGATGACCTCCACGGCGTCCAGGCCGGGGATCATCGTGTCGATGATCAGCAGGTTGGGGTTGTGCCGGCGGCAGGCCTCGAGGGCGTCGAAGCCGTCGGTGGCGGTGTGGAGGACCTCGACGCCCGGGCGGGCCTCCAGCAGCAACTGCAGTCCCTGGGCCAGCAGGCGGTGGGTTTCGGCGAGAATGATCGTGATGCGGCGCATACGCGGTGCCTCCCTGCGTGCGTTTGCTGGTGGGGTCCTCCAGCCCCGAAATCGGCAACCGCTCCGCGGAAGGCCCGGCGTCGGCCGGGCAGGATGTCTCGGGCTGCAATCCATCAGCCCGTAGGGCCACTATCGGCGCCGCTGCGGGGAAAACCTTAGCCGTTTTGCCTCAGAGCGGCGGGCCTGGCCCGTCGGGGCCGTCAGCGTGTCGAGCCGCTCGGCGCTCCACTGGTCGGCCAGCACCAGCGGGGCGACGAAGTGGGCCACGAAGCTGCGGGCGCCCAGCGTGAGGTGCCCGCCGTAATGGCCCTCGGCGAGCATCTCGCCCGTCCAGGCGACCTGGTAGAGCTTCTCGTAGCTGGCCGGGGCGTCGGGGGGCACCTCGAAGCCCACCCGACCGGCCGAGGCGGTGTGCTGGCCGTCCATCGTGCCGAAGACCGTCGTGCCGCCGCCCAGGAACAGCCAGTCCAGTCGGCTGTAGAAGCTGACCATGCCCCGCCGGCTGCTGGCCAGGGCCTCGGCGAGCGGGTAGCGTGGCGAGAGCGAGCTGGCCAGGGCGATGATGCCGTCGACGGGCTGATCGTCGGGCAGGGCCTCGGCGATCCAGGCCGCCATGGCCGTGCCGCCCGAATGGCCCACCAGCACCACCGGCCGGCCAGGGCAGTCCTGGCGGTAGTCGACGATGCGCTCGGCGATCTCAGCGGCCTTGTCGCGGTTGCGCTGCTCGTACCGCTGGTTCACCAGGTAGCTCAGCGGCACACCGACCGTCCAGTCGACGACCTCGACGGCGTAGGGCACGCCGCCCTCGATCAGCCCGTCACGGATGGCCGTGTTGTTGGGGCTTCGCCCCTCGATGCCGGTCAGCACCAGCACCAGGCCCCGCTCGAGCCGCTCGGGCGTCACGCTGGGCTCGCCCGGGCCCCCACAGCCACCCAGGGCCCCCAACGCACCCAACAGCATCAGCCAAAAAATCAACTTGCGCATTGGGGTATTCTACCGACCTCGCCCCCCGCTACAACCACCGTTTGCATGAGCCGGGCCCGTCATTCCAGTGCGTAGGGCCGGCGACTCGTTGCCTGCGGGGGATGGCGGCACGGACAGCCTGCCCGTTCGCCCTTCGGACGTGGGGTGCGTTGTGCCGCAACGGCAACGGCCCGGCCCCGATGCCCACGGAAGGCATTCCGTGGGCTTGGGCCGAGACCAGCTTGGGGACCCGCCAACGCAAAGGGCCCCGCCGGACGCGCCGACGGGGCCCTGGAAGGGGATCGTGAGGGGGGCTACTCTTTGACCTCGTACTCGGCGTCGATGACGTCGTCGCCGCCGTCGTCCTTCTTGGACTCGCCGCCCGCCTGGGGGTCGGGGCCGGCCTGGGCCTGCTGCTGGGCGGCCTGCTCGTACATGGCCTGGGCCATCTTGTGCGAGGCCTGCTCGAGGTTGCTCATGGCCCGCTTGATGGCCTCGGCGTCGTCGCCCTTGAGGGCCTCGCGAAGGCTGCTCAGGGCCGACTCGATGTTCGAGCGGTCCTCGCCGCTGACCTTCTCGCCCTGGTCCTTGAGGGTCTTCTCGACCGAGTAGGCCAGCTGGTCGCCCTGGTTCTTGAGGTCGACCAGCTCGCGGCGCTTCTTGTCCTCGGCGGCGTGGGCCTCGGCGTCCTTGCGCATCTGCTCGACCTCGTGGGAGTCCAGGCCGCTGGAGCCCTTGATCTCGATCGACTGGACCTTGCCGCTGGCGGTGTCCTTGGCCGAGACGTTCAGGATGCCGTTGGCGTCGATGCTGAAGGTCACCTCGATCTGCGGCATGCCGCGCGGCGCCGGCGGGATGCCGGTCAGGTTGAACCGCCCCAGCGTGCGGTTGTCGCGGGCGAACTCGCGCTCGCCCTGCAGCACGTGGATGGTCACCTCGGTCTGGTTGTCGGCCGCCGTCGAGAAGACTTCCTTCTTCTCGGTCGGGATGGTGGTATTGCGCTCGATGAGCTTGGTCATCACGCCGCCGAGGGTCTCCACGCCGAGGCTCAGCGGGGTCACGTCGAGCAGGACCATCTGCTCCTCGACCTCGCCGCCGAGGATGCCGCCCTGGACGGCCGCCCCGATGGCGACGACCTCGTCGGGGTTGACGCTCTTGTTGGGCTCCTTGCCGAAGACGTCCTTGGCGATCTGGCGGACGCGGGGGATGCGGGTCGAGCCGCCGACGAGGACCACCTCGTCGATGCCGTCGGCCGAGAGCTTCGCGTCGGACAGGGCCTGCTTGCACGGCCCGACGAGGCGCTGGAAGATCGGCTCGGCGAGCTGCTCGAACTTCGCCCGCGTCAGCGCCAGCGTCAGGTGCTTGGGGCCCTCCTGCGTGGCGGTGATGAAGGGCAGGTTGATGTTGGTCTCCATCGCCGTGGAGAGCTCGCACTTGGCCTTTTCGGCGGCCTCCTTGAGCCGCTGCAGGGCCATCGCGTCGCTGCGCAGGTCGATGCCCTCCTGGCGCTTGAACTCGTCGGCGATGTAGTTGATCAGCACCTCGTCGAGGTCGTCGCCGCCGAGGTGGGTGTCGCCGTTGGTGCTGAGCACCTCGAAGACGTTGTCGCCGATGTCCAGGATGGAGATGTCGAACGTGCCGCCGCCGAAGTCGAAGACGGCCACCTTCTCGTTGGTCTTGCGCTCCAGGCCGTAGGCCAGGGCGGCCGCCGTCGGCTCGTTGATGATCCGCTCGACCTTCAGGCCGGAGATCTGCCCGGCGTCCTTGGTGGCCTGGCGCTGGGCGTCGTTGAAGTAGGCCGGCACGGTGATGACCGCGCGGGTGACCTCCTCGCCGAGGTAGTCCTCCGCCGTGCGCTTGAGATCCTGCAGCACCATCGCCGAGATCTCCGGCGGGGTGTAGTCCTTGCCGCGCACGCGGACCTTGACCAGCTCGTCGGGGCCCCCGACGATCTCGTAGGGCACCATCTTCTCCTCGGTCTTGACCTCCGTGTGCCGTCGGCCCATGAAGCGTTTGATCGAGAAGACGGTGTTCTTGGGGTTGGTCACCTGCTGGTGGCGGGCCGGGTTGCCGATCAGCCGCTCGCCCTTCTCCGTGAAGGCCACCACGCTCGGCGTCAGCCGACCGCCCTGCTGGTTGATCAGCACCTTGGGCGACCCGCCCTCCATGATGGCCACCACGCTGTTGGTCGTGCCCAGGTCGATTCCGATGATCTTATTGCTTGCCATAAGTAATCGTCTCTCCTTGCCGTACGTCCACATCGGCCGTCGCCGGCCCACGCGTGCTTGCCGACAGACCGGGCGGCGAATTCCGCCCCTCCCCCTTGGTATGCAAGAAGTGTGCCAGTGGTTCTGGGCATCTGCAAATCAAGCATTTAGGCCAATCTGCGCCTCGCCCCGGCCGCCCGCAAACGTGCCAATGCGGCAGGGCCCGCCCCCTGCCCGGCGAAAGTGGCAGATGGTGCCCGCCCCCTCCGCCCCGGAGAGCCCCCGAGTGTCCGGCCGTGATGGGCGGACCACCCTTTTGGAGTGCGGCGAGTCATCGCCGCTTTGGCTCGATGGCGGCTAAGCCAAAGCGGCGATTGCATCGCCGCACTCCATACTGCGCTCGGGCCCTGGGCCTCCATCGGTTGGTGCGACTGACGAGCAGGCGCCGGAGGAGAGCCTACGGGGCCTACGCGCCCTTCATCGCCGCGCGGAGCTCGTCGACGGTCAGCAGGCCTTTTTCGCGGATGGCCTCGGCGGCGATGTCCATCTTGAGGCTCTCCTTGCAGCCGGCGACGGCGTGGACCTGGCCGGCCTTGACGTAGCAGGCGACGAACTGGCGGTCCTCGGGCGAGCCGTCGAAGACGACCTCGTCGTAGTCGCTCGCATGGCCAACGTACTGGACGATGGTCTTGAACTGGCTGGTCCAGAAGAACGGCACGCCGCGGAAGGGCGCCCCCCGCCCGGCCATGGAGTGGGCGGCCCAGCGTCCCAGCTGCATCGCCACTCGCCAGTGCTCGATGCGGATCGGCTCGCCGGTCCGCCAGTCGGGCCAGACCGCGATGTCGCCGGCCGCCCAGAGCCCCTCGGCCACGCGGAGCTGCTCGTCGACCTTTACGGTGCCCCGGTCGCTGACGGCTGGGTGCTGGAGGATCTCGTGGACGCCCTGCCGCACGCCGATGCCGATGACGACCATGTCGGCGTCGATCCGCTCGCCGTCGTCCAGCTCGACGGTGCGGACGCTGTCGTTCTCGTCGCCGTCGAACCGCTTGACCTTTCGGCCCGGACGGAAGCTGACGCCGTTCTCCTCGTGCAGGGCGCGGTACATCCGCCCGATCCGCTCGCCGAGGGTCTTGGCGAAGGGGACCTGCTCAGGCGAAACGATGGTGCTGCTCACGCCCCACCTGCTGAGGCTGGACGCCACCTCCATGCCGATGAAGCTGCTGCCGACGATGACGGCCCGTTTGGCCTTGTCGGCGGCTTGGCGGATCTCCTCGCAATCGGCCAGCGTCCGCAGGAGGAAGATGTTGCCCAGCTCGGCGCCCTCGACGTCGAGCGTCCGCGGCGTCGAGCCGGTCGCCAGCAGCAGGCCGTCGCAGGCGATCTCCTCCAGGGCCATCGTCGAGACGGTTCGGCGGTCGGCATCGACGCCGGTGACCTTCACGCCGGTACGCAGGTCGACGCCGATCTGCGGGTAGTAGTCGCCCCGGCGGACGAAGGGCTTGCTGGCTGCGTCGGGCTTGGCGAGGTACTGCTTGCTCAGCTCGGTGCGGTCGTAGGGGCCGAAGTCGTCCAGCGTCAGCATCTCGATTCGGCCCTGGAAGCCGTCCTGGCGCAGCGTCTCGGCCGCGGCGAAGCCGGCCGCCCCCGAGCCGACGATGACGAATCGCCGGCCGTCGGTCGCCGGGTCGGGCCGGGCCATCCGCATGGGCCTCGCGGTGGGCACCTCGTCGGGCAGCGTGACGATGACGTCGTCGCCCTCGACGCGGACGTCGAACTTCGGCAGGGAGTCCAGGGCGGGCGGCTCTTCGAGCTCGCCGGTCAGCGCGTCGAAGACCGCCTGGTGCCACGGGCAGCGGACGTGGCCGTCCTTGAGCAGCCCCTCGCCCAGCGGCGCCCCGTGGTGGGGACAGGTGCCCCCGTACACGTGGTACTGCCCCTTCAGGCGGATCAGCAGCAGTGTGGTGTTCTCGTCGATCTCGACGGACTTCATCTGCCCGTCCTGCAGCGTGTCGAGCTTGGCAATGGTATGGTCGCGGGCCATGGCTCCCCCTTTCGTGCATGCGTTGGCGGCGCCCGGGGGCACGGTCTGCGCCGGCGGGCCCTGTGTAAGTATAGGCGTGCCTGGCGCGCACCGAAGGGGCAGAAGGATTTTGCCACGGGCGTAAGCCCTCGGAATCGCCTGTCTTCGATCGAAGAGCCCTGAAAGAGTGAAAGCATCCCACCGCGACCGGCCGAGGATTTCTGGTTCTCACCGGTCCACCGGGACGCAACCGGCGTTCGACTCGCCGCTCCGCAAGCCACAGCCCGGGGCTCTGCCCCGGACCCCGGGATTTGTCGCTTTGAGGGCCACCCGCACAACAGGCGGTCCAGCCATTGGAGCGGCGCTTGGATCGCTTGGCATAGCCTGCGTTGCCCAATCCCCCGCCAGGGTGCCCGCGGCCTGTCGGTGAATGCGGGGGGCCCAAAAGCGGTAAATCCCGGGGGTCTGGGGGCAGAGCCCCCACCGCTCTGGCGTCAAGCGGTCGGCCAGCCTCGCCGTGACCCCCAGTGCCTCCGGGTCTGCGCGTATCGCGTTGACCCCCGCCGCCGGTCGGGGTACAACGGCCGGGTCGCCCGCCCGTCGCGGGCCCGTGCCAGGAGGACCGCCATGCCGACCGAGCGCCCGAACATCCTGCTCATCACGACCGACCAGCAGCGTTTCGACACCTGTGGCCGGGCCAAGCCGCCCTTCATGCGGACGCCCCACTACGATGGCCTGATGCACGAGGGCATCGAGTTCACGCGGGCCTACGCCGACGCCCCGATCTGCGTGGCCGCCCGCATCGGCATCATGACCGGGCGCTACGTCGGCAGCCACGGCGAGAACGGCAACGGCCCGACCAGCAAGACCATGGGCCGAGAGGGCACGCTGCCGACGCGCCTGCGCGCGCTGGGCTACCAGACGGCCGCCGTCGGCAAGATGCACTTCGGGCCCGAGCGGACGCGCCACGGCTTCGACGAGATGCTCCTGCCGGCCGACTACTACAACCAGATGACCCGCAGCGGCCTGCCCTACCAGCCCATGCGTCACGGCCTGGGCCAGAACGAGCTCTACCCCGCCCTGGCCACCGTGCCCGAGGCCCTGACGCTCACCAGCTGGATCGCCGAGCAGTCCGCCCAGTACATCCGCGAGCGGCGCGACCCGACGGTGCCGTTCTTCCTGTGGACGAGCTTCTCCAAGCCCCACCCCCCGCTGGACCCGCCCGAGCCCTACTACTCGATGTACCGCAACTCGGCCATCCCCGAGGCGGTCGTCAGCAACTGGTCGCTGGGAAGCCGATGCCCCGAGGCCTTCCGTCGCTGCAGCCAGGAGTGGTCGCTGGACCTGCTGGAGCCCGAGATCATCCGCGAGGCCCGGGCGGCCTACTACGGGCTGATCACGCAGGTGGACTACAACATGGGCCGCATCTTCAACGCCCTGCAGGACGTGGGCCTGCTCAACGACACGCTGATCGTCTACACCAGCGACCACGGCGAGCTGCTGGGCGACCACGCCAGCGGCTGTAAGCGGTTCTTCCACGAGGGCTCGGCCCACATCCCGTTCCTGCTGCGCCTGCCCAAGAGCTGGTCCGACCGGCGCCACGGCTCCACCTGCGACGCCCTGGCCACGCACGCGGACATCCTGCCGACGCTGGTGTCGGCCGCCGGGGGCGAGGCGAGCGACGTCGACGGGCGCGACCTGCTGGCCGTCGCCCGCGGGCAGACGCCGGGGCGCGACTACCTCGTCTGCGTGGGCAACAACTTCACCGGCGGGGCGCCCATCCACATGAGCGTCGGCGACGGGCGGTGGAAGTACATGTACTACCCCGAGGGCCCCGCCGAGCAGCTGTTCGACCTGGCCGTCGACCCGACCGAGCAGCACGACCTGGCCGACGAGCCGGCCCACAAGGCCGACAAGGCCCGCCTCCGCGCCGCCCTGCTCGACCACTGCCGGGCGACCGGGGGCCGCTGGCTCCGCAACAATGATCTGCCGGCCGTGCCGCTGGCCGGCGACAGCGTCGCCGACCGCCGAAACAGCAACTGGCCCGGCTACCATGGCGAGCACTACAACGTCGACGTCCGCCACTGAGTCGTAGGCTCTCTTCGAGCGCAGCGAGGCCCGGCAACGAAGAAGAAACAGCGGAGATGGGCCACAGAGACACAGAGGACACAGAGAAGAAGCACAGAGGTTCGTGAGGTTCAGCGCGTAGGGTGTGCAGGTTCTGCACACGCAACGGCCGTGCCTGAATCGTAGGCCGGGTCGAGCGCAGCGAGGCCCGGCAACGGCAAGGCGCCCTCGCCGCCGGGCCGCGCTACGCTCGAAGTGAGCCGACGAACTGAAACCCGACCCAACCGGAGGGACACCGTGAGCCAGGACCCCAAGAACGATAGGAAGGAATTCTCGCTGGAACTGGAGGACGGCACGTTCGTCGAGCCTCCCCAGGCCAAGCCGCTGGCGGACGGTTACGCGGCCGCCCTGGGCGCGGCCCGGACGCGGCGGGTGCTCATGCACAGCCCGATGGGCCTGCGGATCGAGCTGAACATCGACCAGAGCACGCTGGAGCTGTGGCTCTCGCCGCAGGCGGACAAGAGTCTCGACTACCGCCTGCGGAACTTCTCCAACCGCGACGACCACACCTGCGTCTTCGACCGCATCAGCCTGCCTGGCCTGAACCCCCAGCACTACGTCCGGTGCGACTACGACCCGTTCCACTCGGTGCTGCACTACCGCGACCAGCGGCTGCACCTGCTGGCGATGCTCGACGTGCCGGGCGTCGTGCTGTGGTGCGAGGCCGAGGAGGTGATCGACCTCAAGAGCGACAAGCAGGACACGCCCCTGCGGCAGGACCCGCAGGTCTTCAGCGTGCTGCACCCGGACCGGGGCCTGAGCCTGCAGTTCGCGGCCGTCGCGGGCAAGGGCGGCGCGTTCCAGCATCAGAAGTCGCTCGACCGGGGCCGAAGCACCTATGCGCGGCTGTCGCTGGCGGCGCATCAGCCGCTGCTGATCGGCGGGGAGCTGGACTGGGAGCAGCCGGCCGAGCTGTTCGAGCGCCTCGCCGCGTCTGAGCCGGCCGAGCTGCTGGCGTACAACGAGGCCCGCGTAGCCGAGGCCCTGGCGCCGGCGCGGGTGGTCTTCCGCGATCGGCCCGACTGGCAGCGGCAGTACGACTTCAACAAGCGCGTCCTGCTCAGCGGGCAGGACCATGGCGGCAACATGCCGGCGGCGTTTCGCTCGCTGTACTACCTGATCTGGCACATGGACGGGGCGGTCACGGCCGTGCCGGTGGGCATGACCGGCTGGGCGGACTTCCTGGAGCGCTGGGCCGCCTTCCAGCTGAGCAACCCCACTGAGACCGACACGCCCGTGCCGGGGCGGTACTTCGGCCAACTGGTCAACGGGCGCATCAGCAAGCAGGAGGAATGGGGCACTTACTGGGCCACCTGGAGCGCGTTCACGCACTGGACGCAGACCGGCTCGCGCGACCTGGTCGAGGGCGTGTACCGCGAGAATTTGCTGGCGTCGGTGGACTGGCTGGAGCGGCTGTGCTGGGACGAGGCGAAGGTCGCCTTCGGCACGTGGTACGCCGGGGAGGACCCCTTCCTCGGCAGCCATGACTTCGGCTACGACCAGGCCGTCGGCTGCCCGATGGCGACCAAGGCCCGCGCCTTCCAGGGCCAGGCCGTCCGCCGCCACTACAGCTACGATTTCAACCTGATGATGTACAACGTCTACTGGATGCTCTCGGCCAGCGGCGAGGGGCCCGAGGCCGAGGCCCTCGCCGACAAGGCCCGGCGGCTCGAGCCGTTCCTGCGGTCGGCGGCGGCGGAGGGCGGCTTCGCCCGCCTCGTCGTGCTGGAGGATGGACGCGAGGTGACCGACCCCGCGGCGGCGCACTTCCGCTACGGCATCGAGTTCATGCCCGACCCGGCCGAGGCGCCGGCCATCATCCGCCGCGACGAGCGATTCGACCTGACGCCCGTGCTGCGGGGACAGGACACCTTCGCCCACCAGGTGCTGGCGAACCTGCGTCTGCAGGACCCGGTGCTGTTCGGCTCCGGCGACGTCGAAACGCTGCTGGAGCACTACCTGCCGCAGGTCCGCCGGGCCGGGGCGTACCTCCAGATGGCCGGCACGCTGCCCGAGAACATCAACTGCGCCGACGGCAGCTACCACGACAACCGCCCGCAGCTGTTCTCGACGGGCCTGATGCAGGCCGTGCTGGTCGGCCGGGCGATCCAGCGGCTGCCCTTCGGCATCGCCGTGCGGGCCAATCCGCACATCGAGCGGATCGAGCAGTACGAGTACCAGGGCTGTTCGCTGGCGCTGGCATTCGAGGGCGCCGGCGAGGCCGTCACCGCCGTCAAGATCAACGGCCAGCCGCTGCCGCACAGCCTGCAGATTCCGCACGACGCCCTGACGCCCGAGACGGCCGTGAGGGTCACCCTCGGCGACGCGCGGCCGCAGGGCGCGGCCCTGGCCTGGTCGAGCGTGCAGCTGGCGTCGGTGCAGCGCGAGGGCAACGTGGTGGCCTATCACGTGGAGGCCTTCGGGCCCAACGCGATGGCCTTCACGAGCCGGCCGGCCGACTTCACGCTCGAGACCGCCGAGGGCACGCCCGTCCAGCCCCGGGTCCACGAAGCGAACGGCTGGTGCTCCGTCGAGTTCCCCGGCCGGGGGCGGTTCGTCCTGCGGATGCGCCCATAGCAGATGAATCGTAGGCCGGGTCGAGCAGAGCGAGGCCCGGCAATCGGATCCGCAGTCCGCCATCGCTGCCGGGCCTCGCGTTTCTCGACCCGGCCTACGGTCCGACAAAGGAGTCCCCCGAATGCCCAAGCGTCCCAACGTCCTGTTCATCATGTCCGACGACCACGCCGCCCACGCCATCAGCGCCTACGGCAGCCGGGTCAACCGCACGCCCAACCTCGACCGCATCGCCGACGCCGGCGTGCGGGCCGACGCGTGCTTCTGCACCAACTCGATCTGCACGCCCAGCCGGGCCAGCATCCTCACCGGCCAGCACACGCACGTGTGCAACGTGCGGACGCTGCACGACGCCCTGGACAACGCCCACGAGCCGCAGGTGCAGAAGGTCTTCCACGACGCCGGCTACCGCACGGGGATGTTCGGCAAGTGGCACCTCGGCCACGGCGAGCGGACCGACGGGGGCCGAAGCTTCAACGCCGACCCGGCCGGCTTCGACGACTGGTGCGTCCTGCCGGGCCAGGGCAACTACTACGACCCGAACTTCTTCCTCGGCACGCTGGCCGGGCGGACCGGCGAGTTGCGGACGCAGGGCTACGTCACTGACATCATCACCGACCAGGCGCTGGGCTGGCTGAACCGCTGGCAGGCGGAGGGCCACGCCGACCGCGACCAGCCCTTCTTCCTGTGCCTGCACCACAAGGCCCCCCACCGCCACTGGGAGCCGGGCCCGCTGGAGAAGGACCTCTTCGACGGCGAGACGATGGCCGAGCCGGAGACGCTCTGGGACGACTACGCCGGGCGCCCCGCCGCCGCCGCCGCCCGCATGCGGATCGACCGCGACATGACCGCCCGCGACGTCAAGGCCGACCCGCCGGCCGGCCTGAGCCCGCGCGAACGCAAGCTGTGGTACTACGACCGCTACATCAAGGACTACCTCCGCTGCATCGCCGGCATCGACCGCAACGTCGGGCGCGTGCTGGACTGGCTCGACGCGTCGGGCCAGGCCCAGGACACCCTCGTCATCTACACCAGCGACCAGGGCTTCTTCCTGGGCGACCATGGCTGGTTCGACAAGCGGTTCATCTACGAGCACTCGCTGATCATGCCGCTGCTGGTGCGCTACCCGCGCGAGCTGCCCGCCGGCACCGCCGTCGACGCGCTGCTGACCAACGTGGACTTCGCCCCCACGCTGCTGGACTACGCCGGCCTGGCCGCCCCCGCCGCCATGCAGGGGCGGAGCTTTCGGCCCGTCCTGGCCGGCGACGTGCCCGCCGGCTGGCAGCAGAGCGTCTACTACCGCTACTGGATGGACGCCGAGCGGGCGCACTACAGCTCGGCCCACTACGGCGTGCGGACCCGGACCCATAAGCTGGTCTACTACTACTGCGACGCGCTGGGCTGCAGCGGCTCGGGCCTGGTCAACACCGGCGTCGAGCCCTACTGGGAGCTGTTCGACCTCCAGGCCGACCCCAACGAGCTGAACAACCTCTACGGCCAACCGGGCACCGAGGCCCTCACCGCCGAGCTCAAGGCCGAGCTGCGCCGCCTCCAGAAGCAGTTCGCCGACCAGCCCGTCGACGAACGGCCCTGACAGGAACGCAGCCCGTAGGCTGGGACAGAGCGGCGCCAGCCGCGGCGTCCCACCGTCGGCGGAGGCGACCGGCCCTGAGCCCCGCAGGGGCGGCCGGTGGCT
>JAWLCG010000083.1:0-15194 GCA_041687295.1 Phycisphaerae bacterium | reverse complement strand
CTCCAAAGGCGCTGGCCGGCCTGGCGGTGCCGGGCCTCGCTACGCTCGACCCGGCCTACGGGCTGCTACCCGCCGCGTTTGGCCAGGAGCATTTTGGCGGCGGTCTCGCCGCCGTTGATCAGGTGGATCAGCGGGCTCGGCCGATCGAGGCCGGGGGTGAAGGCGGGCCGGTCGGCCCAGGGGGTCACGCTCAGGACGTTGGCCAGGTCCATCCAGTACTGCAGGCGGGCGGTCGGCAGGTTCCAGCTCATGTGCAGGTGGTTGGCTGGGGCGTACTGCTTGTACTCGACCATGTTGGCGTGCTTGGGCACCACGAAGGTGTGCGGCCAGGTGGGCGTGCTGGTGGCGGCGACGGCCCGGCCCAGCGCCTCGGGCAGCTCGACGGTGCACGCCTCGTCCCAGATCAGACTGAACATGCCCGTCAGGCCGCTGTAGGCCAGCCGACCGGCAAGCCCCTCGATGCCGCCGGGGCTCATGAAGGTCACGCTGTTGCCGCCGCCGGGGAAGTAGCCCGGGTCGGCCTGGGGCATCGAGACGCCGGCGAGGATCTCCTCGACGCTGGCGCCGGGCTTGGCCGCCCAGTCCAGGCTGGCCGAGCCGCTGTTGTCGCCGTCGACCAGGCCGCGACGGGCCCACAGGGCGTCGGTGCCCTGGCTGACGTTGAGGCTCTCGGCGAGGGCCTGGATCTCGTGGGGCTCCCACACCTTGCGGAAGTCCATGAACAGCGGCGGCGCCCCGCCGCTCAGCCAGGTCGTGAACAGCATCGTCAGCAGGCCCTGCACGTCGGCCTCGGTGGCGTAGGGCAGGGGGGCCTTGCGGCCGCGGTGGTCGAAGGTGGAGTTGAACAGGCTCTCCATCGCGTCGGCGACCGGCAGCGGCAGGCCTCGGGCGTCCGAGCCCCACTCCAGCTGGCTCATGAAGCCGCCGCCGACGGCGTTGAGCTCCTTCATGATATCGCGGACGATCAGGTACATCGCCAGCGACTGGTTGAACCGCTCGTTCTGCTGGGGGCCGCTGACTTCCAGTCGGCCGCCGAGGTGCTTGTCCAGCCAGGCGCGAAGCTCGTCGCGCTCCTTCTTGTCGTAGGCGCCCTTGGCCAGCATGTCGGCCAGCAGCTTCATGTCCAGCCGGGTGATCTCGATGCCGAAGGTGCGCCGCGTGGCGATGACGTGGGCCAGGGCGGTCTCCATGCCCATCGAGTCATGGCCGAAGATGACGACGCGCCGGCCCTTGAGCCCCTGGAACGCCACGGCGGCGTAGCACCAGTCGACCAGGGCGGTGGCCGTTGCGTCGGACATCTGGGGGTCGCTGCCGGTGTCGGGCCAGCTGCCCACGTTGATGTGCGACAGCCGACCGCTCTGGGCCAGGGCGCCGTTGGCGGCGTGCGTGAAGACCACTCCCGGCCTCGGGCCGCTGTTGCCGCAGGTGAGGTTCAGCGGCACGTCGGCGGGGAACTGGCTCAGCAGGCTCATCAGCCCCAGCTGCGGGAAGGCCCAGGTATCCGGCGCGCAGACCAGGATGTTGACCCCCGCGTCGCGGAACTGCCGGGCCACGATGTCCGCCTGGCGCTCGCCGTCGACCAGCACCGGCGTGTGCACCACCGGCACGGCCTGCCCGTCGGGCAGGTGCACCGCCGAGGCGATGCGCGAGGCCGACATGGCCACGATATTGGCCGCCCGCTGTCGGCTGGCCTCGTCGATCCGCGGGTCGCACGTGGCGAACACGCCGATGGTGGGGGTCTGGGGCTTGGCGTCGGTCGATGCGGCAAGGGCCTGGGACTGGGCCATGGTCTGCTCCTTTCGTCACGGGAAGTTCAGCAGATTATGGCCCACCCCCCGACGCCCCGCAAGCGCGTAGGCAGGGACAGCCCTCAATGTGGGGTAGCCCGCCCCGCCTGTCCGCAAGAGGACGGTGCAGGTTGCATCCGCGTGCGATCCTGAGCCTGCAGGCGGCTGGGCAGAGGCATCGGCCGACCCTTGGGGCTCCGGACCGATCGACCTTCGGGGTTCCGGACAGCGGGGGTTTGTGGAGTGCGGCGAAGGATTCGCCGCTTTGGCTCGGCTGTCGTGCAAGCCAAAGCGGCGACTCTGTCGCCGCACTCCAAAGGGGCGGTCCGCCCATCAGGGGCCGGTCGCCTCGGGGGGGACCCGGGCAACTCCGCAGCGCTGAGCCGAAGACGTGGCTCACGAACGCCTTTTCTGTTTTGCGAGACGCTGCAAGGACTGGCGCCCCTGACGGGGCTACTCTGGGTCGTCTTCGTCGGCCTCGTCGTCGTTGGGCTCCTCGTCGTTGGGCTCCTCGTCGGCGTCTTCTTCGGCGGGCTCGTCCTCGTCGGGCTCGTCGGCTGGGGCTGGCTCGGCGGGCGCGGTCTGGGCCGGGGCGGTGGCGGGCTGGGTGGCGGGCACGACGACGGGGGCCGGCACGGGCGTGGGCTCGGGGGTCGGTTCCTGGGGCACGACGGTGTAGGTCTTGCGGGTGATGGGTCGGCGGTAGGGGCTGGCCTCGGGCTCGAACTGCACCTGCATCTCGGTCAGGTCGCGTCCGGGGCGGCTCAGGACGATCGCCCGCATCCGCCGCTCGTTGGTCATGGCCAGCAGCTCGTCGGGCGTGCGGAGGATGTACGGCGTGATGAAGATCAGCAGTTCGCTCTTGACGCGGTTGCGTTTGGTGCTCTTGAAGGCGTTGCCGATGAGGGGGATGTCGCCCAGCAGGGGCACCTTGCTCTCGGTCTCGTCGACCGAGTCGCCGATGAACCCGCCGAGGCAGATGGTCTGCCCGTCGCGGACCTGCACGCGTGTGCGGGCCTTGCGGGTGATGAGGATGCGCGGGGCGAGGTTCTCGCTGATGGCGAAGGTATTGGCCGAGACGTCGTCGATGTCCTGCTCGATCTTCATCTGCACGAAGCCCGCCTCGTTGATCTGGGGGGTGACCTGCAGGCGGGTGGAGACGGTCTCGTAGCGGACGGTCTGGTTGACGGCGCCGTTGGCGTTGATCTGGCTGGTCTGGATGAGCGGCACGCGCTGGCCGAACTCGATCAGGGCGGGGGTGTTGTCCAGCGGGAGGATTTGCGGTCGGCTGATGAGGTCGAATCTGCTGGTCGTCTGCAGGGCGCGGATGAAAGCCTCGATGTTGTCGCTGATGAAGGCGTAGCTCAGGCCGAAGCTGTTGTCGGCGACCTCGAAGTCCTGCTGCAGGGTGAAGCTGGAGTTGCCCCCGCCGGCCTGGCCGGTGTAGATGAAGTCGACGCCCAGCTCGAGGGTGTCGTCGAGGGTGACTTCGGCGATGAAGACGTTGATCATCACCTGCCCGCTGGGCCGATCGATCTGCTCGATGACGCCCAGGATGGTCTGGACGTTCCGCGGGTGGGTGCGGATGAGCAGGGCGTTGTTGGCGGTGTCGGTCACGAGGGTGACCTCGCCGATGGGGATGCCCAGGTCGCGCTGGACGAAGCCCTCCAGGGGCCCTTCGCCCAGGGCCTGCTGCTCCAGGCCGCGGCGGATGACCTCCTCGGCGGCCTCGTCGGCGAACTGCTCGCGGACCTCCGGCGGGGCGGGGTTTTCCTGGAGGACCTGCTCGGCCGCCCCAGCGGCGGCGGCGGCGAGGCGGTCGTAGGCCTCGGGCTGGTAGGGTTTGCTCAGCGTGTAGCGGTAGAGCTGCTCGAGCGTGCGGCGGACCTCGTCGGCGGTCTTGTTGTTGAGCTTGACGTAGATGACCTCCAGCTCGGCCGTCTCGGGGATGTCCAGCAGGGCGATGAGGTCCTCGAGCTGGTCGAACTCCTCATACTTGCGCGTCTTGAAGAGCATCATGTTGATGCGGGGGATCGTCGTGAGGTTCAGGCCGATCAGCCGGCGGGCCTCGCGCGAGAAGTCGTCGACGCTGATGTAGCGCAGGCGGTAGGAGCGTTCGACCTCGGGCGGCGGCTCGGGCTTGGGCTCGGGCTTGGGCTGGGGTTTGGGCTCGGGCTTGGGGGGCTTGGGCAGTTCCTGGTCGAGTTCGGTCTCGATGAAGTTGCGGATGATCGGCATGACCGTTTCGGGCGCCCGCACGACGACGGCCTTGAGGTGCGGGTAGGGGATGGCGACGACCTTGAGCTGCCCGATGAGCATCTGCCCGCGGTTGTCGCTGATGGCCGGCAGGAGCTGCTCGACGAGTGTGCGGTTCTCGGCCGAGATCAGCGTGAGCAGGTCGCGGGTCTCGAAGATCTGGTTGACGATGGCGGCGACCTGTTCGGGGTCGCTCTTGTTCAGGCGGATGAGCTCGACCTTGGCCGTCAGCAGGCCGCGGGGGGCCACGCGGACGATCCGTCCCTCGCGGGTGACGCCCTTGCCGTAGGGCGCCAGGGCGCTGTCCAGCAGCGTCAGGGCGCGGTCGAGGTCGATCCGCTCCTCGCTGATGAGGGTGATGGAGTGGTCGACGGGCCCGCCGGCGGCGAACTGCACGCCGTAGAGCTCGCTGAGGGCGCTGAGGACGTGCTCGACCTTGACGTTGCGAAAGACGAAGCTGGCGGTCGGGCCGGCGTCGTCCTCGGGCGGCGCATCCTGGGCCAGGGCCGGGCCGATCAGGGCCAGCCCCAGCAGCGTCGCCGCCAACAGCTTACTGCGGTAGGTACGTGGGAGGCTCATAGCGGGTGATGTCCTGGAAGACGATGTTGCGTGTGAGGCGTTCCTGGCCGGACGGATCGGTCCAGCGGAAGATCAGCATGTAGTCGCCGGTCCGGGGCGCCCGGGGGCCCCAGTCCAGCTGCAGCAGGTAGCCGGGCAGTCGCCCCTTGCGGAAGCGGGCGGCGGATTCTTCGGCGCTCAGGGCCCAGGCCATCAGCGGGCGGGCGCCGGGCTGCTCGGGGTTGGCCACCAGCACGGCGCGGATGGGCCCGTCGACCCGCATGGGCTTGTCGTTCTCGTCCAGCAGCACCAGGCGGACGGCGTAGCCGCTGGGCCCCGGCGTGCCGCGCCAGCTGCGCCCGCGCGAGCCGAACAGGGCGAGCATCTCGCGGACGCCCCCGCCGTTGGTGATGTCCGGCTCGTTGGCCCAGTCGAGATACCAGGCGATGGCCTGGTCGGCGCCGTCGGGGATCGGCATCACCGGCGGGGCCATCGGCGGCTCGTGCTCGGGCAGCTCGATGAAGTTGCACCCCGCCAGCGAGCCCAGCAGGGCCAGGGCCAGGATCAGCAGGGGGCGAGGGACGTTTCTCATGGCCGGGCCTCCTGGGCGGTGGACTGGCCGACGGCGACGCTGCGGCTCAGGCCGTCGCGCTGGAGGACGAGCTGGCCGGGCTCGATGCCGGCCACCACGCCGCCGGGCAGCGCGTCACCGACGACGATCTGCACCGGCTCGGTCCGGTCGGGCAGCTGCACCAGGGCGAACGAGCGGATCGGCGACTGGCAGACGGCCAGCACCAGGCCGTCGAAGCTGTGGACCCGCCGGCCCCGCGCCAGCAGCAGGCTCGACTGGCCCACCTCCAGGCGGCTGGGCTCGCCGGCGAGGGCGAAGCTGGCCCCGGTGTCGTCGACGCCGACCAGCTCGCAGCCGGCGACGGACTCGCCGGGGCGGACCCAGCGGGTCTCCTCGGGGTTGCGCAGCTGCAGCAGGACGCGGTCCTCGCTGGGGCCCCGCACCACGGCCGAGAGGACGAACTCCCGCAGCACGGGCCGGGGCGGCGGCTCGACGGGGGCCGACCGTACCACCGCGCCGGGCCCGGCCGAGCGGGTGGGGAAGAACAGGCTGTGCGCGTCGGCGCCCAGGGCCGGGGCGCTGGTGGGCTCGGCCGGGGCGGTCGTCGGCTCGGCCGGGGCGGTGGCGGGCACCTCGTCGGCCGGCTCGGCCGGGGCGGTGGCGGGCGCTTCGGCCGGGGGGGGCTCGGCGGGGGCGTCCTGGGCCCGCGCGCGGGCGGGGGTGCCCGCCCGGGGCCAGGCCAGCAGCGCCAGCAGGGCCAGCGCGGCCAGCAACGTCAGCAGTTTGAGCCCGATGGGCCTCATGGCGTGGGGATCTCCCGGGCAATCAGGGTCAGCACGTACATTTCGACCTTCAGCGTTCGGTTGGTGGGGCTGCCGGGCTCGACCGGCTCGACCGACAGGTAGCTCATCTGCAGGGGCTGGCGGGCGGCGTCCAGCCGGGCCAGCACGTCGCGGAGCTGGGCCAGCGTGGCCCGCAGCTTGACGTGGTAGGTCAGCACGCGGTAGGGCGTCTCGCCCAGGGGCCTGGGCTCGAGGGGCCGAACCGACTCGACGGCCACCTCCGGGCCGATCCGCTCGCCGAGGTAGCGGCGGAATTCGTTCTGCCGCTCGGTGAGGCTGACGGCGACCAGGCGGTCGACGGCGGTGAGCTGCTGCTGGATCGCCTGCTGCTGGGGCCCGGTCTGGTCCAGCTCGGCCAGCGACTGGCGGATGTCGGCGGCCTGGCTGTCCATTCGACCCACGTAGGCGCGCAGCGGGGCGTGCACCAGCCGGTCGGCCAGCAGCAGCCCGGCCAGCACCGCCGCCAGGATCAGCATCACGCGTTCTGTGGGTCGTTCGAGCATCGTTTCCTGCAGGCCGGGGCGGGCCCGGCCATCCGTTCTTCGATCGTTCTGTAGGTCGGGGATACCTCCCCGACATCGCAGGCGCCTGGGGCTACCGTGTCGGGGAGGTATCCCCGACCTACGACCTACGGGCTCGGCTCGCGCTGGACGCGCATGGTCATGACGAAGTGCTTGGGATAGCGGGGGTTGCTTTCGCTGTCGAGCACTTCGCCCAGTTGGGCATCGGCCAGCAGGCCCGAGCGGTTGAGCTCGGGTGTGACGGTGTAGAGCACCTCGCTGTCGGCGGCCTGGCCGGTAAGGCTGACGACGATGCCGCGTTTCTCGTCGCGTCCGTCGACGACCAGGCGGGTGACGTACGCGCTGTCGCCGTCGGGGAAGCGGTCCTTGAGCGTGTCGACGATGGCCAGGTACTCCAGGCGGGCTCCGCCGCTGGGGCGGTCCAGCCAGGGGCCCAGCGTCGCCCAGGCCTGCTGGGTCTGGCGGTGGCGCTCCAGGCGGGGGCGCTGGGCCTCGTAGCGCACCTGCAGGGCCTGCAGTTCCGCCCGCTGGTGCAGCACCCACGCGCCGAGGCCCAGGACCAGGGCCAGCACCACGCCGCCGACGACCGCGCCGACCACCCGCAACGTCAGGGCGGGCGAGGTCTGTTGGCCGTTGGCGGGCGCCTGGCGGAACTCCGTCCGCCGCCCGGCCAGGCCCAGGCCCATTAACGCGGCCCCGAGGGCGACGGCGTAGGGGGCCACGCGCTCGGGCCACTCGCCCGCGGGGCGCAGGCCCGCCGACTCGCCCGGCCAGACCCGCTCGACGGGCAGGCCGAGGCGCCGGCCCAGGGCCTGCACGGCCGAGTCGTCGGCGCGGTCGGCGACCACGCGGACCTCGCCGGGGTGCAGGGCCTCGCCGCCCAGCTGCAGCAGGCGGACCATGCGGGCGGCCTGGTCGGCCAGGGCGGTGTAGCGGTTCAGCGCGTCGTCGGGGTCGATGCGGCTGGTCTGGGCGGTCAGGAGGGTCTGGCCCTGCCCGGCCGCCAGCAGCAGGCGATCGGGCTCGAAGACCAGCCCGGCCACCGGGCCGGTCAGGCCGCGGTCGAGCAGCCCTGCCGCGGCGGCGGCCGCGTGCTGGGGCAACTGCACCGCCTGCACCGACAGGCCGGCCAGGCGGGCGATGTCGTGCGCCCGCAGCACCTGCCGGCGGGCGGCGCTGGCGGTGACGGGCACGTCGCGACCGGCCAGGCTGACGCTCTGGCTGTCGCGGAGAAAGGTCTCGCCGGCGGGTAGTTTGTCGGCTGGATCGCCGGCCTGCACGAAGCCGCTGCCGGCCGGCAGGACCAGCGCGGCGCTGGTGGCGGCGAAGCCCTTCTCGCTCAGCAGGACGCGGAGGGTCTCGGCGGCCTCGGCGGCGGGGGCCTGGGCCGGCAGGGGCGCAGCCGCCCAGCGTTGCAGCACCGGCCCGGCGCGCGTCAGGGCCACCTGCACGACGCGCAGCTCGCCGTTGCCCAGGTCGATGCCCAGGATGTTGCGGGAACCCAGCAGGCCCACGGAAATCGTCCTTCCTCTGTCCCTACCGCTTCTATCGGCCAGATCCCCTGTCCATCGGCAGGGCGATTCAGAAGGCCGTCGACAGCGGGGCCAGGGCCTCGGGCCGGTCCTGTGGGTCGCTGCGCGGGGCGCGGTAGCTCTCCTTGACTAACACGCCGCAGCGGTCGCGGTCTCGCTCGAAAACGGCCTGGCCGTAGTGGGCGGCCTCGTCGGCGGGGTCGAGGAAGACCCACTGCACGCGGAACTGCTGGCTGCGGGCGGTGAGATACTCGCAGCTGGTGGCGAACTGCTCGGCCGTCAGGGCGTCGCGGAGCGGCTCGGCCAGCAGCCAGCCGACCGTCTCGGGCTGGCTGGGGCCCTGGCCGCGGTAGGCGACGATGGCCTCGGCGGTCTCGGCATCCAGGCCCGGCAGGCAGGCCAGCACCTCGGCCGGGGCGGTGTTGACGTTGACCCGCCCAGCCAGGACCGGCTCGTCGGTGACCGTCAGGCGGTCGACGATGGGCCGGGCCAGCTCCCGCGGCAGCGGCACGGGGATCAGGTCGTCGCGGGCGCCCAGCACCAGGGCGCCGCGGGTGAGCAGCTCGCCGACGCTGGCGTAGGGCTGCTGCTGGCGGGCACGGACGATGCCGGCGATGAGCTCCTCGCCCAGCACGTCGCCCAGGGCGTCGGTGAGGTCGGCCTCGCTGGCGGTGTTGAGGTTGACGCGGGGCCCGCCGGCGGCGTCGAGGTTGCGGACCCGGCTGTGGACGGTGAGGTTGGCCAGCACGTTGCGCACGGCCAGCGGCAGGCGGCGGGGGTTGGCCCAGGGCGGCTCGGCGTCGCTGGCGGCCAGGGCCTCGACGGGGCCTTGCTCGGCCATCACCTGCCCCAGCAGCATCGCCAGCTGCGCCTCGTCGCGCAGCGGGCCCGTCAGCCCGCCCACGGGCCGGGCCAGGTCGGCCGGGTCGCCCGCGAGCACCTCGGCCAGCTGGTCGCGCCGGCGGACGAACTGCTCGGCCACCGCCTCGCTCATGCCCGGCAGGCGGGCGAGCTGTTCGGCGTCGGCGGTGTTGGCGTTGAGCCGGGCGGCCTCGTCGGCCAGGCCCAGCCTCGCCGAGTCGCCCCGGGCCACGAACAGCACCAGCACGCCCTGGTTCATGGGGTGGACGAACAGATCCTCGTGGGGCGTCGCCCAGCGTTCATCGAGCGTGTCGGCGGCGGGCGGGTCGCTCAGCAGGACCGCCCGGGCGGTGTCCAGGCCGCTGCGGGCGGACTGCTCGGCCCAGGAGCCCGCCCGCAGGTGCGCCAGGTGGTAGCGCCGCCCCTGCACCGTGCCCGCCAGGGCCAGGCACAGCACCGTCAGCAGGGCCAGCACCCACAGCACGACCACCAGCACGATGCCCCGGCCATTCATGATCCGCCCCCCGGCCCGGCCGGCTCGGTCTCGAAGGGCGTGGCCCGGTCCAGCTCGAACTGCCGGCGGTAGCGGGTCTGGCCGGTCTCGACGGCGGGCAGCTCGAGGGTCACCTCGACCAGGCGGGGCAGTCGGCCCTGGCTGGCGGCGTCCCACCGGTCGTGCCAGGCCAAGCCATCGAAGTAGCGGATGCGCAGCGACTCTAGCGCGGGCAGGACGACCTCGTAGCGGGCCTCGGCGTCTTCGTCGGCCAGGGCGAAGATCTCCAGCGTTCTGGAGCAGTGGATGGGCTGGCTGCGGCGGGCGAGCATGCGTCGGCCATCGCGGGGGACCACGAACCAGTCGACCAGCGCCCCGCAGCCCTGCGGGCCCAGCCGCCCCGTCGTCCGCAGCCGAAGCAGCGGCGCGGGCTCACCGGCGACCTCGGCGGCGCCCAGCAGGCTGGCGGCGTCGGGGGTGGGGTAGCTCACCCGCTCGACGTCCTCGCCCAGCAGCTCCAGGGCCGACCACGCCTGCGTGTCCCGCTCGGCCGAGAGCACCTCCCGCTCGTACGCCCGCCGAGCGCCCCAGAAGATGGCCGAGACCTCCACCAGGATCACCGCCGCCAGCGACAACGCCAGCAGCAACTCGACCAGCGTCAGACCTTTGCGCACCCGGCCGAGCCCCGAAGGGGCGGAAGATCTTAGACCATTTGCCGATTGCGCCTGCGGGTCGGGAGGCTTGGCCCAAGCCCACGGATTGCCATCCGTGGGCATCGGGGCGGGCCGTCGGTCTGACGGCCCTGCACCCGCACGTCCGATGGGCAAATGGTCTAGCCGGGGGCGCAAGCCCCCGGAGGAGGCCAGGCGATCGTCTGGAGCCCCGAAGGGGCAAAAGAATCCGACGCCGATGGGATTCTTTCGCCCTTTCAGGGCTGGCTGCGCCAGAGGCCCCGCGTTCCGGGGGCTTGCGCCCCCGGCAAAACTCTTCCGCCCTTTCAGGGCTCGGCCAAGGGGTGCAGGGGCGTGGGGTCCTGCGTCGCAGGGCTGGCCGTTGACGCGAAGACGTGGCTGCACAAACCGCAGGCGCGGCACCCGGCGCAGGCGGGGCGCCTGGGCTTTGGGGTTGCGATGGGCGGGCCGGGTCATTGGGCAGCCCCCTCGGCCAGGGCGCGGCGGTGGAGGGTGATGGCGTGGTCCTGGCCCTGGCGGCTCCAGCGGACCTCGGCGCGGAGGCGGTCGAGTCGGCCCTCGGTGCCGATCCGCTCGACGCGCCACTCATAGAGGACGGGCCCGCGCTGCTCGATTCCCTCGGCCGGCAGGGCGGGCAGGGCGCCGGCGACGGCCTGGGCCAGCTGGTCGGCGGCCAGCGCGTGGGCCTCCACCTGGCTGCTGACCCGCCCGGAGGCCCCGACGCTCGACGTGATGGCCTGGAGCACCAGCAGCAGCCCCGTCGCCAGGACCACCGACGCCACCAGCGCCTCCATCAGCGTAAAGCCGGCCGACGTTCGGGTCACGGCGCCACCGCCTGGCCGTGGGCCTGCCAGTAGTCCTGGACGGCCCGCAGGTCGTCGTCGGCGGCGGGGCTGGCCTGGTCCGGGCCGACCAGCCGAACGAGCCCGCTGGGCCGCCGCACCTCGATTCGGCCCGCGGGGCCGGGCAGCTCGATGACGCTGTCCTGGGCCACGCCCAGCGGCGTGAAGTGGATCGTGAGCGACTCGCGGCGGGCGGCGGACCGGTCGGGGGGCACCTGCATGAGCCGCTGGATGGCCGGCAGCTGCACCGGCTGGGCCCATTCGGCGTCGAGGGGCTCGCCGGGGCTCTCCGGCCCGCCGAGCCAGACGGTGGCGGTGTAGCCCTCCGGGGCCGGCTCGAGGCGGACCGAGCAGTCGCGCCCCGTCGCCAGGGCGGTGTAGCGGGCCTGGCGGAGCAGGCGGACCAGCTCGTAATGACCCGTCCGCAGGGCGGCCCGGCGGGCGGTCGGGCCCAGCAGCGGCGCGACCAGGGCGGCCAGCAACGCCACGATCAGCGTCACCAGCATCAGCTCCAGCATCGTAAAGCCTTTGGCCCGCATGGCTGACACCGCCGTCAGTTGCCCGACCCGGTGTTGCCGATGTCGTCGGCGGTGCCCTCCTGCCCGTCGGGCCCGACGCTCAGGATGTCGTACCCGTCGGGATTGGCCGAGCCGGGGCAGCGGTAGACGTAGGGTCGGCCCCAGGGGTCCAGGGGCACCTCGCGGTCGTCGAGGTAGCGCGTCCAGCGCTGCTCCGAGACGTTCTCCGGGCGGGTGATCAGGGCCTGGAGGCCCTCGGTGCTGGTGGGGTAGCGCCCGGTGTCGCGCTCGAAGCTGGTCAGGGCCTGCCGCAGGCCCTGGATCTGGGCCTGGGCAGCCGTCGAGCGGGCCTTCTCCGCCTGCCCGAACAGCCGGGGCATCACCAGCGCCGCCAGGATGCTGATGATGACCACCACCAGGATGATCTCCATCAGCGTAAAACCCGTCCGTTTATGGTTTTGCATGGAGGGAAGCTCCGTTGTGCACATCCGGTTCACGTATCCCTGTCGCGTTTCGGGTCCCCCCCAGGACGGTTGTGCCCCGGACGGACCCTCCCCCTCCAACCCCCACGGATTGCGCTGCATCCATGGGCTTGGAGAAAGGTGCTTCTTCCAGTATCGCGCTAGAATTTTTTACGCACTGACGCACTGACGCACTGACGCACTGACGCGGTAACCTGTTCCCAATTAACCAATTAACCAATCAACCAATCAACCAATTAACGTCTTCACCCAATCAACGTATTCATCAGCAGCACGGGCAGCAGCAGGGCGGCGACGATCAGGCCGATCAGCAGGCCGACGGCGAGGATGACGGCCGGCTCGATAAGGCTCATCAGGGCCGTCAGGCGGTGCTGGAATCGGCGGGCGTGCTGCTGGGCCAGGCGATCCATCACGCCTGGCAGTCGCCCGGTCTCCTCGGCCACGCCGATCAGCTCGGCCAGGGCCACGCCGAACAGCCGACTGGTCCGCATCTGCGCGCCCAGCGACTCGCCCTGCTCGACGCTGGCGGCCAGGCGGACGGTCTCGGCCCGCAGGGCGCGGTTGCCCAGGGCCTGGCCCGAGAGCGTCAGGCTCCGCAGCGCCGGCAGGCCCCCCTCCAGCAGCAGGGCCATCATCCGCGCAAACTGGCTGATGGCCCAGGCGTGCAGCATCGGCCCGACCACCGGCAGGCGCAACGCGGCCGCGTCCAGCCGGGCGCGGACCTCCTCGCTCCGCATCATCAGCCGCCAGAGCACTACCACGCCGACCAGGCCCGCCAGCAGCACCCACCACGAATCCTGGAAGAACCGCCCCGCCCCCAGCAGCAGCTGCGTCGCGCCGGGCAGGTTCGCGCCGGCCGATCGGTAGATTGCCGAAAACTGCGGCACCACGTAGCTCAGCAGAAACACCACCGAGCCCACCGCCGTCACCGTCAGCACGGCCGGGTAGGTCAGGCTCGCCCGCACCTGGCGGAACACCTCCAGCTGCTGCTGGCTGTGGTCGGCCATCGCGCGGAGGGTCCGCTGCAGGAAGCCGCCCGTCTCGGACGCCCGGACCATGGCCACCTGCACCGGGCTGAACCGCCCGCCGCCCAGGGCCATCGCGTCGGCCAGGCTCGCCCCGTCCATGATGTCGCCCTGCAGCTCGTCCACCAGCCGCCGCAAGGGCCCGCTCTGCACCTGGCGCTGCAGTACGGCCAGGGCCCGGCTAAGCTGACAGCCCGCCTCGAGCAGGTCGGCCAGCTCCTGGAACAGCTCGGCGTGGTGGCGCGCGGAGATCCCCGCGATCCGCCGCCGGGCGGCGAGGGGGGCGGTCAGGGCTGAGTCGCGCGAGCCGATCATCGGCCGGCCTCCCGCGTCTCGGCCGGGTCGGCGAGGGTCTCGCGGGTGACGCGGTAGACCTCATCGACCGTCGTGAGCCCCTGGCGGACCAGGTCCAGCCCGGCCTCGCGGAGCGGCACCATGCCCTGGGCGCGGGCCGCCTGCCGCAGGGCCGAGGCCGAGGCACTGGCCAGGATCTTCTCGCTGATCTCGTCGGTCACGGCGAACAGCTCGAACAGGGCGGTTCGGCCCCGGTAGCCGGTCTCGTGACAGCTCTCGCAGCCCGCCCCGCGCCACAGCTCCAGCTGGGCCAGCCACGGGAACTCCCGCAGCGCCGACGGCGGGATCGTTCGCGTCCGCTCGCGGCAGTCCGGGCAGATCAGCCGCACCAGCCGCTGGGCCACCACCACCTTCAGCGAGGCGGCGATCATGTAGGGCGGAATGCCCATGTTCAGCAGCCTCGCGGCCGCCGTCGGGGCGTCGTTGGTGTGCAGGGTGCTGAAGACCAGATGCCCGGTCATCGCCGCGTTCAGGGCCATCTGGGCCGTGTCGCGGTCGCGGATCTCGCCGACCATCACCACGTCGGGGTCGTGCCGCACGATGTGCCGCAGCAGCGTGCCGAACCCGTGCCCGATCGACTCCTTCACCTGCACCTGCGTAATGCCGTCCAGGCGGTACTCGACGGGGTCCTCGATCGTCACCACCTTGCGGTGGGGGCGGTTGACGTGGTTGAGCGAGCCGTACAGCGTCGTCGTCTTGCCGCTGCCGGTCGGGCCGGTGACCAGCACCAGGCCCTGGGCCAGCTCGAGCACCTCGCGGAGCGTCGCCATCATGGCCGGGCTCAGGCCCAGCTCGTCCAGCGAGCGGAACTGCGTCTGGCGGTCCAGGATGCGCAGCACCACACTCTCGCCGTAGATGCTCGGCAGGACGCTGACGCGGACGTCGACGGTGCGGTTGAGCACCCGCAGGCGCATCTGCCCGTCCTGGCTGAGGCGCTTCTCGGCGATGTCCAGGTTGCCCAGCACCTTGAGCCGACTGATGATGGCGGCCTCGAGCTGCTTGATGGTGGCCGGCACCGGCACGTCCTGCAGCTGCCCGTCGATGCGGAACCGCACCCGCAGCTGCCGCTCGTACGGCTCGATGTGGATGTCGCTGGCGCCGTCGCCGACGGCCTGCAGCAGCATCTGGTTGACGAAACGGGTGATCGAGGCCTGCTGGTCGCTGTCGAGGGTCTCGTCGATCGTGTGCGACTCGGCCCCGAGCACCTGCACGGTCGGCTCGGCGTCGGGTGTCGCCGAGACCAGCTCGTCGACCGTCTGGGCCCCCAGGCCGTACAGGGCCTGCACGTACCGCTTCAGGGCCGAGGGCGGCACGAGCACCGGCTCGACCTCCAGCCCCGTCAGGGCCGACAGCTCGTCCAGCCGGCCCAGCGTCGCCGGGCGACACACCGCCAACCGCAGTCGGCCATCCACGAACGCCAGCGGCGCCAGCTCCCGCCCGAACGCCAACGAACTGGGCACCCGCTGGGCCAGCTCCGGCTGCGGGGGCCGGCTGGCCAGGTCGTCGAACGGCATCGACAGATACTCCGCCAGCACCCGCCAGACCTCGCGCTCGCAGGTGGGGTCCTGCTCGATCAGGCGGTCCTGCAGCGGCGTGCCGCTCTCCCGCGCCAGCCGACTCGCCCGGCGCAGCACCGCCTCGGCCACCACGCCGGCCTCGCGCAGCCGATGCTCCAGCGTCTCGCCGCCGACCGCCTCGCCGTCGCCCGCCTGCCTGTCCGATGAACCCGTCTGCATGTGCATCCTTACCACGCGGACCCGACACGGGCCCCGCTACCCTATTAACCCACCATCGGCCAATGAGTACTGCCCCCCCAAGCGAAACCCGCCGCCCCGCCCGTAGGCCGGGTCGACCCCGTAG
>JAWLCG010000082.1:0-15498 GCA_041687295.1 Phycisphaerae bacterium | reverse complement strand
TCTCCGCACGGGATTCCGCGGACGACTGAATAGCAGGTTGCGTGATCGACGCCCCACAATCTGCCCAGGCTGGCTTGACAAACGGCTACATAGCAGGGCCTGGCCGTGGGTCAGCAGGGCATCGACGGTGCCCAGGGTGGCCCGGCCCATGGCGTGCTCGGCCCGCAGCACGGCCAACAGGGGCTCGGCCTGGCCCCCGGCCCGCTGGTGCACGCGCGGGAAGAGGTAGCGTTCCTCCTTGGCGTGGTGGCAGCGGTCGGTGAAGTTGCGGAAGAAGGTCACCATCTTGCCGACGCGGTCGGCGTCGACCTGTCCGCTCTGGCGGATGTGTCGGGCCTCGCGGGCCGCCGCGTCCAGGATCACGTGCGTGATATCGTGCTCGGCCGTCATCACCTCCAGCGGGTCGCCGTGGCCGGCGGACGCGTCGGCGGGCATGGCATGGCCCTGCTGGGCGGGGGCGGCGTGGTGCTCGTGCTGGGCGAGCGCCCGGACGGTCAGGCCGGCCGGCAGGGCCAGCAAGCACAGGGCCACAGCGACAACGGTTCGACGGTGGGTACGCATGGTGTCTCTCCTGAAATGAACACGTTCGCCCCCGCAGGGGCCCTTCCCCCGACCGGCGTGGGTCCCCCGGCCGAGGTCTGGGAAGTATAGGCGCCGGCTCATCCCCCCGTCCGCCGGCCGGCGCGGTTGTCGGCAGGGAATGGTGGACGGACGAAACCGGTAGCGGTACATTGGTTCAGACCGCGTCGCGGGGCTGAGGGTGGATCGAGGCCCCGGCGGCGCTCCAGAGGCCCCGGCCCCACAGGCCGACAGCGCTGACGAGGAGCACGATGACCACCACCGACCCGACGAACGCCGACATCACCATCGAACTGACCAAGACCGACTCGACCACGAGCCTCTGGCGGCCCCTGGAGACGGGCACGCTCAGCGTCGACGACGAGCGGGCGGCCCGGCTGACGCTGACCGACAGCTCCGGCGCCGTCTACCTCGACCGCCGGCTGCGCCCCGGCCAGGCGGCGAAGTTCACCGTCCGCGGCACGGCCGGGCGGCACAACGCCCTGGTCTTCGACGCCGAAGGCCAGCTGCTCGGCGGCCTGCAGTTCATCCTGCAGCCGGCCACGCGCGTCGACTGCAACCGCGGCCCCTACGCCAAGCTCGCCCGCCAGCTCGAGCACATGCTCAGCCAGTTCAACGAGGGCACGCAGAACTTCATCATCGACGGCAAGCGCTACCGCCTGCTGGTCTGCTGGAGCCGCGACCACGTCTACACCCTCAAGGCCCAGAAGTACCACGTCGACGACGTCCAGAGCGGCATGGACTTCTACATGGAGCGCCAGCGCCCGGACGGCACGTTCTGGGACTGCATCCACAAGAACCCCCAGGCCCCGGCCCCCAACTGGTTCGCCGAGGCCCTGGGCGAGGGCTTCTTCACCTACCTCAACGGCATGGACTACACGCTGCGGCGGATCCCCGTCGAGGCCGACGTCGAGTTCGTCATGACCGAGGGCGTCTGGTACGCCTGGAAGGCCTCGGGCGACGACGCCTGGATGGCCCAGCAGCTGCCCCGCCTGGACAAGGCCCTGAAGTACAACTCCTCCAACCCGCACTGCTGGAGCAAGAAGAACCAGCTGGTCAAGCGCAGCTTCTGCATGGACAGCTGGGACTTCGCCAACCCCTACTACTGCAAGGGCGACCACCGCGTGGTCAACCCCGGCGACCCGCAGTTCCTCTTCCACGGCGACAACAGCGGGCTCTACTCCATCTACACCCGCCTGGCCGAGATGCACGAGGCCCTGGGCCACGACGAGCGGGCCGCCGAGCTGCGCGAGCAGGGCGAGGCCTTCCGCCAGCGGGCCAACGAGAAGCTGTTCTTCGAGAACCACTACGGCCACATGATCCCCGACGCGCTGGACGAGAAGGAGGTCTACGACCTCGTGGGCGACGAGCGGGAGCGGATGAGCCTCTCGACGGGCTACACGATCAACCGCGGCCTGCCCACGCACGAGATGGCCGTCAAGATCCTCAAGGAGTACCAGCGCCGTGGCCGGGCGAAGAAGAACGAGAGCTTCGCCGAGTGGTGGAGCATGGACCCGCCCTACAGCAAGCAGCAGTGGCCCAGCGCGGGCCCGCCGGTCGGCGAGTACATGAACGGGGCGGTCTGCCCCATCGTCGCCGGCGAGCTGGCCAAGGCCGCCTTCGACCACGGCATGGAGGACTACGGCGTCGACATCCTGCAGCGGCTGTGGGACCTCGCCCAGCGCGACGGGGGCCACCTGCACCAGGTCTACCGCCGCATCCCCACCCTCGAGCGGACCGAGCCCAAGGCCAACTTCACGCCCATCGACCTGCGCCCCATGGCCAACGTCGGCCTGCGCAACGGGGCGACCGAGGGCGTGACGGCCTGGACGGGCGAGGGCGACAACGACATGCGCAACCTGCCCACCGAGCGGCAGAAGTTCGGGCCCATCGTCTTCGACGTGGTCGAGCCCAAGCGCAACGCCGGCCGATCGATCGTCCGCCTGTGCGCGGACGGCCTGAGCGGACCGGCCGAGGTGACCGTGCCCGTGCCGTCGCTGCTGGCCCAAAGCGTCTACTTCCTCCACGCCACCGGCCATAGCGTGCCACGCGGCGGCGTGGCGGGCTACTACGACGTCGACTACGCCGACGGCACCACCGAACGCATCCACGTCTGCAGCGGCCGCGAGATCCAGCTGTGGTGGGGCACCGGCGAGGGCGGCGGGCGCGGCTTCAGCGGCGTCGACAGCAGCACCACCCGCCGGGCCTGGTGGGGCGCCAACGGGCAGTGGAAGAACGTGGGCGTCTACATGTTCGGCTGGAACAACCCGCACCCGGAGGTGCCCATCACCGCCATCCGGGCCCAGGCGGTGCACGCGCCGGCCCCGCAGAACGGCCAGAGCCGCGGCGGGTTCATGCTGGCGGGCATCAGCCTGTCCGACGAGCGCGTAAAGTACGAAGAGTCCATCCGCTCCTACGGCCTGCCCGACTGCTGGAGCCAGGCGGCCGTGTACCACGCCATCGTCGAGGGCCTTGCCGGCATCGAGGACAAGGGCCGGGCCTTCAGCCATGCCTTCGTCGCCCCCCGCTGGAGCGCCACCGAGGCCGACCGCGCCGACGTCTGCCTGCACTACCCGGCCTCGGACGGCTACTGTGCGTACCGCTACCGCCTCGACGCCAAGCGCCGCCGCATCACGCTGGACCTGACGGGCAGCTTCGACCTCGCCGACGTCCACTGCCTGCTGCCCGGCCGGGCCAAGGCCAAGCGCGTCGTCGTCGACGGCGAGGAGATCGCCTTCGAGACCGTCCATCTAGAGGGCAGCGTCTACGCCGACTTCCAGCTCGACGCCGTGCCCGCCGGGGCCATCACGATTGAGTACTAACCGGCAGGGCGGGCAAGGCCGGCCGCGGCGGCGCCCGGCGCCATCGACGGCGGGCGGTGCCCGCCCTACTGGCTGAGCCTTCAGGGCTCCGCAAGGAGAAGCGATGACCGCATTCACGCTGAAGAAGGAGCACGCCGACAGCGACCACTGTCGGCCGTTGGAGACGCTGACGCTGGCGGCGACTGGGGCGGTCGAGGGCCTGCGTCTGCGGATCGTCGACGGCGCCCACCGCGTCTACGCCGACCAGGCCCTGACGGATGAGAGCACGGCCCTGCGGGTCCGCGGCGCCGCCGGCGTGCAACGGCTGGAGGTGACCGACGCCGACGGGCGGGTCGTCTTCGCCCACAGCTTCCGCCTGCAGCCCCGCAGCGGCATCACGCAGACGCAGGGCCCGCTGGGCCGACTCGCCCAGCGCGTCCAGGCGCACCTCGAGGCCCAGGGCACCGCCCGCAGCCTGGTGGTCAACGACCGGCTGTACACCTTCCTGTCCAGCTGGGTCCGCGACCACGCCCACAAGCTCAAGGCCGGCCGATGGCTCATCGCCGACGTCAAGAGCGGTATGGAGTTCTTCCTGGAACGCCAGCAGGACAACGGCATGATCTGGGACGACGTCCACGCCAACCCCCAGTGGCCCGCCCCCAACTGGTTCGGTGAGGCCCTGGGCGAGGGCTTCTTCGGCTACGACGACGAGCGCCGCTACACCCTCCGCCGCATCCCCGTCGAGGCCGATGTGGAGTTCCTCACCACCGAGGGCGTCTGGTACGCCTGGAAGGCCAGCGGCGACGACGCCTGGATGGCCGAGCAGCTGCCCCGCCTGGAGAAGGCCCTCACCTACAACCGCTCCCACCCGGACCGATGGAGCGACAAGCACGGCCTGGTCCGCCGGAGCTTCTGCATGGACAGCTGGGACTTCGCCAACCCGCTGTTCTGCCACGGCGACCATCGCCGCATCAACCCCGACGACCCGCAGTTCCTCTTCCACAGCGACAACAGCGGGCTCTACGCCTCGCACTGGCGCATGGCCGAGATGTACGAGGCCCTGGGCGACACGAAGCGGGCCGAGCAGCTCCGCGCCGACGGCGAGGCCCTGCGCGACCGGGCCAACGAGACGCTGTTCTTCTCGACCAACTACGGGCACATGATCCCCGAGACACTCGCGCCCGAGGAGGTCTACGCCCAGGTCGGCGACGAGCGGCGGCGGATGAGCCTCTCGACGGGCTACACGCTCAACCGCGGCCTGCCCACGCACGAGATGGTCGTGGCCGTGCTGACCGAGTACCAGCGCCGCCGCGAGGCCCACGCCGACGACAGCTTCGCCGAGTGGTGGACCATGGACCCCATGTACACCCCCGAGCAGTGGCCCGACCGCCGGCAGGGCAAGAATATGGGCCAGTACATGAACGGCTCGATCACCCCGCTGGTGGGCGGCGAGCTGGCCAAGGCCGCCTTCGACCACGGCCTGGAGGCCTACGGCGTGGACATCCTCGAGCGGATCTGGGCCCTGTCGCAGCGCGACGCCGGGCGGGTCAGCGAGACCTACTTCCGCACGGCCTGGGCCGAGGGCGACATGATTCCGCCGGAGCCGGCCGGCTTTACGCCGGTGGACCTGCGGGCCCTGGCCCACGTGGGCCTTCGCAGCGGCGCCACGCCCGACGTGCCGGCCTGGACGGGCGAGGGCGACAACGACATGCGCAACCTCCCCACCGGCCGACAGACCTTCGCCGGGGCCGAGTTCGACGTGATCGACCCGGCCAGCAACGGCGGGCGGGCTGTCGTCGCCCTGACGCCCGGCAAGATCGGCGAACCGGAGCTCGTCGTGCCCGTCGGCGAGCAGAAGGCGGCGAGCCTCTACTTCCTGCACGCCCTGGCCAGCGGGGCCGACGGCGTGGCCGCCACCTACGACATCCTCTACGCCGACGGCAGCGAGCATCGCGTCTACATCCGCCCGGGCCACGAGATCGCCGCCTGGTGGGGCGTCAGCCAGCCCAACGCCACCAAGAAGGCCCTGCCCGACCCCCGCCAGCCGGACGGCCAGGCCCGCATCGGCTGGCGCGGGCCCAACGGGCAGTGGAAGAACGTCGGCGTCTTCGCCTGGGGGCTGAACAACCCCTGCCCGGACAAGCCCATCTCGGCCCTGCGCCTGCGGCACGTGGCGGGTAAGGGCGTCATGATCGCGGGCATCAGCCTCTCCGACGAGCCGGTCCGCTGGCCGCGGAGCATCCGCTCGGGCGGCTGGCCGCCGATGTGGACCCACGCGTCGGTCTACTACGGCCTGATGGAGGGCCTGGCCGGCATCACCGACCGCGGGCGGGCCTTCAGCGTGGCCGAGATCGCCCCCCGCTGGGCCGCCACCGGCGAGTCGGCCGCCGCCGCCTGCCTGCACTACCCCGCCAGCGACGGCTACGCCGCCTACACCTGGCGCCACGACGTGGCCGGGCGGCGCATCTGCCTGGAGCTCGCCGGCAGCTTCGACCGCGCCCGCGTCCGCTGCCTGCTGCCGGCCGGTGCGTCGGCCGCCACGGTAAGCATCAACGGCCAGCCCGCCCAGGCCGAGGTCGTCGCCGTCGAGCAGTCCCGCTACGCCGAGCTCACGCTGGAGGGCACCCCGGCCGGGCCGGTGTGCATCGAGTACCGATAGGACGTATCCGCTCCCCCGGAAGGAACTACACCATGGCAAAGCCGTTCTACGTCGAGGCCCTGGAGAAGAACGACCCGCAGATGCTCGCCCAGATGCAGGCGGCCCAGCAGCTGGCCGCCACCGACGGGGCCCTGCCGGCCAAGATCAAGACCCTGATGATGCTGATGGGCGATGCGATCCTGGCCCATGGCGACGGCGTCAAGGCCCTGGCCGAACGGGCCCGCAGCCAGGGCGCCACCGAGGCCGAGATCGCCGAGACCGTCCGCATGGCCTTCGTCATGGGCGGCCTGCCCGGCCTGGTCACCGCGACCCACGCCTTCCCGAAGTAGACTACCGTAGGCCGGGTCGAGCGCAGCGAGGCCCGGCGTCCCTATATAGCCCCGGGCTTGCCCGGGGTCTTCTTACCGGGGGCGCGAGACGCCCTCGAAGGCCCCCGGCAAGCCGGGGGCTATATACCGATGATCTTTCGGGACGCTTACTCGGGTCCGCCGCTGCGCGGAACCTCGCCGGCGCCCCGCTTCCGCGAGCGCCCGCGTACGCTGCGGTGCGGGGCCCGTTCCATGCATCTGTGAGATAAAGGAGTCAGCAATGACCAAGGCCCCTGGTGAGGACCGGTCGAAAAGCAAGGGTGGTTTTCAAGGCTTTCGCGACGGCCTGGCCGAGCAGGGCAAGCTGCCGCCGCTGAGCCCGCCCCGCCGGCAACGGCCCGAGGGCCCGCGGAGCCGACCCTCGGCCGGGCAGGTGAACGTGCTGTGGCTGATGGCCGACCAGCTCCGCGGCGACGTGCTGGGCTGCATGGGCCACGCCGTCTGCAAGACGCCCAACATGGACCGCCTGGCCGCGGCCGGCGCCCTGTTCACCCGCTCCTACTGCACCGAGCCGGTTTGCGCGCCGAGCCGGGCGGCCATGCTGACGGGGCACTACCCCTTCACCAATGGCACCATCGGCAACCCCTACCCCATGCACGCCGGCGAGCAGACCTTCCCCGCCCGGCTGGGCGAGGCGGGCTACCGCACGGCCAACATCGGCAAGCACCACTGCGGACGGGCCAACAAGCTGGTGTGGCAGGAGCAGTACACCATCGAGGACGCCTTCGGCGCGACCAAGCCCACCAAGGTGCCCTTCGACCCGGAGAACTTCCCCGGCCTGGCCTACATCCACGGCCAGCCGGCCGACAACTCCGACCACGTCCTGCACGGGCGCTACCCCGGCCCGGCCAAGGTCACCAAGAGCTACCTGCTGGCCACCGAGGCCCAGAAGTGGCTCTACTACAACGACGACCCGCGCCCGTTCCTGCTGCGCGTCAGCTTCGACGACCCCCACCCGCCGGTGGTTCCGCCGGAGCCCTACTACAGCCAGTACGGCCCCGACGACGTACCCGACGACCTCGTCGCCGCCATGGCCGAGAGCCTCGCCGCCAAGCCCGAGATGGTCCGCCTCTTCCAGCAGACCCGCGGGGCGGGCATCAGCGAACTGGACCACCGCAAGCACGCCGCCGCCTACTTCGGCCTGGTCAGCCACCTCGACGCCCAGATCGGCCGGGTGCTCGACGCACTGGACGAGTACGGCTACGCCGAGAACACGCTCGTCATCCTCAACAGCGACCACGGCCACATGATCGGCGAGCACCAGCTGGTGCACAAGGGCCCCTACTGCTACGAGGGCACGCTGCGGATCCCGACGATCGTCCGCTGGCCCGGGCGCGTCCAGCCGGGCCGGCGAATCGACGCGCTGGTCGAGGGCGTGGACCTGGCCCCCACCGTGCTGGACCTGCTGGGCCAGCCCGTGCCCGAGGACCTGCACGGGCGAAGCTGGCGGGGCCTGCTGGACGGCTCGGCTTCGAGCCTCCGCGACTACGCCTTCGCCCAGTGGGAGGACTACGTCTTCGCCGTCATCGGCCCGCGGTGGAAGCTCACCTGGTACGACAGCGATGGGGCCGGCGAGCTCTACGACCTGCAGGCCGACCCGCGCGAGCGCGTCAACCGCTACGACGACCCGGCCGCGGGCGAAGTCCGCAACGACCTGCTGGCCCGACTGGACGCCTGGCGGGCCCAGCACGCCCGGCGCGAGATGCTCACCTGGTAGCGCCTGCATTGTCAGATTGCGTGGCATTCGGTATTCCTGATTGGAAAGCCTGGGAGGCAAGGCATGATTGAGCAGACAGCACAGGCGGCCGTTTTCACGGGCTCCAACGAGCCGTTGGACGTCCGGGCCTACCCGCTGACGAAACCGCGGGGCTCCATGGTGCGCCTGCGGCTCAAGCGCAGCGGCATCTGCGGGACGGACCTGCACATCCTGCAGGGCCGGCTGCCGGTTGGGCCGCCGATCATCCCGGGCCATGAGTTCATCGGCGAGATCGACGCCCTGGGCCCCAGGGCCGAGCTCGACGGGCTGGGCCGGCGGCTCAAGGTGGGCCAGACCGCCATCGCCTGCGTGGCCGACGCGTGCGGGGCGTGCTTCTCGTGTCGCCAGGGCGGGCAGGCCAATTGCCTGAACTTCACCGTCACGAATTTCCGCGACCCGGCCGAGGCGCCGCACCTTCTGGGCGGGTTCGCCGAGGCGCTCTACCAGCCGGCGGCCAACCTCGTCCGCGTGCCGGCCGGGCTGGACCTCGACGCGGTGGCCGCCTTCCCCTGCGCGGGCCCGACGGTGATCCAGGCCTTCACCCGCGCCGGCGGCGTCCGCGAGGGCGAGCTGGTCATCGTCCAGGGCACCGGGCCAGTGGGCCTGTTCGCCATCGCCTACGCGGCCGCCGCCGGCTGTACGGTCGGTGCGATCGGCTCGGCCGCCAATCCGGCCCGCATGACCCTCGCCAGGCGGCTCGGCGCCAAGAAGCTCTGGGACTACCGCGAGGGCACCCCCGAGAGCCGCGCCGCCGAGGTCCAGGCCTGGGCCAAGCGCCTCCGCCGGGGCGACGGGGCCGACACCGTCATCGAGGCCAGCGGCGCCCCAGCCGCTCTGCCCGAGGGGCTCGCCCTGGTCCGCACACTGGGGCGCTACCTCGTGCCCGGACAGTACTCGCTGAGCGGCCCGGTCGAGATCCAGCCGCAGATGCTGACGTTCAAGGCCATCTCCCTCTTCGGCAGCGCGCAGTACCGCCTGGCCGACATCGAGGCCTACCTGCGGTTCCTCAAGCGCCACCCCGAGCTGCACAAGCCGCTGGCCGACTGCATCACGCACCGCTACGCCGTCGCCGACGCCAACGCCGCCTGCGCCACCGCGTCCGCCGGCCAAAGCGTCAAGGCCGTCTTCAGCGACTAGAGCTAGAATAGAACGGTGCCGGGCGTTACCGTAGACCGCACACCAGAGACCTGAGGACCCAGCGATGTCCACCACGATTCCCGCCCCCAGCTGGCAGGCCGTGCTCGAGCAGACGCGGCAGTACAACGCCGCCCGGCCGGCCGGGCATGACCTTCGCCCCCTGTGGCGGGCGGAGGCCTTCGGCCGCTATGCCGACCAGCCCGAGCCGATCGTCCGCGCCCGCGCCTTCGAGGCCGTGCTGGACGCCGTCGAGCTGACGGGCTACGCCGGCGAGCGGATCGTGGGCAGCCGGGCGGGGTTCTGCGGGCCCCTGCCGGCCGACGTGGACGAGGAGGCCTACCGCCAGGCCCTCGCCGAGCACGCCGCCCGGGGCCAGCGCGACTTCTGGGCCGGCTTCGACCACACGCTGGCCGATTACCCCACGCTGCTGGCCGAGGGCATCGAGGGGCTACTGGCCCGCGTGGCCGAGTCGGCCCGGGCCCACACCGCGCCGGCCGAGTGGGCGACGCTGGAGGGCATGCGGATTTCGCTGGAGGCCTTCTCGCGCTTCATCGCCCGCCACGAGGCCCTCGCCGGCGACGACCCAGCCCTGGCCGAGGCCCTGCGCCACATCAGCCGACACCCGCCGCGGAGCTTCGCCGAGGCCCTGCAGCTGGTCTGGCTGACGCACATCGCCTTCGTCAGCGAGGGCCGGGCCCATAACGCCCTGGGCCGGCTGGACCAGTGGGCCTGGCCCTTCTACGAGGCGGACCTTGCCGCCGGCCGACTCACCCGCGAGGACGCCCTGGAGCTGCTGTGCCACCTCTGGGCCCGCATCGAGGAGCTTGGCGAGGTCACCAACATCTGCATCGGCGGGCTGAAACCCGACGGCACCGACGCCACCAACGAGCTGTCCTACCTGTGCCTGGAGGCGACGGCCCGCGTGCTCTCGCCGCACACGAATCTCTCGGCCCGCTTCCACGACGGCTCGGGGCGGCGGTTCCACCGGGCGTGCTTCGAGTGCATCCGCACGGGCGTGGGGTTCCCGGCCATCTTCAACGACCATGTCCTGCAGGCGGGGCTGGAAGAGATCGGCATCCCGCCGGCCGACGCGAGGGACGCGTGCATGGTCGGCTGCATCGAGACGATGCTCCCCGGCCGCCAGCCCGCCTGGTCCGACAGCCGATTCAACACGCCGCGCTACCTCCAGCCCGCCCTGCAGCGGCTGGCCCAAGAGGCCGAGCCCACCTTCGATCGGCTGCTGGAGCTGCTGAGCGAGGAGATCCGCGCCGCCCTGGCCGAGCACGCCGCGGGCGTCAGCCGGTACATCGCCCGCTTCCCCGTCGAGCGTTTCCCCGACCCGTTCCTCTCGGCCCTGACGCGCGACTGCATCGGCCGAGCCCGCGACGTCAACGACGGCGGGGCCCTGTACGGGCGCCTTCATGGCATCGCCATCATGGGCCTGGCCACGCTGGCTGATTCGCTCTCGGCCGTGCGGGCGCTGGTGTTCGAGCAGCGGGCCGTCGAGCTGCCGACGCTGCTGGAGGCCCTGGCCGCGGACTTCGTCGGCCACGAGCCGCTCCGCCGGCAGCTGCTGGAGCGGGCGCCGAAGTACGGCAACGACGAGCCGGCCGTCGACACGCTGGCGGCCTGGGTCGTGCGAATGACCAGCGACGCCTGCCTCGAACACACGCTGCCCGGCGGCGGGCGGTTCGTCTCGGCGATGGCGGCCAACGTGCAGAACATCTCGGCCGGGCGCGAGGTCGGCGCCACGCCGGACGGGCGCCGGGCGGGCGAGCCGCTCTCGGACGCGGCCTCACCCGCGTTCGGGCGCGACCGCAAGGGCCCCACCGCGTTTCTGCAGTCGGTGGCCGTGCCGGACTACCGCCGCGTGCTGACCGGCACGGTGATCAACATGAAGTTCGAGCCGCAATTCTTCCAGGGCGACGACGGCGCCCAGCGGTTCGAGGCCCTGACGCGGTTCTTCGTCGAGCGGCGGATCCCGCAGCTGCAGTTCAACTTCACCGGCCAGGAGACCCTCGAGCAGGCCCAGGCCCACCCCGAGCAGTTCGGCCACCTGGTGGTGCGGGTGAGCGGCTTTTCAGCCTACTTCACCCGCCTGAGCCGCGAGGTGCAGGCCGACGTCATCCGCCGTCGGGCGCACCGGTAGATCGTCTGTCCATTGCGTATCCAGGCAAGCCCTGGCCCGGGCGAAGGTGGGGCTGCGCTAACGCTGCGCCCCAGCCTACGAGATGCCCTTGGCCGTAGGCTGGGGCGCAGCAAAGCGGAGCCCCACCTTCTCGCCCGGTCGACCGCACCGGGCCCAGACGTCCGACAGGCAGACGATCAATTGGCCCGCGTTGACAGGCGGGGCCTCAGCGGCTACCCTCGGGCGCTTTGAGGAGGCCTGATCCCTATGACCCAGCCGTCAACGCCCGCCGGGTCGGCCAAGAGCTGGCAGGGCCGGCTCAAGAGCGACGCCGACGCCGCCACCGCCGCCCTGGTTGCCAGCATCGACGTCGACCACCGGCTCAGCCGCTACGATATCGCCGGCTCGATCGCCCACGCCCGCATGCTCAGCGAGATCGGCGTGATCAGCCCCGACGAGTTCGCCGCCATCGAGACCGGCCTGCGCTCCATCGAGGCCGACATCGCCGCGAACAAGCTGCCCATGCCCGTCGATCTCGAGGACATCCACATGGTCATCGAGTCGGCCCTGACCGAGCGGATCGGCGAGGCCGGCAAGAAGCTCCACACCGGCCGAAGCCGCAACGACCAGGTCGCGCTGGACCTTCGGCTGTACGTCCGCGACGCCATCGACACGCTGCGGACCCGCATCGCCACGCTGCAGCGGGCCTTCGTCGAGCTCGCGGCCACGCAGGGCCAGACCGTCATGCCCGCCTACACCCACCTGCAGCGGGCCCAGCCGATCCTGGCCGGCCACGCGGTGATGGCCTACGTCGAGATGCTGGGCCGCGACGACGAGCGGCTGGCCGACTGCCGCCGGCGCGTCAACGTCAGCCCGCTGGGCTCGGGGGCCGTCGCGGGCACCAGCATCCCGCTGGACCGGGCCCGCACGGCCGAACTGCTGGGCTTCGACGCCATCAGCCCAAACAGCATCGACGCCACCAGCGACCGCGACTTCCTGTGCGAGTTCTGCTTCGCCTGCGCGATGCTGGCGGGCCACCTGAGCCGCTGGGCCGAGGACTGGATCATCTACGCGACGGCCGAGTTCGGCTTCATCGCCCTCGACGACGCCTACTGCACCAGCAGCTCGATGATGCCGCAGAAGAAGAACCCCGACACGCTGGAGCTGATCCGCGGCAAATCGGCGACGGCCCTGGCCCAGCTGGTGGGCATGATGACCCTCGTCAAGGGCCTGCCGCTGGCCTACAACCGCGACCTGCAGGACGACAAGCGGTTCGTGTTCATCGCCGACCAGGCGATGCGCGAGGCCCTGGAGGTCGCCGCCGGCATCGTCGCGACGGTGAAGTTCCGCCCCGAGCGGATCGCCGCCGGCCTGGACGCGGGCTTCCTGGATGCGACGGCCCTGGCGGAGTACCTGGTCAACCGCGGCGTGCCCTTCCGCCAGGCCCATCACATCGTCGGGGCGATGGTGGCCGCCGCCGACGAGCAGGGCCAGAGCCTCGCCGAGCTGCCCCTGGAGACGCTGCGGGCCGCCTGCGACCGCATCGAGCCCGACGTCTACGACGCCCTCGGCGCCGCCAACGTCGTCAAGCGCTACCGCCCCGCCGGCTCCGGCGGCAAGGCCCAGCTGGCCGAGCAGATCGGGCACTGGAGCCAGCGCCTGAAGCCGTAGGCCGGGTCGAGCGGAGCGAGGCCCGGCGGGGAGGAAGAAACAGCGAGGATGGGCCACAGAGGCACAGAGGACACAGAGGAAGACACAGAGCCTTCTATGGGTAAGACACAAGCCGGGGCGCGTGTCCTCGAAGATCTGCAATCAAAAATCAGGATCCCCTGGCCCCAGCCACCGGAGACCCCATGCCACCCAACCTGCTGCTGATGATGACCGACCACCAGCGGGCCGACAGCCTGGGCATGGTCCAGGCGGGCCTGGAGGTGACGCCGAACCTCAGCCGCCTCACCGGCCGATCGGCCCGCTTCACCCGGGCGTACAATACCTGCCCGCTGTGCGTGCCGGCCCGGACGGCCCTGGCGACGGGGCTCTACCCCACGCGCAACGGCGTGGTCACCAACGACTGGCCCGGCGAGACTGCAGGCGACTGGCGGCCCCTGCACCAGGACCTCGCCGAGGCCGGCTACGCCGTCGCCCACGTCGGCGTCGACCACGTCCGCCTGCAGCCGACGCTCCGCGAAAGGGTCGACTTCGCCCTGTGGTGCTCCAACGAGCAGTACCGCCAGTACGCCGCCGACCGCGGCCTGGCCGGCGGCGACGCGAGCGACTACCGCAGCGACATCCTCGACAACTACGGCGGCCATCGCGAGCGGGCGGCCTACTCCAACACCCGCACGGGCCCCTGGCCAGGCGAGGCGGAGGACTTCCTCGACAGCTTCTACGCCCGCCAGGCGGAGGCCTTCCTCCGCAACCCGCCGGCCGATCGGCCCTGGGCGCTGATGGTGCAGCTGTGGGCGCCACACCCCCCGCTGCGCGTGCCAGAGCCCTACGCCTCGCTGTTCGACCCGGCCGCCCTGGACCTGCCCGCCAACGTCGGGCGCGTGGCCGAGGGCGAGCCCTCCTCATGGCGCGACGGCGTGGCCGCCCAGCTGGGCACCGACGTGCCGCTCGAGCAGTGGCGGCGGGTGTGGGCGGCGCACCTGGGCCTGGTCCGCCTGGCCGACGACTGCCTGGGCCGACTGCTGGAGGCCCTGGACGCCACCGGCCAGGCCGAGCGGACGGTGGTGGCCTTCACCGCTGACCACGGCGACCATCTCGGCCAGCACGCGATGTACCAGAAGATGGAGATGTACGAGCCCGCCATCCGCGTGCCGCTGCTGCTGAGCGGGCCGGGCATCCGAACGGCCGAGCACGCCACGTGCGTCTCGCACCTGGACCTGGTGCCCACGCTGGGCGAACTGCTGGGCCTGCCCGCCCGCGAGGGGCTCGACGGACTCTCGCTCGCGCCGGTGCTGCGAGGCCAGGCCCCGCTGCCCGATCGGCCCGTGTTCAGCCAGTACAGCGGCAACCGCTACCGCGGCGACATCCGCCGGTGCGTCGTGCGGGGCCGACACAAGTACGTCTACGGCGGGCACGGGCAGGTCGAGCTGTTCGACCTGGACGCCGACCCGCTGGAGATGACCAACCTCGCCGCCGACCCGGCCGCGGCCGAGCTGTGCCGCGAGCTGCACGGCCTCTGTGCGGTCTGGCACCGCGCGCGGGGCGACTGGATCGACTACGATACCGACGGATCGGGGGACGCATGACCCGCAACGACCCGCCCGCCCTGCCGCCGTGCGACAACGACCGCCTCACCGAGCAGCTGCGGTTCGTGCTGGAGGTGGACAAGGTCAAGCACATCCTCCGCCAGACGTTGCTGACCGACGGCTCGCGCCGCGAGAACGACGCGGAGCACTCGTGGCACCTGGCGCTGATGGCCCCGCTGCTGGCCGAGCACGCCGCGGGGCCCATCGACGTGACGCGGGTGATGCAGATGGTGGTGGTGCACGACCTGGTCGAGATCGACGCGGGCGACACCTTCTGCTACGACGACGCCGGCCAGGCCACCAAGCTGCAGCGCGAGCGGCAGGCGGCCGACCGCATCTTCGGCCTGCTGCCGGCCGACCAGCGCGACTGGGTGCGAGGGCTGTGGGACGAGTTCGAGGCCCGCCAGAGCCCCGAGGCCCGCTACGCCGCCGCCCTGGACCGCCTCCAGCCGCTGATGCACAACTACGCCACTCAGGGCGCCGCCTGGCGCAAGCACGGCGTGCGGGCGGCCCAGGTCCGCGACCGCAACCGCCACATCGCCGCCGGCGGACCGGAGCTGTGGCGGTTCGTCCAGGGCCTGATCGCCGACGCCATCGCCCGCGGCTACCTGGCGGAGTAGGGCGGGCCCTGGGCCGCCGTCGAGGAAGATGGGCCACAGAGTTGCCCATGCGGCCCTGGCCGCACATTCAGACGACGAAAACGGGCCCGACACGTAGGGCACGTAGGTTCGCGGAGCGTAGCGGAGCGGTTCTGCGTGCCGCGAGGGCGCCCGGCGGTTCGACGGGCGATCCGTCATCGCGGCACGCGGAACCTCG
>JAWLCG010000081.1:0-15591 GCA_041687295.1 Phycisphaerae bacterium | reverse complement strand
CTGCGGCTCGCCCGGGGCACCCAGGGCCGTGGGCCCGCACGCGCAAAGGGCAGGTCCTCTGTGCATGGAGTGGGAGTCCAGCGGAGCAGCCAAAGACGTGGCTACGAACGGCGTAGCCACGGCACCCGGTGCAGTGCGTTTTTCCCAGCCAGAATGCGTCCGCCCTGCCCCTTGCCGTCCGCTGTCGGCAGCGGTAGCATCCTTCCCCGGGGCCGCTCGTGGGCGGGCTTCAGGAGAGACACCATGCCGCATCGTCCCGCGTCGATCGTCTGCGCATGCCTGGCGCGATATTGGCCGGCGCCACCCCCCTTCCCGCCGAGGAACCCGCCATGGAACCGCTGACCGTGCCCGTCTCCTTCAGCCCCTCCAAGCCCTACGAGGACATGCCCACCCGCGCCCTGGGCCGGGTGGAGGGGTTCTCGGCCGGTGATTCGGCGGTGCCGCTGAGCCGCTTCGGCGGGTGGGCGGATCGCAAGGTCGAGGCGACCGGCTTCTTCCGCGCCCGGAAGGTCGGCGACCGCTGGTGGATGGTCGACCCGGAGGGCTGCCTGTTCCTGCACGTGGGCGTCGCGGGCGTCCGGGCCCAGCGGACCGAAACCGCCAAGGCCGCCCTGGCCGAGAAGTTCGGCTCGCAGCAGGGCTGGGCCCAGGCCACCACCGCCCAGCTCTGGCAGCTGGGCTTCAACGGCACCGGCGCCTGGAGCGACGACGAGGCCCTCCGCCGCACCGACCAGCCCGTCGCCTACACGCCCATCTGGAACTTCATGAGCACCTTCGCCGGCAAGAGAGGCCTCACCCACACCCAGCCGGGCCACAAGGGCTACGCCAACATCACCTACGACCCCTACACCGGCCTGACCGACCGCATGGCCACCCTCAACGCCGAGGTCTACGCCCTGGCCGACCACTTCGACGCCGAGAAGTGATCCCAACGCCCCGGCCGTGCCCGTCCGCCAGGGCGAAGGTGGGGCTTCGCTGTCGCTGCGCCCCAGCCTACAAACACGGCCCGCGCCGTATCTATGACAGGACCGTTCAGGTCAAGATGCACCTGCCTTTCTTTTGAACAACCTTTGTCTTTTTCTTCGATGCCGCTGACGCCCCGCGTCTCCGGATGTCGCTTTGCATCCTGGTATCTATTCAGCCTCACCGGCTCAGCCGGGGGCTCATGTGGGATTCGGACGCGGGCGGATCATTAGGCTGACGGCCTTGTTGGCAAGCGCCTCAGGCCCTACGGTTGTCATCCGACCCGCGTCAGCGACTCCTCAGCCGGCTCCGGCAGCAACCGGAACGGCTCCTGCTTGATCAGAATCGTCCAGGCGTCCTCCAGCAGACGCCGGGCCACCGCGCTCTTGGCGATGTTGGTGTGCTTCTCCCGGGCGATGCGTTCGAACAGCTGGCCGTACCGCGGCCCCCGCCGGGCCACGCCCTGGGCCACCTGCGTCAGCACCCGCCGCAGTTCCGGCGAGCGGCGAGAATCGCCGCTTTGGCTTGACGGCCGGAAGCGCGTAGGCCGGGTCGAACGCAGTGGCTGGCCGGTGTACTACCCCGCTGGGGCCAGTTTGAATTGGGTTCGTTTCGTCAGGACCCGTAGGCTGGGACAGAGCGGCGCCAGCCGCGGCGTCCCACCTTCGAAGGCGTCTTGCCCGCCCCGAATTGGGTTCGTTTCCATGGCGGCCCTCTCCGCGTAAGCCGCAGCTAGAACCGGCCTTGTGCCAGCTCGAATTGGGTTCGTTTCACCCGAACCGCCCCCGCGCCCCCCTGCCGCCGGGGAAGCTCAGGGCCCCCAGTACTCACAGAATAGTTACTATTCTCTTTGCTGCAATCTCTTACACCCTCGCGCCCGAGAATCGCACCCCGGAGTTGCCGCCCGGCCCGGACCGCACTATGCTGACACGTCAGACCCTCTGCCGGCCGCGCCTGCGGGGCCGCACGCCGGGCTCGGCCCAAGCCCGCGGAATGCCTTCCGTGGGCATCGGGGCGGGCCGCTGCAGGCGCGGCACAACGCATCCGTACGTCCGATAAGCAAACGGTCTGGGCCGTGTGGCGGCCGAGTACAGACACTCCACCAACATGAAAGGTCCCCCATGCGAATCCTCCTGCCCGCCCTCCTGATCGTCGCCGCCCTGCTCGTCTCCTGCACCGACCAACAGCCGGACTCGGCCGGACAGCCGACCGCCGCGCCGGCCGGCCGGATCGCCGAGGGCACCGTCGTCGGCATCAGCGACGGGCACGGCAACGTCTACACCAGCATCGCCCCCGACCGCTACGAGCCGCTGGGCCTGCAGCCAGGCCGCTGGGTCCGCGTCCAGTTCGCCGACCAGGCCCTGACAATGGTCGTCGCCCAGACCTACACCGACGTGCCGGCCGGCACCCCCCTGGCCGTACTCCACCGCGAGAGCCTGACCTTCGCCATCCGCGACGGCAACTTCAGCCAGACCCACAGCATCAACGTCGGCGACCCGTTCACCCTCTTCGCCGCCGCGCCCCCGAACCAGGGGAAATAGGTCACCGTCCCGGGTTTTCGGCTCAGGGGGAAATAGGTGACCGTCCCGGGTTTTCGGCTGCTTGAGAAAGGCAATGTCATGGGCCGACGACAGACCTGCGAGGTACTTGGATGTGCGGCTGTGATGGCTTTTGCCGTGCTCTGTGGGTTGGGCGGCCAGAACTTCGCGTGCGCGGAGTCGGTGGAGCCGGATTCGCGTCTTGGTCGCGTGCTGGCGGAGGCAATCCGCGCGGGGGATGAGGAGGGGGTAGAAGCTCTTCTCGAAGCCGGTGCCCAGCCGATGGGCACCGAGGGTTCCTCGCCGCTGCTTGAGGCCGTATTGGCAAGATGGCCTGACATGGTGCGGCTCCTGCTGGAGCATGGAGCGGACCCGAACCAACCGTTTAGGGGGGACACTCCCTTCGGGGCCGCGCTGTGGCTGGGTGAGGATGAGATTGCGGTAGCCCTTCTTGAGGCCGGCGCGGACCCTCGCAAGGTTAAGCACGGCAGGGCCCTGGACCAGGCGGCAATGATGGGCATGTCTGGCACGGCCAAACGGCTTGTTCGTCTGGGACACGATCCTGCATCGCGTGATGCCGGGCGGAATGCAATCGACTGGGCTATCGTGGGAGGCAGCGTGGAGACGCTGCGTACGCTGCTGGAGCATGACCCCGACTACCTCACCAGCCAAAAGGGAGTCCGGTTGCTCCATCTTGCCGCGGAGAGTTCTCCAGCCATGATTCAGTACCTCCTGGGGCAGGACGTGAGAGTGGGGGTGCCCATTCTTGATGCGGTGATCCGGGGCGATGGGGATGCCTTCGAAGAGATCGTCGCGGAAAGCCCGGACGCCTTGACGGCTGCTGACGCGGAGGGGTGGACCGTGCTCGGCTGGGCGGCGGCTCGTGGCCGGGTCGCGCTGCTGAAGCGGGCTTTGGAGCTGGGCGTTTCATCCATAGGTTCCAGACCCGTCAGCCTTGCCGTGCGAGGCGGTCATCGAGAAGTGCTGGCCACGCTGCTGGAGGCGGGCGCCGATCCTGAATCGCCTGCCGATCGCCCCCCTCTAGTAGAAGCCGCACGGCTAGGTCGACTGGAGATCGCCCGGGACCTTCTCGAGCGGAGCGCCGATCCCGATGCCGTGGCGACGCAGACGGGCGAGACGGCCCTGTTTCTGGCGATGATGCGGAAGGACCTGCCGATGACGATCCTGCTGCTGCAGCATGGCGCTGATCCGAACATCCCTCATCGGGATGGCACGTTGCCCCTGTCCAGCGCCATCTTCAAGGAGTTCCGGGCGGCCATTCCATTGCTGGTGGAGGCTGGAGCGGACCCTCATCTGGGAATGGAAGGGCGAACGGCCTTGGAGCTTCTGGAGGCAAGTCAGGATGAGCAGATGCTGCGGGCGCTGGAACTGCTGCGTGAGAGACCACCTGGGAGCCGATGACCAACAGACGTTGATGTGGCCCAGGCGCACAATACGAATGGGGGGGAGGAAACCCGGAAAAAGGCGGGACAGGCACGAATTGCACTGAGTCAAGCATGTTGCCGGGCGATTTCACGGAAAAAACCGGGACAGTCACCTATTATGGCACCCACTATTGGTGACTGTCCCGGGTTTTACGGCAACGTCTACACCAGCATCGCGCCTGACCGCTACGAGCCGCTGGGCCTGCAGCCAGGCCGCTGGGTCCGCGTCCAGTTCGCCGACCAGGCCCTGACAATGGTCGTCGCCCAGACCTACACCGACGTGCCGGCCGGCACCCCCCTGGCCGTGCTCCACCGCGAGGGCCTGACCTTCGCCATCCGCGACGGCAACTTCAGCCAGACCCACGGCATCAATGCCGGCGACCCGTTCACCCTCCTGGCCGCCCCCGCCGCCGAGTAGAGCACCCCCCGGCGGCGTCTGCGGGCCCTGGAAGCGCGAAACAGGGCCCGCCCCGGGTCTGGGCGACGCGTGGCCGGGGGGATGGCGCCGCGGACAGCCTGCCCGGTTGCCCTTCGGACGTGCGGGTGCGTTGGGCCACGCCAGGGACGGCCCGGCCGAGATGCCCACCGAAGGCATTCCGTGGGCCTGGGCCCAGATCAGCTTGAAGACCCGCGACACTTCTTCATCTCGAAGTTGGTGACTGTCTCGGGTTTAAGAGAAAATCTTCGGATGGCGTTGTCTCGCGCGTCCTACGCGCTATCATTTATAGGGACGTAGACTCTGTGCGAGTGAAGTCATGGGGTCTATGCCGGATGCCTGAACGCAGGGCCATCCGGACCACGTTGCGGCATAAGGGGAGTCTGGACCGCTGGGAACGTCGGTCCTACGGGCATGATGGACGATGACGATCGTCTCCGTTACGTTGCTCGCGATATTGTCCGCCAGACGCGAGCACTCGTCTCGGCCGCGTGCCCGATGGGCCTGGCGACTGATGGGATGAGGAGGGGTTTCGTTCTGCCGGCCTCCACGGACACCCGTCTGTTCAGCGTCGCTTCCGGTCTGCGCCGCCAGAAGCTTTCTCGCGTCGAGCGAGTGAGCCGGCCGGGCATGCCGGCCCGGCAGCGAACGCGGAAACGCCTGTCACCTGTCCCTGGTTTCCGCAGCAGGAATTCGAGTTGACACAGGGCGGGCCTGTGGTAGTTTGGATATTGTCTTAGGGGTTTGCTTTCGTCGGAGGTACTTCTCGTCCTTGCCGTACCCGTCGTAGTTTTGTACCCGCCGTTTGTTCGTACCGGGCCCGCCGTGCCTGTGCCGTTCTGCGCAGTTTCGGCAGTCGCGCGGGGAAGGGGGCCAGGAACCACTACGTCCAGGCGCCGCGGCAAGCACGAGGACCGCAGTGAGGGTGCTTGCTGGTTCCGTCTGCCGGGCTGCCTGTGGTTTGAATATCGCTGAAGCACAAGCGTGGGGTTTGGGGTCAAACGAGGAGGGCAAGAGTAGCCCGGCCATGCCGGGTCGTCCGTTTACGCGTAGAAGGGCGTTGTTGAAGGTGCGGCAGGGCTCCTGCCGCCACACTGGCTCACTCTTGAAAGGGGAAGTGATGACGGGTAGGCAACTGATTCTATCAGGCATTGTAGCGGCGCTACTGCTGGCGGCCGGTCCAGGATTCGCCGTTACAGTGCCGGTGCTGGGGACGGCCGAGGACTTCGCGGTCCTCGGCGCCTCGACGGTGACCAACACGGGCCCGACCACCATCTGGGGAGACCTGGGTCTCTACCCGGGCACGTCGATCACCGGCCTTGGGAGTATTACCCACACGGGAACGGTGCACCAGACGAACGCCGTGGCGCAGCAGGCCCAGGCGGATGCTCTCACGGCGTACAATGCCTTGAACCTGCTGGCGCCGACCAGCACCCTGCCGGCGGACCTGGTTGGGCTCACGCTCACTCCGGGCGTCTATACCGTTCCCGCGGGAACCACCAATCTGTCGGGGACCCTCACTCTCGACGGGCAGGGCGACGCCGACGCGTTCTGGGTCTTTCAGATGGCCAGCACGCTGATCACCTCGCCCAATGCGGTCGTGGACGTGGTCGACACCGGCGCGGGCGCCGGTGTGTTCTGGATGGTCGGCAGTTCCGCGACTCTCGACACCAACACGGTGTTCGCGGGCAACATTATCGCCGACCAGAGCGTCACCCTGAATACTGCCGCGAAGATTCTCTGCGGCCGCGCCATCGCACTCAATGCCGCCGTGACGATGGACACCAACACCCTCTCCAACAACAACGAGGAGTACGACGGCGGCACCGGCCGATCGGACTTTGGCAGCGAGGGCTTCAGTGGGGGTGTCGGCTTCGATACGGAGACCGGCCGACTGGTGCCCATCGACGGCGGCTCGGCTTTGCCGATTGTCCCGGAACCGGCCACGCTCGTCGGCCTGCTCGGGGGCGTGGGCTTCCTCTCTCGCTATCTCCGCCGCCGCGGGTGTGCGGTCGGCGGTGTTTGATCTGAGGGGCAACCGTGCGTAGGGCCGGCAGCTCGCCGGCGGGATGGGCCCGGCCAGCCGGACCGTTAGCCTGTCGGACGTGCGGGTGCGTTGTGCCGCGCCCGGGGACGGCCCAGCCAAGATGCCCACCGAAGGCATTCCGTGGGCCTGAGCCGAGCCCCCCTTGCGGACCCGCAGGCGCAGTCGGCAAGTAGTCTACTGCTTGGGGACCTTCCCTGACCTGCAATAGTCTTAGCCCTCCCTGGCTGGTGCGACCCCAACAGCCAGGGAGGGCTATTCCTTTGGCGGGCGAAGGTCAGGGGCGTTCGGGGCCCGGTCTTCCCATGGCGTCGCAGGCCCGGGCCCGGGGGCGGCCGGCTGCTTGACGACCCGAACCGTCCGCGGTAGCGTACGGCCATGGCACGAGCCGCAAGAGCTACCGCGCCCTGCTGCCCGCACCCCGTCACCCAGCCGGGCAGCAACCGGCAGGCCGAAGGACTGGCGCCATCGGTCCGTCCCTGGTATTCCCCAATGGAGAAGTGAAACCCAATGGCCGATCTGAACCCTGTGCCGCTTGAGTCCTTTGCCATCCAGGGCCAGCCCCTGAACCTTGCCGCCCTGCCGACGGGCCTGGTCAGCCGGCCGGAGCTCGGCATCGTCCACCACGAGCGGCTCGACGCGCATCGGCTGCACGCCTGGCCCGCGCCGTACAACGCCTCGTTCCATCCGCGGGGCATCAAGACGCCCGGCGGGGACTACCTGGTCTGCTTCTCGGCCGGGCAGGGGCACATGTGGGACGGCCCGCGGTTCGGCGGCAAGCCCAATGACCTGATGATGGTCCGGTCCCAAGACCAGGGCCGGACCTGGCTGGGGCCGATCCTGCCCTTCCGCGTGCCCTATGGCCATAACAGCTCGGTGCTCTTCGTGCCGCGCGGCAGCAAGCGGATCTACCTGTTCAGCACCGAGGTGAACCCCGACTGGGGCGGCTGGCCCGACGGCGGGGCCGCCATGCGCGTCTCCGATGACGACGGCTACAGTTGGTCGCCCCCCCGGCTGATTCAGCCGCTCAACGGCCCCGACTACCGCGGCCAGACCCACATCCGGATGACCGAGACGGCGGCCGGCACCTGGCTGCTGGGCAGCTACCGCACCGCCGACCTCACCGTCCCCGGGGGCCGACGCGACCGCCAGTACCTCCTCCGCAGCACCGACCAGGGCGAGAGCTGGACACTGATTCCCGACGCCGAACCCAATGGCTGGTTCATCCCTGAGCACAACTACATGATCGAGGCCAGGCCGCTGGCGCTGCAGGGCCCCAACGTCCTGCTCTGGGGCCGGGCGCCCGGCGGGCATAGCTGGCAGAGCCGCAGCGCCGACGACGGCCTCACCTGGAGCCCCTTCACGCCCGTGCCGCTCACCCACCCCGACGCGCCGCCGATGCTCTTCCACCTCGACCCGCCCGAGACGCTCATCGCCCTGATCCACAACCTCTACAACCCGGCGATCCCCAAGCATGACCACAACAGCCGGGTCGAGCTTTGGCAGAGCCTCTCCCGCGACGGCGGGCGGAACTGGTCGCCCCCACGCTTCCTGCTGGCCAACGCCGCCCGCGGAGACGGCTGCTGGGGCAGCCCGCAGGCCTCCTACTGCGATCTGCTGGTCGACGGCGACGCCCTGCACCTGTTCGTGGACTTCCAGTTCCGCCAGGTACTCCACCTCCGCTTCAGCCGGCAGGACCTGGAGAACCTCCCCACCGTCGCCGAACTGAAGGCCCTGGCGTAGGGGGAAACGGGTCACGTTCCTGACCCCTTTACGCCTGCTGACATAATGCCGACCTGGCCAGCCTGCTGCTATAGACGGGCTGTCCGGTTACCTTGAGGAGCCGTCCATGCCGACCCCTGCGTTTGACCGCGTCACCCTGAGCACCCGTGGCAGCGACCGTGCCACCGCCTACACGATGTCGCCGAAGCTCGCCCAGTTGGGCGACGCGTACGTCGTGACCTGGCAGGATGTGTCGCGTGTGAACCAATGGGCACTGGTCGATATCGCCAGTGGGGCCGTTCGCGGCCAGGGGCCCGTCGGGCCGCAGCGGCAGGACAACCACTGCACGGCCGCCCTGGTGACGAGCCCCGCCGGCGAGGTGCACCTGGTGGTGAGCGGCCACCACGAGCCCTTCAACCACTACCGCGGCGTGCGGAAGGGCGACACCCTGCAGTGGGAGTGCCTCTCGGAGACGCTCGGCGAGGGGGCGACCTATCCGAGCATCGCGTGCGGCCCGGACGGCGTCCTGCACATGGCCTACCGCTGCAAGGGATGGGGGGGCACGCCCTATCCCTACCGCGTGGCGCACGCGCAGTGGCGGCCCGGGCAGGGCTGGGCGGCGCCTCGGCCGGTCGTCCAGGTGAACGTCCTTGAGCACACCTGGACGCAGAACACGCTGACCCTCGGCCCTGACGGCACGATCCACATTGCCCTGGCCAACACACTCCCGATGGAGAACGGGGCCAAGTACTATGGCGTCTCGCACGTCTTCTCGCCGGATGCGGGCCGGTTGTGGTACCAGGCGGGCCGGCCCGAGCCGCTGGCGACGTCGGTCCCGGCCTGCGACCTGAACCGTGTGGAGGGCGAGGGCCTGTCGGACGCGCGAACCGAACTCAACCCCACCAGACCCTTTGGGGCGGTGTACTCCTCGTACATGAACCAGATGGGGCTGTCCAATGTGGTCGTTACCCCCGATGGCGTGGTACGGCTGTTGGTGCTCAACCCGATGGGCGGCGACGTCCGCCTGGCCAGCCTGTCCGGCTCGCAGTGGTCGCTGCGGGATGTGCCCCCACCGCCGCTGGAGGGATACCGCTATACCCACTTCGCGACGCTGGCATGCGATGACGAGGGGCTCGACGCGGTTATCACGTCCGCCCCGGGCGACCGCCACGAGTACGGCCAGGCCGCCACGGCGCTCGTGCATATCCGCTTCGCCGGCGAGGAGGCATCGGCCCGCCTGGTCCGTCCGCCCCTGGACGAGCGGGCCCAGTGGCTGCCGAGCCTGGAGTTCTGCCGTAGCGGCCCCCGCCGGCCGTTGGGGCTGATGTACACCGTCGGCGTCCCGGCCGCCAGGGGAATGGACCGATCCAACAACCTCAACACCGTCGAGGCCGAGGTCGTCCTGGAGATCCTCAAGCGGTAGGCCGGCCCCGGGCCCCAACGAAGAAAAACCCGAAAAAAACCCGGGACAGTCACCTATAAAAACCCGAAAAAACCGGGACAGTCACCTATTATGGCACCCACTATTGGTGACTGTCCCGGGTTTTGCAGCGGCAATCCGTTTGTCAATGCAGCCGCAGGGCGAGCCCATGCATCAGCGGCCAATTAGTCGTAGGGGGTAAGGTTCCGCACCGAGTCGGGGTGCAGCCGGCCGTCCTCGTCGTGGCGGTGGTTCAGCCAGCCGCCGCGGAAGGCGGTGACGGGCCGGCGGGCCTCGGCCAGGCGCTCGCGGAGGCGCCGGGCCAACTGCCGGGCCACGTCGGCCAAGGCCGGGTCGTCGATGCGGTTGCGCAGCTCCCACGGGTCGTCGGCGAGGTCGTACAGCTCGTCGGGCTCATCGCCGATGTTGGCGACGTAGCGGTAGCGCGGCGTGGCCAGGCTCTTGCGCAGGCGGTTCTCGGTGAGGGCGTCGGGGCGGATCGGTTGCGGCTCATCGCCCAGCAGCCCCAGCATGCTCTGGCCCTGCACGCTGGAGGGGGCCTCGAGGCCGGCCAGCTCGCAGAGGGTGGGCAAGACGTCCACCGACTCGACGATCTCCTCCCGCACCCGCCCGGCCGGCACCTTCGACGGGTACCGCACGATCAGCGGCGTGCGGCAGATGGACCGGGCGCTGATGCCGGCCTTCTTCTCGTACATGCCGTGCTCGCCGGCGTGGTCGCCGTGGTCGGCGGCGTAGACGATGATGGTGTTGTCCATCTGTCCCCGCTCGGCCAGGGCCTCCAGCACCAGGCCGATCGCGCCGTCGACCTGCGAGACGCAGCCCAGATACGCCGCCACGTTGTGTCGCAGCGTGGCCTCGTCGAACGGGCCGTACTTCTTGCTGCTGCGACAGGCCCGCAGGGCGGCCGACTCCGTCTCCGCCGTCGGCGGCAGGTGGATGGCCGCCGGGTCGTACATGGAGGCATAGGGCTCCGAGGGCGTGTAGGGCTGGTGGGGCCGGGCGAAGCTCATCCACGCCATCCAGGGGGCAGGGTGGTTGCATCGGTCGGCCGGCTCGATCTGCTGGTCCAGGAACCGCCGGAAGTGCTTGACCTGCACCCACTCGCAGGAGTGCTCCAGGGGCAGGTTGCTTGCCCCGCCGCGGCCAGCGTTGGGGTGGTAGTTGCGGTTGTCGTTGGCCTCGTACAGCCCCAGGGCCTCGAGGTAGCTGGGGTGCTGGAGAAACTCGTCGTAGACGTACTGGCACTGTCGCTCCAGCCAGTAGCGCGGCGTGTGGAGCTTGCCCAGCGCCCCGGTCCGCCACCCGTGGCGGCGGAACCAGCCGTGCATGCTGGTCAGGTTCTCCGGCTCGGGCCCGTACAGGCCGTAGTAGCCGTGCGTCGAGCAGTAGGTGCCCGACAGGTAGCTCATCCGGCTGGGCGTGCAGATGGTGTTCTGCACGTAGGCGTTGGAGAACCGCACCCCCTCGGCCGCCAGGCGGTCCAGGTGCGGCGTCCGCACGTCCGGATGGCCGGCCGCCGAAAGGCAGCGGGCGTTGTGCTGGTCGCTGAACAGGAACAGGACGTTGGGGCGGTTCTCGACGCCCTCGACGTAGGGGATTCTCTGCATGGTCTACAGTCCTTCAGGGCCCACTTGGCGCACTTGCTGACGCGTGGCGAGAGGCAGCTTACCACGCGGCCGTCCGCGCCGATACGCTGGCGCCCAAGCAGTACGAGATCGCCGCCCGCATGTGGTACGCCCCGGAGTCTGCCGGTGGCAGGGGGGGAGGATTGTTCCGTGTGCATCAGCCTTGGGGTACCCGGCCGCGTTCGGGTTCTCCCGGCAATTCCACCGTGCCATCGGCCGCCTTGGCACTTCGTGCCCGGCTCGGGCCTGCATGGAGATTGACGCACGAGCTCGCCTCCGGTAGCCTTCGAGACGCTCTGCAATGGTACTGCGGATCAAGCACGGCCCGCCCACGGGAGGCACTCTGCGCATGGACCAGGCAACCCCAAACATCCTCTTTCTGTTCACCGACGACCAGCGGTTCGACACTGTCCATGCGCTGGGCAACCCGGCCATCCGCACGCCGAACCTCGACCGCCTGGCGGCGCGGGGTACGGCCTTTAGGCGGGCGCACATCCCCGGCGGCACAAGCGGGGCGGTCTGCATGCCCAGCCGGGCCATGCTGCACACGGGCCGAACGCTGTTCCACATTCAGGGCGAAGGGCAGGAGATCCCCCCCGACCACGTCCTGCTCGGCGAGCATCTGCGGGCCGGCGGCTACCAGACGTTCGGCACCGGCAAGTGGCACAACGGGCCCGGCGCCTACGCCCGCAGCTTTTCGGATGGGGCGGAGATCTTCTTCGGCGGCATGGACGACCATTGGAACGTGCCGGCCTGCGACTTCGACCCCTCGGGCCGCTACGACAAGGCGCGCCCCTTCATCGGCCACCCGCAGCGCGAGCGGCACACCCGTCAGCGCCTGGTCGACCACATCCGCCCGGGCGTGCACTCCACCGACCTGTTCGCGCAGGCGACGGTCGAGTTCCTCCAGCGGCGGGACACGAGTCGGCCCTTCTTCGCGTACACGTCCTTCATGGCCCCCCACGATCCGCGGTCGATGCCGGAGAAGTACCTGCGGATGTACGAACCGGACCGGATCGAGCTGCCGCCGAACTTCCAGCCGGAGCACACAATCGACACCGGGGCCCTGCGGATCCGCGACGAGATGCTGGCGCCCTTCCCACGCACCGAGGCGGACATCCGCCAGCACATCGCCGAGTACTACGCGATGATCACCCACCTCGACGACGCCATCGGCCGGATCCTCTCGGCCTTGGAGACCAGCGGCGAGTTGGAGCGGACGGTCGTCGTCTTCGCCGGTGACAACGGCCTGGCCGTCGGGCAGCACGGGCTGATGGGCAAGCAGAGCCTCTACGACCACAGCGTCCGCGTGCCGCTGCTCTTCGCCGGCCCGGGCATCGCCGAGGGGCGGACCTGCGACGACCGGGTCTACCTGCTGGACATCTTCCCGACGCTGTGCGACCTGGCGGGCCTGGCCGTGCCGGCGTCGGTGGAGGGCTGCAGCCTGGCTCCGGCCCTGGGCGAGGCGCCCGAAGCCGTGGGCCGCGACGCGCTGTACCTGGCCTACTGCGACAGCATCCGCGGCCTGAGCATCGGACGGCACAAGCTCATTGAGTATGCCGCCGGCGACACGCAGCTGTTCGACCTGCAGGTCGACCCCTGGGAGCAGCACAACCTGGCGGCCGAGCCCGCACAGGGCCCACTCCTGGCCGACCTGCGGGCCCGGCTGGTGCAGCTCTCGCTTGAACTCGAAGGCCGGCAGCGGGATGACAGCCGACGCTTCTGGGAGAGGCGACTGGACCTGTCGTCTGTGTAGTCCGTAGGGCCGGCTGCTTGTCGCGGGCGCGAAGCTATGGCTTCCCTTGTCGGCCCGGGGCGGATAGAACATGCCTGTCGCGGGGGGCGACGGGAGAGCTTTTCATGGCGCAGGCGATGACTTCGCGGGAGCGGGTGCTGGCGGCGCTGGCTCGGCAGGAGCCCGACCGGGTGCCGGTGGACTACTCGGCCAATGGCGGGATCGATCGGCGGCTCAAGGCCCACTTCGGCCTGGCTGAGGGCGACGGCGAGGGGCTGATGCAGGCCCTGGGCGTGGACTTCCGCGGCGTGGGCGTGCCGTATCGCGGCCCTAAGCTGCACCCCGACGTGCCGGGCCGGCGGGTCGACCTGTGGGGCATCCGTACGCGGTGGGTCGAGCACGAGTCGGGCGGCTACTGGGACTTCTGCGACTACCCGCTGGCCGAGGCGACGGTGGATGAGGTGATGGCCTGGCCCATGCCCTCGCCGGACGACTTCGACTACACCGGCGTCGCCGAGCGGTGCCGCCAACTGGCCCCCTACGCCCGTTTCACCGGCGGGGCGGGCCTGGGCGACACGATCAACAGCGCCGGCATGATCCGCACCATGGAGCAGGTGCTGGTGGACCTGGCCGGCGATGACGAGGCGGGGCTGGCCTACATCGACCGCCGACACGCCGTGCAGCTGGCCATCACCGAGCGGACGCTGGAGGCGGCCCGAGGCGGCATCGACTTCCTATGGCTCGGCGAGGACCTCGGCACGCAGCGCGGCCCGCTGATGAGCCTGGCGCTGTTCCGCAAGCACATTCGGCCTCGCCTGCAGGGGTTTGTGGACCTGGCCAAGGCGTACGGCCTGCCGGTGATGATCCACAGTTGCGGCTCGAGCAGCTGGGCGTTCGACGACTTCATCGAGATGGGCATCGCGGCCGTGGACACCCTCCAGCCCGAGGCCGAGGCCATGAGCCCCGCGTACCTCAAGGAGCGATACGGCGAGAGGCTGGCGTTCCATGGCTGCATCTCGACGGCCGGCGCGATGGCCGGGGGCACGCGGGCCGACGTCGAGGCCGAGGTCCGCGCGACGCTGGCGACGATGATGCCCGGCGGCGGGTACATGCTGGCGCCGACGCACGCCATCCAGGACAACTCGCCAACCGAGAACGTGCTGGCCGTCTACCGCCTGGCACGGGAGTGGGGGCAGTACGCCTGAGCGACCATCGCGTCTGGCGCGATTGACCGGGCGGGGCGGACGCCCATCAGACATGCGGGTGCGTTGTGCCGCGGCAGGAACGGCTGCCTGAGGCGCGAGGGAGGCCGGCAAAAGGCCTTTCGCATCCGCCCGGAAACCGGGTTGACAGGTGCGCCGTCCGTGGTAAGGTAAAGGGGTAGTCAAGCAGTTCATGTGGCCTCGGGGCATACTCGAAGTTCTCTGGGGTCTCTGCCAGACGCTTTACATTTCTTCCACTGTTGACATCGCAAGGTCGTACTCCTCGCTGTTTGAGGCGCCTTCGCTGGGCTGCGCCGTTTGCGTCCAGGACTGGGCAGGTCCTGAGCCGGACCCGCCAGGTCATCGGCACCGTGAGTGCGGTGTCGGCGAGGCCCCCGGAGGGATCTCTGCAGCCGTCGCGCAGCCCCCCCGCCACTGGAAACTGTCAGCCCGCACGTACGGGCTGTGTTATTCGGTTGTCCCGCCCCGTTGCGGGACTTACGCCATGCCTCTGCCAGAGCCGGCGGGGGTCACATCGATGGAGGAGAGAACCATGTCGAAGAAACTGCTTACTCTGCTGGCTGTGCTGAGCCTGTGCGGGATCGTTCAGGCTGCCCCCATCACCCTGTTCGACGAAGTCGACCTGGTCAGCTCTGGCGGGTTCGGCAATGCGAGCCCTGGCACCATGAGCATGGACGCTCCCTACTCGGGTGACAAATACGTGAAGATCTCCTTCGGCACTTGGGGCACCTGGGCGCCCCAACTGCGGGACGGGCAGGCCAGCCTCGCCGAACTGGGCAGCATGCCGGTGAGCCTGTGGTACCGGTCGAATGATGGGGTCAACACTCGGCTCCAGTTCACCGGTATCCTGGTGTCGGGCCATACTATGGTGACCAACAACGTCGTCCTGATCGCCCCCTGCACCGGCGGCGAGTGGGCCCCGCTCCAGTTCGACTTCACCCTCAACGCGGCTGCCCTGGCCATGGACCAGGACCTGGACCGGGATCTGATCGTGAAGATCCAGAACTTCAACGCGATCGAAAACGGGCAGGTGCAGAGCTACTCGGCCGCCCGCGTGATCGACCTGGACCTGATCCAGCTCGTCCCCGAGCCGGCGAGCCTGAGCGTGCTGGCCCTGGGCGGCCTGGCCCTGATCCGCCGTCGGCGGTAACTGCCGAAGACTCGACGAGGCGGGCGGTCCCTTTGGGGGCCGCCCGCTTCTTTTGCGCGCCGAGGCCCCTTCCCCGGATCGATCTTCCTGTAAGGTAGTTTTCCGACTCGCCGACGGAATCTGTATTGACGCCCTGGAGAAGTGTGGTAGCTTCAATGAAGTCTGGAGCCTAGCCCGGATATTTCACCAGTGCTCTGATGTGGCCCGATGGGGGTCAGAAGTGGGTTGATCGGGACTGGATGGCCGGGGGAGCCGGTCTCGGCGCAAAC
>JAWLCG010000080.1:0-15631 GCA_041687295.1 Phycisphaerae bacterium | reverse complement strand
CGCCGCACTCCATATTGCCCAGGGGGGCTTGGCGGACTGCGTGCGCGCTGAAGGACGTGGCTACAAACGCCGTAGCCACGGCACCTGGTTTTCGGGGACGCTACCGCGGGCGGCGCAAAGAAGGCCCCGGCCAGGAGGGAGGCTCCTGGCCGGGGCCGGGTTGCTCAGACGATCAGAAGGCGGGGAGACTACTTCTTGGCCTTCTTGGCCTTCTTGGCGGCCTTGGCGGCCTTCTTCGCGGCGACCTTTCGGCCGGTGCGGGCGACGGTGCGGCGGGTGGTGGCGGCCTTCTTGCTGTCGCCGCTGCCGTGCCGGATGGCGGCCTGGGCGGCAGCCAGGCGGGCGATCGGCACGCGGTAGGGCGAGCAGCTGACGTAGTCCAGGCCGACCATGTGGCAGAACTCGACGCTGCTGGGGTCGCCGCCGTGCTCGCCGCAGATGCCCAGCTTGATGTCCGGGCGGGTCTGGCGGCCCTTCTGGACGGCGATCTCGACGAGCTGGCCGACGCCGGCACGGTCGAGGGTCTGGAAGGGGTCGTACTCGTAGACGCCCATCTCGACGTACTGGCCCAGGAACTTGCCGGCGTCGTCACGGCTGAAGCCGCAGCCCATCTGGGTCAGGTCGTTGGTGCCGAAGCTGAAGAACTCGGCCTCGACGGCGATCTCGTCGGCGGTCAGGGCGCCGCGGGGCACCTCGATCATCGTGCCGATCTTGAGCTCGAAGGGCAGCTTCTTGGTCCGCTTCTCCTTCATGACCTCTTCGAGCACCCGCAGGACGATGGCCTTCTGGTGGGACAGTTCGGCGACGGTGCCCACCAGCGGGATCATGATCTCGGGGTGCGAGCCCTTGACGGCGAAGGCGGCCTCGATGACCGCGCGGGCCTGCATCTCGGTGATCTCGGGGTAGGTCAGGCCCAGGCGGCAGCCGCGGTGGCCCAGCATCGGGTTGAACTCGCTGAGGCTCTCGACCTTGGCGGCGATCTTCTCGACGCTGACGCCCATGGCCTGGGCCATCTCCATCTGGCCCTCCTCGTCGTGCGGCACGAACTCGTGCAGCGGCGGGTCGAGGAAGCGGATGGTGGCCGGGCGGCCCTTGAGGGCCTTGAAGATGCCGATGAAGTCCTCGCGCTGCAGCGGCAGCAGCTCCTCGAGGGCCTTGCGGCGGCCGGCCTCGTCCTCGGCCAGGATCATCTTGCGCATCGAGACGATGCGGTCGCCCTCGAAGAACATGTGCTCGGTGCGGGTCAGGCCGATGCCCTCGGCGCCGAAGCGGACGGCGACCTCGGTGTCGTGGGGGGTGTCGGCGTTGGTCCGCACGCCGAGGGTGCGGTACTTGTCGGCGAGCTTCATGATCTGGGCGAACGGGCCGGTCAGGGCTGGCTCGACGCTGGGCAGCTCGTCCTTGTAGATGATGCCGGTCGAGCCGTTGAGGCTGATCCAGTCGCCCTCCTTCAGGGTGGTCGAGCCGAAGGTGAGGGTCTTGTTCTTGTAGTTGATCAGGGCGCTCTCGGCACCGGCGACGCAGCACTTGCCCATGCCGCGGGCGACGACGGCGGCGTGGCTGGTCATGCCGCCGCGGCTGGTCAGGATGCCGCGGGCCACGTGCATGCCGCCGATGTCCTCGGGGCTGGTCTCGATGCGGACGAGGATGACCTTGTTGCCCTTGCCGGACTCGACCTCGGCGTGCTCGGCGCTGAAGACGATCTGGCCGCTGGCGGCGCCGGGGCTGGCGGGCAGGCCCTTGCCCAGGGCCTGGGCCTGGGCCTCGGCCTTGGGATCGAAGGTCGGGTGCAGCAGCTGGTCGAGGCTCTTGGGCTCGACGCGGAGGACGGCCTCCTTCTCGTCGATCATGCCGGCCTTGAACAGGTCAACGGCGACCTTGACGGCGGCCGGGGCCGTCCGCTTGCCGTTGCGGGTCTGCAGGATGTACAGCGTGCCACGCTCGATGGTGAACTCGAGGTCCTGCATGTCCAGGTAGTGCTCCTCGAGGCGGTTGCGGATCTCGACGAGCTGCTTGTAGATCGTGCGGTTGGTCTTGGCGAGCTGGTCGATCGGCAGCGGCGTGCGGATGCCGGCGACGACGTCCTCGCCCTGGGCGTTCATCAGGTACTCGCCGTAGAACTTGTTCTCGCCGGTCGAGGGGTTGCGGGTGAAGGCTACGCCCGTGCCGCTGTCGTCGCCCATGTTGCCGAAGACCATCGTCTGGACGTTGACGGCGGTGCCCAGCAGGCCACGGATGTCATTGAGCTGACGGTAGCGGACGGCGCGGGGGTTGTTCCACGAGCCGAACACGGCGTTGATCGAGTCGGCCAGCTGCTCGCGGGCGTCCTGGGGGAACTGCTTGCCGTCGCGCTTGTAGACCTGGCGGTAGGCCTCGACGACCTCCTTCAGGCCCTCCGTGTCCAGGTCGGTGTCGAGCTTGACGCCGCGGCGGTCCTTGACGCCCTGCAGGGCCTCCTCGAAGTGGTGGTGCTCCATGTCCAGCACCACGTCGCCGAACATCTGCATGAAGCGGCGGTAGGCGTCCCAGGCGAACCGCTCGTTGCCGGTCAGGTCGATCATCGCCTGGAGCGTCTCGTCGTTGAGACCCAGGTTCAGCACCGTGTCCATCATGCCCGGCATGGACGAGGCGGCACCGGAGCGGACCGACACCAGCAGCGGGTTGGACCCGTGCCCGAAGGTCTTGCCGGTGAGCTTCTCGAGCTTCTTGATGTTCGCGTCGATCTCCGCGTCGAGGCCCTCGGGCCACTTGCGCCCGACCTTGTAGAACAGGTCGCACACCTCGGTGGTGATGGTGAAGCCCGCAGGCACGGGCAGGCCCAGGCTGCTCATCTCCGCCAGGTTGGCGCCCTTGCCGCCCAGCAGGGCCTTCATTTCTTTCTTGCCCTCGGCCTTGCCGCCGCCGAAGAAATAGACGAACTTCTGCTTCTTGGATTGCGTGCTGCTCTTAGCCATGGTCCGAACGACCTCCCAGTCTCGAAGTCCCGTGTGAAACGGTATGGTGAATTCCCAGGCCGTTCTGCCAGCAGGGCAGGGGCCGCTTGTGCCGCAGGAGTCTTGGGGCCGCACCGCGACGGACACACGGGGGTCATGGGCGGGCGGCCACCAAGCAGAGCGGCTGAGTGTAGTTTGGCGAATTCCGCCTGTCAACACGATTTCCACACCGGCGCACGGCGCCCCCGCTCCGGCCCCGCCCAGCCCGTTGGGACAATTCTCGCCGGCGGGAAAGTTTTTTGCGAATCTGGAGAACTCCTGCCCCTGTTTGACCGAAGTACATCACAGAGAGAGCGGACGACAAGGCATCTCCTCCTAGCCTAAAGTCCCGCTGGCCGAGATGGGTTTCTCCTCCTTTCCCCATCTCGGCCTCTTTTTTGCGCCCACCCTGCGGACCGGGCCCTGTCCGTGCGAGTCCGCGGCCCGGGTTGGTGCTGTAAGTGTTTGAAAGTTCTGCACGTGCGCCTTGGCAACGGTGGCGTCCCGGCTGGTCGCCCGTCGCGTCACCGGGCCGGTCCCGCCGCCGGACGCGGGCCAGGCTAGGCCTCGTGCCGGGGGCGACGGGCCTGGATCTCGCCAGGGCCTGGGGCGGAGAAAAGAGGGACGAGAGGATAAGGAAACGGGGCCGGCAGAAAAATAGCGGGACACTTCGCTCCCTGGAGACGAAAAAAACCCGTCCCCGGTTTGTGTTGCCGGTTCCCAGAAGGACCGGTAGAGGAATTGCCGGGGCGGCTGCGAAGAAACCGGCCGTTCGGCGATGTCCCTGAATATTCGCCGGCGCCTCGTCGTGGGCTTTGCGGGCGCGTCAGCCGAAGGCCCGCAGGCTGGCCAGGGCGATCGAGAAGTAGATGACCACGCTCAGCACGTCCATCAGCGAGGCGATCAGCGGCGTGCTGGTGACGGCGGGGTCGAAGCGGAGGCGTTTGAGCAGGAACGGAATCAGGGCCCCGGCCAGGTTGGCCACGGTGATGGCCGCGACCATCGCCAGCGCCAGGGCGAAGCCGACGAACCACGGCCGGCCGAACAGCAGGGCGGTTCCGTACGCCAGTGCAGCCAGCACCGAGCCCATGCCCAGGCCCAGGGCCAATTCGCGCAGGCACACCGGCAGCCAGTCCTCCACGTCGACCTCCTGCAGGGCCATGCCGCGGACGATCAGGGCGGCCATCTGGCTGCCGACGTTGCCGGCCGTCGCGTTCAGCAGCGGCATGAACAGGACGAACAGGACCAGGTTCTCCTGGAAGACTGTCTCGAACGACGCGATCGCCAGGGCCGTCAGCAGCTCGGCGAACAGCAGGAAGACCAGCCAGGGCAGCCGTTTGCCCATCATCTTCAGGCTGGAGGTGTGCAGGTAGCTGCTTTCCATGGGCGCCACGGCCGCCAGTCGCTGGATGTCCTCGGTGTCGATCTCCTCCTGGAGGTCGAGCATGTCATCGCTGGTGACCAGGCCGACCAGGACGCCCTGGCTGTTGACGACGGGCAGGGCGCCCATGTCGTACTTCTTGAAGACCTCGACGGCGTCCTGCTGGGGCCAGTGGGCCTGCAGGGCGGGCTCCTCGGTGGGCCCGCTCATCAGGTCGGCGACCTTGCTGCCGGGCGGGGCGAGGACAACCTCCTCCAGGCCGATGTGGTCCAGCAGGCGCGAGTGCTCGTCGACGACGTAGAGGTGGTGGACGGTCTCCTTGAGGGCGGCGACGTTGCGGATGTGCTCGAGGAGCTTCTCGACCGTCCAGTCGGGCCGAACGGCGACAAACTCCGGGGTCATGATGCGGCCCACGCTGTCGGGGGGGTAGTTCAGCAGCGTGCGGGCGATGGCCAGCTCGTCGCCGCGAAGGCTCGTCATCAGCCGTTGGGCCAGCTCGCCGGGCAGTTCCTCCAGCAACTCGGTGCGGTCGTCGGGCGTCATCTCGTTGAGGATGTGCGCGACGGAGGCCTGGCTCAGGCGGGCGATCAGGTCCTCCTGGGTCTCGATGGCCAGCAGGCTGAAGACCTCGGCGGCCTTCTCCCGGCCCAGCAGGCGGAACAGCAGGGCCTGGTCCTCGCCCTCGAACTCTTCGAGCAGCTCGGCGATGTCCGGCGGCTCAAGCTCGCGCAGGGCCCCCTTGAGCGTGGTGAAGTCCTTGCGGACCAGCAGCTCGCGGATCTCCGGTTCCAGCGCTGAGCCGAGCATGGGCGTCCCGATCCCTTCCGATTCCTTCTACATAGGCCGTCCCCGGCCGGAGCGGTTCCCCCCCCGGCGGGCCGAGGCTCTCTGGGGCCGGCAAAGGCCGCCAGGCCCTGAGGGATTGCACCGCTGCACGCGCCGGCCGGTCGGGGCAGGCCGCCTCGGCGCGGATATTATCCCAGGCCGGGGCCGGGCCGTCAACGCCCGGCTCAGCCAGGAGGCGCTATCCGGCCTGCGAACCATAGCTTGCGGCATCTGCACTGGTCGGGCCCGCACCGCCGGCCGGCAGTTCAGTCCGGGGCCGGTTCGGCCGATGATGCAGCTACCGGGCCGCGCCAAGCAGGCCTGGCCACGCCCGGACGAGGGCGTATCCGCTGGAAGAAGGGAACCTTGCGCCGGCGGGGGCGGTGCAGGCCCCTGAAACCGTTCTTGACGCTCTGTTAGCCCTGACGGTACAATCCAGATGCGGTGTTGCGATCCTCCCCAACCGCGGGCGGCCCTGCCGGGCCCTGCCCGCCGCCGGAACTCCGGGCTCTGCAGGACCCTGACGAGCTCCCCGCCGAAGAATCCGCTTCGCCGCACGGGCCGGACTCTGTACAACTAGGGGCAGGAGCAGGCCCTGCGGGCACCCCCATGCCTGCGGTCACATGGTTCTGACGCTGCGAGAGGTTCATATGGCTCGACGCAAACAGCGCATCGGAGAGATCCTCAAGGGCTGGGGCGTGGTCACCGACGCCGGGATCGAGGAGGCGATGAGCTACGCCTTGGCCCAGGGCGTCCGCATCGGCGAGGCCCTGGTCGCCCTGGGCCTGGTCGACGAGGAGGACGTCACCAAGGCCCTGGCCATCCAGTTCGACCTGGAGTACGTCGACCTGGAGCAGAACATCATGGTCCCCAGCGAGATGACCAGCATCCCCGACAAGGTGATCCGCGAGCGCCTCATCCTGCCGCTCAGCCGAGAGGGCAACCGCCTCAAGGTCATCATCACCGACCCGCTCGACCTGGAAACCCTCGACATGCTCCGCTTCCGCCTTGGCTGCGAACTGGAGACGTCGCTGGCCAGCAAGGGCAAGCTGCGGGAATTCATCGACCGCTTCGTCCACTCCGAGGTCTCGATCGACGAGGTCGTCAAGCAGGTCGAACGGCCCGAGGACGCCATCATCCTCGACGAGGACGACGAGAAGGACCTCGACGAGCAGTCCGCCCCCATCGTCAAGCTCGTCCAGATGATCATCACCGAGGCCGTCAAGACCCGCGCCAGCGACATCCACATCGAGCCGATGGCCGACCGGGTCCGCGTCCGCTATCGCGTCGACGGCGTCTGCCGCGAGCGCGACGCCATCCCCAAGCGGATGCAGGGCGCCCTGACCAACCGCTTCAAGATCATGGCCAAGCCGATGGACCTGGCCGAGAAGCGACTGCCCCAGGATGGCCGAATCAAGATGAAGGTGGCCGGCCGCGACATCGACTTCCGCGTCTCGGCCCTGCCAGCCTACCACGGCGAAAGCATCGTACTCCGAATTCTCCGACCCGACAGCGCCCGCGTCGGCATCCAGGCGCTGGGGTTCGAGGAGGACGACCACGCCCGCTTCCAGTCCATCATCAAGAGGCCTAACGGCATCTTCCTGGTCACCGGGCCGACCGGCTCGGGCAAGACGACCACCCTCTACTCAGCCCTGAGCGAACTGAACCGCCCGGACAAGAAAATCATCACCGCCGAGGACCCTGTCGAGTACATGTTCGCCGGGATGAACCAGGTTCAGGTGAACACCCAGATCGGTCTGGGCTTCGCCGAGATCCTCCGCTCCATGCTCCGCCAGGCACCGAATATCATCCTTGTGGGTGAAATTCGCGACCTGGAGGTCGCAGAAGTGGCGATTCAGGCGGCATTGACAGGACACCTGGTTTTCAGTACACTTCACACCAACGATGCGCCCTCCGCGATCACCCGTCTGGTCGACATGGGCGTCAAACCCTTCCTCGTCGCCAGCTCCGTGCAGGCGATCATGGCCCAGCGACTCGTCCGCGTGATCTGCGAGGAGTGCCGCGACGTCGACGTCGAGCCGGACTCGCGGATCCTGAGGCTGCTGGGGTTCACCGAGGACGAGCTCAAGGGCAGAAACTTCTATCGCGGCAAGGGTTGCGACGCCTGCGGCGGATCGGGATACCGGGGGCGGCTCGGTATCTTCGAGATGCTCGTGATGGACAATACCATCATGGAGCTCGCCTTCAAGCGGGCCAGCCTGGCCGAGTTGCGCCGGGCCGCCCGGGCAAGCGGCATGCGTTCGCTCGTCGAAGATGGCCGGCGCAAGGTTCTCAACGGCACGACCACCGCCGATGAGCTTCTCCGCGTCACCCAGGCCGCCGACGTGAAACTCGAGTAGGAATTCCTGTTAGCGCGTGGTGAGATAAAGTCTGTGAAAATAGAAAGTTGTGTGGTCTTCCGCTGGCGTGCCCTGCCTCGGCGCCGCGGTGGCCAGAGACACTCGACCCTCGAATAATGCAATAGCGGAGATAAGGAGGCCCCCCGTGGCTACCATCCACATTGACCGGCTGTTGGAGACCTGCATCAAGCGGAATGCGAGCGATTTGCATCTGCACGTGGGTCGGCCTCCGACGCTTCGGCTGCACGGTCGGCTCCGGCCTCTCGAGACGAAGGTCCTCGAGCCGGAGGACACCATCGCCCTGATGAAGTCGATCACGCCCGAGCGCTGCCAGCAGGAGTTGCAGGAGGAAGGCGGCACGGACTTCGGTTTCGCCTACGGTGACGCCGGTCGATTCCGTGTGGCGGTCTTCCATCAGAAGGGCACGACCGGCATCACATTGCGTCTTATCCCCAGCCGAATCCTCACCTTCGAGCAGATCGGCCTGCCCGAGATCGTCCGCACCCTCTGCCGGCGCCCCCGTGGCCTGATCCTGGTCACCGGGCCGACCGGCTCGGGCAAGACGACCACGCTGGCGACGATGATCGACTACGTAAACCGGAACTTCGATCGCCACATCATCACGATCGAGGACCCGATCGAGTACTACCACCCGCACCACAAGTCGATCATCACGCAGCGCGAGGTGGGCGTGGACGTGCCGAGCTTCGCCGAGGCCCTTCGCCGAGCCCTGCGTATGGACCCCGACGTGATCCTCGTCGGTGAGCTTCGCGACCTGGAGACGATTGAGGCGGCCCTGCGAGCCACCGAGACGGGCCACCTGGTGTTCGGTACGCTTCACACGACCAACGCCCACGGCACCGTGACCCGTATCATCGATCAGTTCCCCGTCGACCAGCAGGAGCAGATCCGCGTGCAGCTCTCCAGCGCCCTGATCGCGGTGGTGGCGCAGGCGCTGCTGCCGCGATCGGACGTGCGGGGCATGATTGCCGCCTACGAGTTCATGTACGTCACCAGCGCCATCGGCAACATGATCCGCGAGAACAAGGTGTTCCGCATCCCCAGTTCGATCCAGACGGGCAAACGGCTGGGCATGCAGCTGCTGGACGATCACCTGCTCGAGCTGTACGTGACGAAGAAGGTGAGTCTGGAGGACGTCCTGGACCGCTCGCAGAACCCCCCCGAGCTCAAGCAGAAGATCGAGGCCTACCAGAAGGGCCAGATCGAGCTGCCCAGCCAGGTCGAGGGCGACGCCGGCGAGGGCGAGGGCGGCGAAGAGGAAGCGGCGTAGCGGATCGACGCACAGGACGTATCGGAGCGAAGCATGGCCCTGGATACGAAACAAGAGAAGATCAACGTCGAGGAGCTCCGCGGGCGCCAGATCGGTCGCGTGCTGGTCAAGATGAAGAAGATCACGCGCGACCAGGTCCACGAGGCCCTGGAGGTCCAGAAGCACAAGGGCGGCCCGCTGGGCCAGATCCTCATCGACCTGGGCTACCTCGACTCCGGCACGCTGGCGCTGGGCCTGGGGTTCCAGGCGGGCATGGAGTTCGTCAACCTGGACAAGATCGACGTCGCCGACGAGGTCATCCGGCAGATCCCCGCCCAGATGGCGACGGCCTACAAGGTGGTCCCCGTCGAGTTCGACGCCCAGCACAACCACCTGACGGTGGCGGTCGCCTCGGCGGACAACTTCCAGGCCACCGACGACCTGCGGACCCTGATGGGCTTCCAGGTGACGGCCAAGATCACCACGCAGGAGGGCCTCGACCGGGCCCTGGCGACCTACTACGACGTCGGCAGCGGCGAGTCGATCGGCGACCTGATCAACGAGTTGGCCGGCGACGAGCAGCTCAGCCAGCTGGAGAACCGTGGCGAGAGCATCGACCTGGACACGATCCGGGAGATGGCCGACTCCAACCCGGTCAAACGGCTGCTCAACACGGTGCTGCTGCAGGCGATCCGCGACAAGGCCAGCGACATCCACTTCGAGCCCTTCGAAGACGAATTCAAGATGCGCTACCGCATCGACGGGCATCTCTATGAGATGCTGCCGCCGCCCAAGTACATCGCCGTCGCCATCGCCAGCCGAATCAAGGTCATGGCCAACCTCGACATTGCCGAGCGGCGCATGCCTCAGGACGGGCGCATCGATCTGCTGATCGATGGCAACCCGGTCGACCTGCGCATCTCGGTGCTGCCGACGATGTTCGGCGAGAGCGTCGTCATGCGTGTGCTCGACCGCAGCCAGGTCAACCTCGACCTCGACCGCCTGGGCATGCGCGAGGATGACCTGCGGAGCTTCCGCACGCTGATCCGCAAGCCCCACGGCGTGCTGATCGTGACCGGCCCGACCGGCTCGGGCAAGACCACGACGCTCTACTCGGCCCTGCGGGAGCTCAACCACCCCGACGTCAAGATCCTGACGGCAGAGGACCCCGTCGAGTACGACCAGGACGGCATGATCCAGGTGCAGATCCGCTCGGACATCGGGCTGACCTTCGCCCGGGTGCTCCGCAGCTTCCTGCGGCAGGACCCCGACATCATCCTGGTCGGCGAGATCCGCGACCTCGAGACGGCCAAAATCGCCGTCGAGAGCTCCCTGACGGGCCACCTCGTGTTCACCACGCTGCACACCAACGACGCGCCGTCGAGCGTGGCGCGTCTGCTGGATCTGGGCATCGAGTCGTTCCTGATCACCGCCACCCTCGAGGCCGTCATCGCCCAGCGTCTGGTGCGGACGATCTGCCCGCGGTGCAAGGAGGAGTTCAACCCGACCGTCGACATGCTGCTGGAGCTGGAGCTGACGCCCGAGCAGGTCGAGGGGCGCAGCTTCTACCGCGGCACGGGCTGCGACTACTGCCGCGGCACCGGCTACAGCGGCCGACTGGGCGTCTACGAGATCATGACGATGGACGACACGATGCGCGACCTGATCATGAAGCAGGCCTCGAGCAACCAGCTCCGCGACGCCGCCCGCAAGCGCGGCATGCGGACGCTGCGAGAGGCGGGCCTGCTGGCGATTTTCGACGGGCTGACCACGATCGAGGAGATCGTAGCCCACACGATTGTGGCAGAGTCCGCTCTGTAACGCCGGAGGACGAACGGCACCCTCTCGGCCTGGCCGGGGGCTAGCAACAGGAGAGCATTCCGGTGGCAACGTTCCAATACGAGGCGATGAACAGTCTGGGCCAGGCCGTCCGCGGCGAGATCGAGGCGGCCAACTCTGAAGAGGCCATCTCCAAGATCCGCGGCAAGGGCGAGTTCCCCACCAAGGTCCGCGAACGCGCCGCCAAGGGCAAGGCTGGCACCACGCCGAACAAGGCCCAGCAGGTCGGCAAGACCGGGCGCAAGACCGTCGGGCGCGTCGCCAAGAAGCAGCTGACGCAGTTCACGCGCCAGCTCTCGACGCTGCAGGACGCCGGCCTGCCGATCCTGCGCTCCCTGCGGATCCTCGAGCAGCAGCAGAAGCCCGGCACCCTCCGCGTGGCCATCCGCCTGGTCGCCGAGGACGTCGAGAGCGGCTCGACCCTCTCCGAGGCCATGGCCAAACACCCCAAGGCCTTCGACCGGCTCTACACCAACATGATCGCTGCCGGCGAGGCCGGCGGCGTGCTGGAAGTCATCCTCCAGCGCCTCGCCGAGTTCATGGAAAAGTCGATGGCCCTGAAGCGCAAGATCGTCGGCGCCAGCATCTACCCCATCGCCGTCATCTTCTTCGCGTTCCTGATCCTCACGGGCATCATGATCTTCGTGATCCCCAAGTTCAAGGACATCTACGCCGGCTTCGACACCGAACTGCCCGGCGTCACGCTGACCCTGCTGAACATGTCCGAGTGGATCGCCAATGACTTCGGCTGGATGTACATCGTGTTCATCCCGCTGGGCATCTTCCTGTTCTTCAAGCTGCTCAAGCAGTCCAAGGGCGGGCGGTTCTTCAACGACAACCTGAAGATCAACATGCCCGTCATGGGCAAGATCGCCTCCAAGAGCTCCATCGCCCGCTTCACGCGGACCCTGGGCACACTGCTGACCGCCGGCGTGCCCATCCTCGAGGCCCTCAACATCACCCGCGATACCGCCGGCAACGAGGTCTACGCCCGAGCCCTGGCCAAGGTCCATGACGCCATCCGCGAGGGCGAAAGCTTCGCCGAGCCCCTGCGCCAGGCCCGCGTCGTCGAGCCCATGGTCGTCAACATGATCGACGTCGGCGAAGAGACCGGCGACCTGGACAAGATGCTCATGAAGGTCGCCGACAACTACGACGAAGAGGTCGAGGCCCTCGTCGCCGGAATGGTCAGCCTGCTCGAACCGGTCATGGTCATCGTCCTGGGCGTCATCGTCGGCTTCATCGTCGTCGCCCTGTTCATGCCCCTGCCGACGCTGATCGATTCGATCCAGTCCCAGGGCGGCGGCCGATAAAAACCCTCCGCCCAAGGAGATTATCATGCGTTCATACCTGACGCCGCCCAAGGCCACGCGGGCCCAACCCCGCAGAGCAAGGACCACGCCGATGGCCCACGCACGAAGGATGGGGCGGGGCTTCACGCTGATCGAGCTGCTGGTCGTCGTTGCGATCATCGCGCTGCTGCTGGCGATGGCGATTCCGACCTTCTCCAAGGTCAGAGAGAACGCCCGCAGGGTCTCCACCCAGGCCCGCCTGACCGACCTGAACAGCGCCATCGAGTCCTTCTACCAGGACAACCAGCGCTACCCCGGCCAGATGCCCGCCGAACGCCAGCGGATGATGGATGACAACAGCCCGTCCAACAGCGACTACACGGCCACGCAACTCATGATGGTCGCCCTGTTCGACCTCCACTACGCCTCGGCGCCCAGCGGCAAATCCGCGCTGATGCAGGACCCGGCCGGCTGGACGCTGGACTTGAGCGAGTTCACGACGATTCCGAACACCTACACCAGCCTCAACGAGGCGGACAGGAACGGCTACGAGGGAGTCGAACTCACGCCGATGGACGACTACACCGAGCGGATGCCGATCCTCTACTTCCCTTCGCGGCGCGGCTCGGCCAACAAGTCGGCCGTCTACAACGTGTACAACAACTACGTCTACTACGAGTCGACCAGCGGCCTGAATCAGGCCTTCAACGACCAGATGGTCAACCCCCGCTCCGGCGGAAACCCGGAGGAAGTGGAGTATGGCAACAATGCGTCCGACTGGAAGGACAGCTACTACCGTCCGGACAGCTTCCTGCTGATCGCGGCCGGCTCGGACCGCAAGTTCTTCACCGAAGACGACATCGTCAACTTCAACAAGTAGGGTCCGCCCATGGCACCGCACCGCAACAACGCAGACCGTCGCCGCTCCGGGCCGGGCTTCACACTGGTGGAGCTGCTGGTCGTGGTGGCCATCCTGGTCCTGCTGCTGGCGATCTCGCTGCCGGTCCTGGGCATGGTCCGCGAGCGGGCCAAGGTCGCCGCCAGCCAGGCCACGATCAACACCATCAGCACCGGCCTGGACCTCTACTACAACGACCTGAACGTCTACCCCGAGAGCTTCTGGGACGCCGTCAAGGTCGACTCGTCGCCCGATGAGCAGTGGTGGGGCGCCCAGGTGCTCGTCCAGGCCATGATCGGCTATCTCGACGCCGCCCCCCAGCCCACCGACAACGACAGGGCCCCCAACGACGGCGCGACCGGCCCGGGCTTCCGCACCATGTTCCGCGGCGACGTCTACGGGCCCTACGTCGAGCCCGACAAGATCCGCACCCTCAGCGTGACGACCTACGACGGCGACGCGGCCCGGCCCGTGTTCATCGACGCCTTCGACCAGCCCATCCTGTACTACCGCTACGGGCAGGCCGCTGACGGAGTCGATGTCCATCGCGGCTACGACCTGGACATGGTCATCTCGCCGTCCAGCGGCTATCCCGACAACCCCAACAAGCTCCACGCGGAGGACGGCTGGGTGTTCGACGACAGAGTCCAGGTGCTCGGCCAGGACTGGAACATCAACGAGTACGCCTCCCGGGCCAGCGGCTCGACCAACACGGCCGACGAGGATCCGTACGACTACTACCGGACCGACTACATCCTGATGAGCCCGGGCCCCGACGAGCAGTGGACCCCTCTGCGGGAAGACGAGGAAAGCGATGACATCACGAACCTGCGCAACTAGGCGGACGGGCCGGGGCTTTACCCTGGTGGAGCTGCTGGTGGTGATGGGCATCCTGGCGGTGCTGGTGAGCCTCATCGTCGGCGTGAGCACCTACGTCCGCAGCCGAAGCCTCGAAGACGACACCCGCACCCGGCTGACACTGATCGACTCGGCCATGACCGAGTACTACGAGCTGACGGGCAATTATCCGACCGAGCCGACCGGCGGCAGCGATCCGACGGCCGCCGATCAGCTGCTGGACCTCCCCCAGAGCCGCGACATTCTGATGAACCTCGAAGGCGAGGCCATCGCCGGCTCTGGCACCCCGGGACGATACTTCGTGGATTCATACGGCAACGAGATCATCTACCGCCGCACCGGCGGCGTGGGCGGCCGGCCCGTTTTCATCTCGCCAGGTTCCGATGGCGACGAGGGTACTCCCAATGACAACGTTCGCAGCGACGAGTAGAGCGAGGGCCCCGCGGGGCTTTACGCTGATCGAACTGATCGTGGTGATCGGCATCATTGGCCTGCTGATGGTCATCGCCCTGCCCAGCGCGGTGGCGATGTTCTCCAGCGGGGCCGATGCGTCGGCACGCAACATCATCAACAACCAACTGGCGGCCGCCCGGTCCGTCGCCGTCCGCGACAGCCGATACACCGGCGTGCACTTCCAGAAGCACCACACCGAAGACCGCTACTGGGTCGCCATCGTCCAGCGTGATGAGCGCTACGCCGTGGACCCGACCTCGGGGTCGCCCGCCGATCGCGAGCCGCGCTTCGTCCTGGCCCCGGGCAACCGCCCCGTGCCGCTGCCGACGGGCCTGGCCTTCGGCGAGGTCGGTAGCAACAACGGATTCATCGCCGTGGATACCGACGTGGATTACTACCAGAACGTCCTGGACGGCACGCGGCTTGACGGCAACTTCACGACCTTCACGGTCGTCTTCGGCCCCGACGGCCGACTGGTCAGCGAGCTGCCCGGCAGCGGCGAGGTCCGCTTCGCCCTGGAGAAGCCCAACCACCTGACGACGTCGGACGATCAACGCTGATCTTCGTCGGCAGCGGCGATGCCAGCCAGGCCATCTGGACCGCTCCCGACCACACCGACTACAACGGCGACTGGGAGCGGCCCGTGCGGGCGTTGTGCCTGTTCCGGGCCAATGACGTGCTGGCCGCCGACGACCCCGAGGCGGTACTCAACGAGAGTGCCCGCTTCCTGCCGGTCAACCCCTTGACGGGCGGGCTGATCCGCACGGGGCAGGAGTAGAGCCATGCAACACAGGCAGCACACAACCGGCTTCACGCTGATCGAGATCATGCTGGCCATGGGCCTGCTGACCGTGGGCATGGCCATGGTGGCCGGTCTGTTCCCCGCCGCCATCGCCCAGAGCCGCCGCGCCGTCCAGATCAACCAGAGCCGCATGGACTGCGAGAACATGGTGGCGATGGTCAAGATGAACCTCAAGCCCTACCACGTCGCGGGCCTGCAGCCCGCCGCCAACGGCTGGGGCCGGGGCTGGCTGCCGATGCAGCCCGACCAGGCCCGCGGCTACTATTGGCTCATCGCGGCTCAGCAGACCCCCGAGGGCGATTACCGCATCGTCCTGGTCCGTACCGAACTGATCGAGCCCGGCAGCCCGACCAGCCCCGCCGACCCGCCGACCTTCGCGACCGTGCCGGCAATGGCCCAACTCGACGCCGACAACTGGCGCCGCTGGGAGTACTCCACCTATGACCAGGGCCAGGCCGACCTGCTCGCCGTCGGCTCGCTCATCCTGAACCTCGACACCAACCAGTACGCGACGATCCTCAGCGTGGACCCCGTGGACGAGCAGATCCTGCTGTCCAACGACATGAACCTTGATACCGGCAGCGACCTGCTGGTCGTGCCGCACCACGACGCTGACAGCGGCGACCCGGACTAGGTCGCCGGCGTCACCGAGGGCGCCGCCTCGCCGGTGACCGGCTTTTT
>JAWLCG010000079.1:10533-15724 GCA_041687295.1 Phycisphaerae bacterium | reverse complement strand
CTGGGACAGAGCGGCGCAGCCGCGGCGTCCCACCTTCGACGGGCCGTCGCCGGGGCCGAAGGTGGGACGCCGCCCCTGCGGGGCTCTGTCCCAGCCTACGGGCCCATCCGCGACCGCGTCTGGCTATTCCACAGCCCCGAGCCCGCCTACAGCAGGGCGGTGCTGAAGTAGCGTTCGGCGCGGTCGGGCAGGATGGTGGCGATGGGGCCGGCGACGCGGGTGGCGAGCTGGCGGGCGGCCCAGACGTTGGCGCCGCTGCTGATGCCGACCAGCAGGCCATGGTCCCGGCCCAGCTGGCGGGTGGTGTCGATGGCGTCCTCGTCGGTCACTTCAATCACCTCGTCGACGAGGCTCACGTCGAGGATGGGCGGGATGAAGCCGTCGCCGATGCCCTGGATCTGGTGCAGGCCGGGCTCGTGGCCCAGCAGGGCCGAGACGTTCCGCGGCTCGACGGCGACGATCCGCACGCCGGGGCGGTGCTCGCGGAGGAACTGCCCGACGCCCTGCAGCGTGCCGCCCGAGCCGACGCCGGCCACGAAGCAGTCGATCTGGCCGCCCGTCTGCCGCCAGAGCTCCCGGGCGGTCTGGCTGTAGTGGATGCGGGGGTTCTCGGGGTTCTCGAACTGCTGGGGCACGAAGACGCGGGGGTCCTCGGCCGCCAGGTCGCGGGCGCGCTGGACGGTGCCGGGCAGGCTCAGATCGGCCGGCGTGAGGATCAGGTCGGCCCCGAGGGCGCGGATGAGCTTCTTGCGCTCTTCGGACATGTTCTCGGGCATGACGATGCGGACGCGGTAGCCCATCAGCCGACCGACCAGCGCCAGGCCGATGCCCGTGTTGCCGCTGGTGGGCTCGACGATGATCGAGTCTTCCCGCAGCCGGCCGTCGCGCTGGGCGCCCTCGAGCATGGCCAGGGCCACGCGGTCCTTGATCGAGCCGCCGGGGTTGAGGAACTCCGCCTTGGCGAAGATCCGCTCGCCCCGCAGCTGCAGCAGCGGCGTATTGCCGATCAGCGTCAGGATGTTGTCGGTCAGCATGAAGACCTCCCGCACCCTTCATCGGTCCGCTGGCGGCTGCCGCTTGACCTCAGCGCAGCGAACGGGGCGGGTCTCCCGGTGGGGAGGCCCGCCCCGTTGCGATGTCGGGATTCCGAGGGGTCTACCGCCGGCGGCGGAGGACCGCCAGGCTGCCCAGGCCCAGAATGGCCAGGGCGGTCGGCTCGGGAATGCCCACGGCCGTGCCGGCCGCGTAGTCGTCGAAGCTCAGGCCGAAGTCGTCGATCTGGACGACCCAGGAAAAGGTCGTCAGGTCCAGCAGCGACCGCTTGATGGCGATCTCGATGCCGGCCTCGCCCACGTTGGGGCTCATGCCGGGCGTCGACACCGCGTAGTCGGCCGGGTCCAGCTGGACGCCGTTCAGCAGCACGTGCTGGAGAACGTCGTCGCGCCAGATCACGCCGAGCTGGTGGTCGATGCCGTTGCTGAACTGGGCGTAGATGCCGGTCATGCCCAACAGCGAGTTGTCGCCGCCGCTGGTGTTCAGCGGCCCGTTCCACACGGCCACGCCCATGTAGAACCAGTCGTCGTTCTTGTCGAAGGCGACCACCGCGATGTCGAGATCGTTCTCGATCGCCACGTCGTTGCCATCGACGAAGGTGTAGTACCAGTCATCGTGGCTGTCGATGTTGCCGTCGAAGCTGACGGCACTGGCCGAAACGGTCAGGGCGGCTGTGAGCAGCAGCCCCAGTGCCAATCCTCCAAGTTTCATGAGCATCTCCTTAAAGCGCCTAGTCCCCCCAAAGGGGTGCGAGCGGTCCGACCGAGCGGTTGTTTTGGGGGTATCCAGACAGGCATACCGCAACTCTTCCTTACCGGAACGAGCACGAGCGAACGGACCAAGCCTGGCAGGGTGCGGAGCGGCGCAACCTGCACTAGCCATAGTGTCGTCCATTCGGGACGGATGGTCAAGAGAGATTCCTTTGCCCCTAGGCCGATTTCCTGCCGCCGGTCCGGCATCGGCGGGTGGCCGACGGGCGGGGCTCAGGGCCGTGCCGGGGGCTGAGGACGGGCCCAACGGGGCCTGTGTCCGATAAGGCGTGGCTCGGCCCGGGGTTGCTTGCGCAGGCCCGGGCCCGGGCGGGGCCGGGGGGTCCTGGCGGAGCCCCCCAGGCCAGGCCCAAAGGCGCCTCAGGGAGTGCTGGGAGGGGGTCGCACCGATTGTTCAGGGCGGGGCGGGACAGATGGTCCAGGGTATCCACAGGGCCCGTTGGCGGGGCGGGGTCAGCCCTTAGTGGGCTTGCCCGGCCGGTCGCAGGCCTCGTCGCCATCGCCCTGGCAGCAGTTCTGGTTGTGCAGCATCGAGCAGGACCCGCAGCCGCCGCTCCACTTTTTCCACCGGCCCACCGCCACCGTCCAGAGGGTGAAGATCGCGGCGAAGATCAGTACGGCAATGATCGCTTCCCACATGGAGACAACTCCTTGCGGCGCCGGTTGGGGGGGCGCCACAGCCATTCTAGCGCCTCGCGGGGGCCCCTGGTTCGCCCTTTCGGGCCGAGGGAGGGCCGGGCTGTGGTTATCGGACCTGCTCGGTCAGCTCGGCCACCAGCGGCTCGGCCTGGCCGGCCAGGCGCAGCAGGTACCAGCTGGCCATCGCCACCAGCGGCGGGGGGTAGCGCTGGGCGTGGGTCACCACCCGCTCCAGGACGGGCACCGCGCGGGTGTCGCCGGCCTTGGCCAGGGCCATGGCCGCATCGACGGCCAGCTCGTCGTAGGGGCTCTGAAGCAGCGGTCCGACCAGCTCGGGCGCGACGGGCCCCTCGGTGGCCGCCAGACCGGCCGCCACCGTCCGCACGCGGGCGTTGTAGGGCCCGGCCAGGAGGGCCTGCAGGCCCTCGAGGGCCTCGGGCGAGCCGATCTGCGCCAGCACGCCGGCCGCCCGGGCCCCCAGCTCGTGGGCCGGGCCCATCTGCGACGACGCGGTCGGCAGGCCGAAGATGTATTCCAGCAGCGGCTGAACGTACGCCGCCTGCCGACCCTCGCGGGCTCGCCGAAGGACGAAGTCCACGTGGACCGGATGGCCCGCCTGCAGCAGGGCGCGGGCCGACTCGGTCAGCAGGAAGGCGTCGCCGGTGCGGTGGGCCTGCTCCAGCACAGCCATCTGGATGACCGGCACGGGCGCGTCGCTCTGCAGGGCCTGCCAGTGCCCCTGGGGCTGGGGCCCCTCGGCCAGGGCGTCCATGAGGTAACGCTGGTCGGCGGGCTGCTGGGCGGCTCGCAGAGCGGCGACGAGGGCGTCGGCCCCCTCGGTCGGGGCGATGGCGGCCAGCGCCCGCAGGGCCTGGATCCGCACGCGGGGGTTGGCCTGGGCCTCCAGTGCCGCCCGCACGAGGGGCCCGGCGGCCTGGATGTGGTCCTTCTCGATGACGCTCAGCAGGAGCATCGTGCGCTCGGGGGCCTCGGCGGGGTCGCGCAGGCGGGCCTGCAGGGCGTCGAGGTGCTGGTAGTCGTCCGCCGACAGCAGGATCGTCTGTGCGAGGGGCTGGACCTCCTGGGCCCCCCGCTGGGCCAGCGGCGTCAGGGCGGCCCGGGCCCGCTGACGGTCGCCCCGCTGGGCCAGCTCGCGGGCGGCCAGCAGGGCCAGGCCCTCATGGCTGGCCTGGGCGGCGAGGGCGAGCTGGGCGTCGGTGGCGGCGTCGTGCTCGATCAGGTGCGCCAGCGCCACCGAGCGGATGCCCGCGTCTGCGTCGCCGGCGAGCACCTCGGCCATGCGGGCGTTGACGTCGGCCTGGTACTGCTGGGAGAGGCTCATCACCGCGAAGAGCCGGCGCAGGCGGTCGCCGCTGGCGCTCATCGCCTCCAGCAGGGGCCGAAGCTGCGGGTCCTTCGTCGCCTCCAGGCCGCGAAGCATCCGGGCGTCGCGGGGCGCGTTGCCCAGGGCCGACCGCAGGTGCCCGCGGGCCATCTCCAGGGCGTCGTTCGTCTGGGCCTGCCCGGCCAGGGGCGCCAGGGCCAGGACCACCAGGACACTCGCCACGATGCGTTTCACGCTCATCCTCGCTCTCAGCCCTGGCCGGTCGCCTTGGCCCAGGCGTTTCGCAGGGCCTGGGCATAGGCGGGCAGGGCGACCTCGGGTTCGGCGATCTCGGGCTGCCACATCTTCTCCCACTCCAGCACGAGCCAGCCATCATAGCCGCCGGCCACCAGCAGGGCCACCATCGCGTCGAGGTCCAGCAGCCCTTCGTCCGGCAGCACCAGGCGCAGCGTGCCGTCCTCACGTCGGCGGGAGTTCTTGAAGTGCGTGTAGCGCACCCACGTCCCGAGGTTCGCCCAGGTCGTCGCGGGGTCCTCGCCGGCCAGCAGGGCCGGGTGGTGCACGTCCCAGATGATGCCCACGTCGCCGCGCTCGAGGCGGGCGAAGACCTCCGCCAGCGGCTCGGAGCGGACCCAGTCGTCGTGGGTCTCCACCAGCACCTGCACGCCGAAGGGCGCCGCCGCGTCGGCCAGTCGGCCCAGCGTGTCGACGGCTGTCGGGATCGCCTGCTCAAAGCTCTCGCCCTTCAGGCCGCCGCCGAAGACCCGCAGGTACCCCGCCCCCACCTGCTGGGCGAGGCGGGCGTAGCGGGTGACCTCGTCGATGTCGCCGGCCGGGCCCTGCGGGTTGAACATGCGGGCGCCCGTGGACAGGCAGGGGATAATCACGCCGGCCTGGGCGAACTTCCGCCGCGTCTGGGCCAGCTCGGTCGTGAACAGCGGCAGGGCCGTCACGTCCATCTCCCGCCGATAGCCGCGGAAGTCCACGCCCTCGTAGCCATTCTTGACCGCCTCGGCCAGGATCCGGTCCAGGTCCCAGTCCGGGCACGACAGCGTCGTGAAGCCCAATTGCATTGCATTCTCCTTTTGGTGTGCCCCTGTCAGGGGCGGCCGAGTCCAGCGCGTCTGCGAAAGAGAAAAACCGTCCGGGTGCCGTGGCTACGGCGTTTGTAGCCACGTCTTTGCCCTTCTCCCAGGCCTCCCGCTCGATGCACAGGGGATCAACACGAATGGCACGAATGGAGGAGGATTTCACAAATAGAAGATTCGTTGTGTGACCATTCGTGCCATTCGTGTCCATCGCCCCTGCCGACCCAGGCCGGGCCGCCCTGGATGTCCCCGCGCGATAGGCGGACCGCGCTTTTGGAGTGCGGCGGCCACGACGC
>JAWLCG010000079.1:0-10523 GCA_041687295.1 Phycisphaerae bacterium | reverse complement strand
CGGGGCGCCAAGGCCGCCGCACTCCATACTGCGCTCGCGCCCTGGGCCGTCCATTGGTTGGTGCGACTGACGAGCAGGCGCCGTAAGGCGTGGCTACAAACGCCGTAGCCACGGCACCGGGACGCTCTCTCTGAGTCTCAAGAAAGCCTCTGCGCTTCTTCTGTCTGTGTCCTCTGCGCCTCAATGGCCGGTCTTCTCTTCGTCCGCCGGGCCTCGCTGGGCTCGGAGAGGGCCTACGCCTGCTCGTCCTCGGGCTCCTCGAGCTCGCCGGCGGGTTCGAGGCGGTCGCCGTCGGGATTGGTGAGCACCTGGATCTTCTTCTCGGCCTCGTCGAGGACCTTGCGGCAGTACTCGATGAGCTCCCGCCCCTCGCCGTAGCGGGCGACGGACTCCTCCAGGCCGATCTGGCCGGACTCGATGCCGGCGACGATCTCCTCGATCTTCTCCAGGGCCTGCTCGAACGTGGGTTGTTTCTTGGTCATGCGTCGGGTCCATTCAGGGGGAACAGCGTCGGCCCGTCTTCGGGCCGGGACTTTTTCGGTTTGGGCGCCTTCCGCGGGGCCGGCGGCGGGGGCGGTGTTTCGTCGGTCGGGCGGCGTGGGGTCGACGAATCGACGGTGGAGCGGACCTCGCCCTCGGCCAGCTCGGTCCGCAGGACGTCGCCGGGGGCGAGCTGGTCGGCCCGGCGGAGGACCCGCCCGGCCCCGTCGCGGGTGACGCTGAAGCCGCGGCGGAGGATGGAGCGGTAGCTCAGGGCCTCCAGCGTGCGGTCGAGCCGCTTGACCGAGCCGGCCCCGCTGGCCAGCTGCGCCCGCAGCAGCGTCAGCATCTGTCGGCCCTGGGCGTCCAGGTCGGCCCGGGCCAGGCGGATGCGGTGGATCGGGTTGACGTTCGACAACCGGGCGACCCGCTCGGCCAGGGCGTCGCCCTTGCGTTTGGACAGGCCGCCGAGCTGCCACCGCAGCCGACCCTCCAGCCGCTCGATGCGGGCCGACGCCTGCCCGTGACGCTGGATCAGCCGACCCCGCAGCCTCGCGGCCAGCTCGTCCAGCCGCTGGTGCAGCACCCGGACGCGGTGGAGCGGGTTGCGGAAGACCTCGCTGCGCTGCGCCGACGCCAGGGCCGAGCGGGCCTGCTGCAGCTGCCCGCGCAGCGTCCGGGCCGAGCGGGCCTCGAGCTGCGCGAGCAGCCGGGCGGCCTCGGCCTTGTCCGGCACGGCCAATTCGGCGGCGCCGGTGGGGGTGGGGGCCCGCAGGTCGGCCGCCAGGTCGGCGATGGTGGTGTCGATCTCATGGCCCACGCCGCAGACGACCGGCACCGCGCAGTCATAGATGGCCCGGGCGACGATCTCCTCGTTGAAGCTCCACAAGTCCTCGATGCTGCCGCCGCCGCGGGCGAGGATCACCGTGTCCAGACCGAGGGCCTCGGCGTTGGCGCTGGCGAGGTTCAGGGCGCGGGCGATCTGCCCGGCCGCCCCTTCGCCCTGGACGGCCACGGGGATCAGGTACACCCGGGCCGTCGGCCAGCGCCGGCTGAGCGTGCGGCGGATGTCGCGCAGGGCGGCCCCGGTCGGGCTGGTGATGACGCAGAGCGTCTGCGGGAAGCGCGGCACGGGGCGCTTGTGGGCCGGGTCGAAGAGCCCCTCGCCCTGGAGCTTCTCGACCAGCTGGCGGTAGGCCAGCTCCAACGCCCCAGCCCCCTTGGGCGTGAGCGACTCAACGTAGAGCTGCAGCTTGCCCTGGGCCTCGTAGACGTCCACCCGCCCGGTGGCGAAGACCTCCAGGCCGTCGGTGGGCGTGAAGCGGAGCCGGGCGGCGGCCGAGCGGAACATGACGGCCGGCACCTGGGCCTCGCCGTCCTTGAGCGAAAAGTACAGGTGCCCGCTGCTGGGCCGGCGGAAGTTGCTGATCTCCCCGACGACGGTCAGCTGGCGCGGCAGCTGCGCCGACAGGGCCGCCTTGACCCGCCCCAGCAGCGCCGAGACGCTCAGGGCCTCGGGCGCCTTGTCGCGCGTGACCTCGGCCGTGATGTCGGTGCCGACCTCCTTCTTCTGGCCGCCGACCTCCGGCTCCTCCTGCGGCCCGCGGGCCTTGTCAGGATCGAAGAATATCCGCCTGGCGCTCATGGGGGGCCATGATACACGGACGGGCGCTCGAATGCACGGTGAGGGAGGAAGGGAAGTGGTTCGGTGGCGTATGGGCTGATCGGTTGATTGGTTGACTGGTTAATTGGTCAATTGGTTGACTGGTAGATTCCTGCGTACCCAAGCGGGACGTTTTGGGGAGGCTTTCCGTCGCTTGGTGCCGCCCCCACCGGGCCGCTCTGGGTGTCGCCGCGCGATCGGCGGACCGCGCTTTTGGAGTGCGGCGGCAACGACGCCGCTTTGGCTTGAAGCACCCCAAGGCAATGGCCGTAAGACGTGGATACAAAAGCCCTAGCCACGGCACCCAAACGGCGAGCGATCCAAAGCGGCGTCAAGGCCGCCGCACTCCATACGGCGCTCGCGCCCTGGGGCTCCATTGGGCGGTACGACTGACGAGCCGGCGCCCCAAGACGGGGCGGCAGACAGCACAGCCACGCCCAGGTCTTACACATTAACCAATTAACCAATGAACGAATCGACCAGACCCCCCGCCCCCTCACGCGTGCCGCAGGAGCCACTGGACCACGACCTCGGTGGTCTCGTCGAACTCGTACTCGCGGAGCTGGCCGAGGCGGACCCAGCGGGTTTCGGCAAACTCGCGGTTGTCGATCGTCTCGTCGACGGGTTGGCCGAAGAAGTAGTGGTAGAGCACCCGCACGTCGCCCTGTCGGCTGCGGAGGGGGGGCTGGCGGACCTGGACCTCGATGTCGGTGCCGATCCGCTCGAGGCAGATGCGATGGCAGGCCTCTTCGGAATCCTCGCCGGGCGCCAGCGGCCCGGCGAGGAAGCTCCACTGTCCGCGTTGTCCGTTGACGCTCTGAGGCCGAACGATCAGCACGTCCAGGCCGCGGCGCAGGATGGCGCAGACGAATTCCAGCCCCGGCGGTTGAGCCATCGCCTCTCTCCCTACTGGTAGCGCAGGCCGACCTGGTCGCAGATGCCCTTGAGGCCCGCGACGGCGCGGGCGAACTTGTCAGGCCCGCTGAAGCCGGCGAACTGGCCCGCGTTGGACATGTGCGGCTCGAGGGTCAGGTAGCCGTCGAAGCCGCGGGCCTTGGCGTCGGCGAGGATCTCGGGGATGTGCCCGCTGCCCTCGCCGGCCGGCACGCAGGTCTTGTCCTCGCGGCGGGCCTTGTCCTTGATGTGGAAGTAGTGCGTCAGCTCGGCCAGGCCCTGCTGCCAGCCGTCGGCCAGCGGGTCGATGCCCTCTTCGATGTAGTTGGAGGGGTCGAAGATGCCCTGGAAGCTGTCGCTGCCGACGGTGGCGAAGATGTCCTTGACGCCCTCGGGCCCGGCCCCGTAGATGCCCTTCTCGTTCTCGTGGAGCATCACGACGCCGGCGTCCTGGCCGATGGCGACCATCTTGGCCAGCATCTCCATGACCTTCGCGCGGTGGTCCATGACGCTGCCGCCGGTCGAGGGGCCATAGAAGCTGAAGATGCGGATGTACTTCGAGTCGAAGCCGTGGGCGACCTCGCAGCAGCGCTTCGTCAGGTCGAGGTGGGCCTGCAGGTCGCCGTCGATCTTGATCTTGCCCAGCGGGCTGCCGATGCACGGCACGGCGAAGCCGCGGTCGTCCATCTGCTTCTTGTGGGTGCGGACCTGCTCGTCGGTCATCGCCGAGACGTTCGTGCCGTCGATGCTCCGCACGTCGATGTGGCGGATGCCGTGCTGCTCGCAGACGTCCATCTGGACGGCGAGGCTCTGGTCGATCTCGTCGGCGAAGGCGCTGATAATGGCCATGGGGCGGTTCTCCTTTGGGTCTTGGGCTGTGTGGGGCGCTATGGTAGTGCGCAGGCCGGGTCAGGGCAAGGGCCGGCTCTGCCCGAAGCCCGTAGGTCGGGCATACCTGCCCGACATCGGCCTCGCCAGGCGCTGACTTTCGGGCGAGCGGGTGCGTTGTGCCGCCCGATGGACGGCCCGGCCGAGAGGCCCACGGATGGCAATCCGTGGGCTTGGGTTGAGACGGCACCGTCAACCCGCGTGCGGAGCCCCACCTTTCAGTCTCCGTGTCGGCTGCGGAGGAAGGGCGAGACGCGGACCATGATGAGCATCCGCTCGAAGACGTCGACCCAGTCGGCCAGCTCGGCGGCGAGCGCCTCGGCCGGCGGGGCGACCAGGCCGGTGTCGCAGGCGGCCCCGACCGAGCGGACGGCGATGGCGCGGTACGCCGACAGCAGCCGATCGCCGAAGCGCCCGACCTCGTAGAAGTCCTCCGACAAAAAGACCACCACCGGCACGCGATGGCCGCCGAGGATCCGCAGCTCCTCCATCAGCTTGGGCGAGGCCTCGCGCTCGATGATCCGCAGCTGAACGTTCTCGCCGGCGGCGTTGGCGACGCGCTTGAGCATGGGCCCCTGGCGGATGCAGTCGCCGCACCAGACGCCGGAGTAGACCAGCACGTTGAGCGTGCGGTTGCGGTAGGGCGCCAGCCGGGCGATCTGCGCGTCGGTCAGCTCGGGGATCTGCCCGTCCATATCGTGCCAGCGGCTCGCGCGGGCCGGGTCGGACCGCTGCAGGTAGCGGTCGTAGTCGTAGGCGAGGTCGAAGTGCTCGCGCCAGAAGCTGGCGCGGGGGTCGGTCACCTGATCGGCCATGGAAAAACGTCCTTTCCGGGGGTTGGAGGGTCGGGGCAATTCTAGCGGCCCGCCCCGGGCCTGGCCAGGGCCAGCTTCCGCGCAAAGCACGGGGGCGGGCCCGGATGGACCCGCCCCCGTGAGGCGGTTCGACGCAGGGGTTTCTACAGGGCGGGCTGTCGCTGGCGGTCTCGGCCCTGAGGGCGGTCGGGCCCCTGGCCGGGCGCGCCCTGGCCGCCGCGGGGGCGCTGGCCGGGTCGGCCCTGGAGGCCCTGGCCGGGGCGGTCGCCCTGGGGCCCGACGCCGTCGCGAGGCCCGAAGCCGCCGGGGCCGCGACGTTGGCTCATGAGCTGGCGGAACTGCTCGCGCTGCTCGGGGGTGAGGATCTGCTGGACCCGCTGGCGGAAGGCCTCGTGGGCCGCCTGCAGCTGCTCGCGCTGCTCGGGCGTGAGGTTCAGCTGCTCGGCGAGCCGACGCATGGGCTCAGGCACCCCTTCTCGCTGCCCGGGACGCTGCGGGCCCATCTGCCGACGGAATTGCTGGAGCTGCTCGGGCGTGAGGATCCGCTCGAGGCGGTCGCGGAAGGCCCCCATCGCGTCGCGCCGGGCCTCGGGGGTCTGGGCGTCCTGGAGGGCCTGCTGGAGCTGCTGGACGGCCTGGCGGACCTGGGGCTGCTGCTCGGCCGTCAGGTTCAGCCCACGCAGGGCGCCGAGAATCGGCTGGTCGGGCCGGTGGGGGCCCTGGCCCATCCGTTCGCCGTCCATGCGCTGATCCTGTCCGGGCGGGGGTGCGAAGCCCTCGCCCCGTCGCTGGCCCCTCTCTCGCCCGGCCGGCTGGGCCAGGGCCAGCCCCACCGTCATCGCCACGCACATCGCCATCGCACCGATCGTTGTCCAGGTTCTCATGGTCTTGCCTCTCTCTCCAGGATGCCGCCGGCCTTCGTCGGGGCCGGCGGGCAAGGGTTTCGGTCCTGCGGTCTCTGGAGGGTTCAACGGGAGCCGGGCCGCGGTTATTGCCGCCAGCCCGCTCGTCTGCGGTCACTGCCTCTTCCCTCTCAGGAAGGCGACCGCCCGTTCGGGTAGGCCGGACGCAGTCCGGCCTACCCCAACACCGGAGCCAGCCAAAACGGCGTCAAGCCGCCGCACTCCAAATGGGTTTGCCGTCCATCATGGCTGTGCACTCAGGGGGGGCTCCGCGAACTCCGGACGGTTGAGGGTCACGAATGGGGGAGGATGGCACGAATAGGACGTGGCGACAAACGCCGTAGCCACGCCACCGGGACGCTCTCTGCTTTGCGGAGACGCAAGGAACCGCCGGGAAAGTTGTTGCGGCCCCGGCAGGAAGAGGCCTTCGCCGGGGGGCGGTGGGGGGAGGGACACTTTTGCCGCCCGGAAGGGGCTTTGACCTTGACTTGCCCGCTCTGGCTGCGTACATTCCCGGTTTCGCTGACATCCATTGCCCCGCTATATCGGGCGCTCCACGACCCCCTAAAGGAGTCAGGCCAGTGGGATTCAACTGCGCTGTAATGGTCAAGCAGGTCCCGGACACCAAGCGGATCACCGGCAACGCCATGAAGGACGATGGCACGGTGAACCGGGCGGCCCTGCCGGCAATCTACAACCCCGAAGACCTCCACGCCCTGGAGATGGCCCTGGACATCCGCGACCGCTTCGGCGGCACCGTCACGGTGGTGACGATGGGCCTGCCGACGGCATGCGAGATCCTCCGCGAGAGCCTCTTCCGCGGCGCCGACCGCGTCGTGCTGGTCACCGACCGCCGCTGCGCCGCCAGCGACACGCTGGCCACCAGCTACATCCTGAGTTGTGCGGTCCGCAAGCTCGGCGACATCGACGTCGTCCTGTGTGGCCGACAGGCCATCGACGGCGACACCGCCCAGGTCGGCCCGCAGCTGGCTGAGAAGCTCGACATGGCCCAGATCACGTATGTCGAGCAGCTGATCGACCTCAAGCCCGGGTGCATCCAGGCCAAGCGCAACGTCGGCAACGGCTGGGAGCTCGTCGAGAGCGGCCTGCCGGTGCTGCTGACGGTCGTCGACACCGCCGGCGAGGCCCGTCCCGCCGCCGCCCGCCGCCTGATGAAGTACAAGAAGGCCCGCTGCCGTTCCGAGGTCGAGATGGCCGTCGCCAAGGCCATGCCCGACGCCGACAAGTCTGCCCAGGCCGCCGAGGTCGAGGCCCAGGTCGCCGACCTGGCCGAGAAGGGCCTGCTCATCGAGCAGCTCAACCTCGACGACATCGACGCCGACATCGTCTGGTGTGGCCGAGACGGCAGCCCGACCAAGGTGCACCGCATCCAGGCCGTCGTCCTGACCGGCAAGGGCCACAAGGTCGTCGAGCCCACCGACGAAGGCCTGGCCACCATGATCGACGAGCTGATCGTGGATCATACGATCGGGTAGGGCAGGATCGTCACTGCGTCAATGCGTCACCGCGTCACTGCGTAGGCTGGTGAACCGGACAGACGCGTGGACTTCCTTCGGGGCACCTGAATGGCCGAGGGATTCGAAGGGTTGGAGGTGTATCAGGCGGCGCGGGCTCTGCGTCACCGGGTATATCGTCTGGCCCGGCAGCTGCCGCCCGAAGAGAAGTACAACCTGGTTACGCAGATGCGCAGGGCGGCCCTGTCGTTGACGAACAATATCGCCGAGGGCCATGGCAGTTGGAGCCGTCGGCACAACATCAGCTATCTGCACCGCTCACGCGGAAGCATCGAGGAGTTGATTGACGACTTCAGCCTCTGCGAGGATGAGGGCTACTTTGAGAGCGTTCACCTCGCGGACATTCGTGCCGACGCTGAGCGGGTCAGGGCTCTTCTGAACGGCTACATCACCTACCTCCGCCGGTGCATGAAAGACAAGGCCGGGCCGGGGCAGGCCCCGGAGGATGCCCCGCGGAGTGGTGACACAGGTTGAGCTTCTTCTGACGCAGTGACGCGGTGACGCGGTGACGCATTGACGGACGTTTACGCCAGAGGTGGGATTGCCCGGCTGGGCTGCTCCCCCGTGGCCAGCACTGATAAGGACAACAGCATGATCGACGTAAATCGTCAGGGCGAAGTCTGGGTGTTCGCGGAGCAGGAGGCGGGCAAATTGAGCGACGTGCCGCTGGAGCTGCTCAGCAAGGGCCGGGAGCTGGCCGATGAGCTGGGCGTGCCGCTGGCGGCGGCGCTGCTGGGCCAGGACGTCCAGGCCCTGGCCGGCAAGCTCATCGCCAACGGGGCCGACAAGGTCTACCTCGCCCAGGACGCCAAGCTCGCCGTCTACCAGACGGTCGGCTACACCAAGGTCCTGTGCGACCTGATCGAGCTGCATCGGCCGCAGATCTGCCTGTTCGGCGCCACGGCCATCGGGCGCGACCTCGCCCCCCGCATCGCCAGCCAGATGCGCTGCGGCCTGACCGCCGACTGCACCGACCTGCAGATCGGCGACCACACCGTCGCGGGCAGCGGCGAGGAGCACAAGAACCTGCTGCTGCAGATCCGCCCGGCCTTCGGCGGCAACATCATCGCCACCATCATCAACTACGACCGCTGGCCGCAGATGGCGACCGTTCGCGAGGGCGTCATGCGGATGCCCGAAGAGAACCCCGCCCGCAAGGGCGAAGTCGTCCCCTGCACCGCCGACCTGGCGAGCCTGAAGCTGCCGCTGCGGATCCTCGAGAGCCACCGCACGCAGAAGAAGGTCAACCTCAAGGCCGCCCGCACCATCGTCGCCGGTGGCGCCGGTGTCGGCAGCCGGGACAACTTCCGCCTCATCTGGGACCTGGCCAACTGCCTTGGCGCCGCCGTCGGTGGCAGCCGCGCCGCCGTCGACCTGGGCTTCGTCGACCGCGACCACCAGGTCGGCCAGACCGGCACGACCGTTCGGCCCGCCCTGTACATCGCCGCCGGCATCAGCGGGGCTGTCCAGCACCAGGCGGGCATGCAGGAGGCCGCCAAGATCATCGCGATCAACAGCGACCCCGATGCCCCGATCTTCCAGGTGGCCCACTACGGCATCGTGGGCGATCTGACCGTGGTGATCCCCAAGCTGATCAAGGTGATCCGCACCGGCGCGGCCGCGACCGAGGCGGCCCAGGCGTAACCCGGCCCGGCCCCGCGCCAGGCATTACCTTCGACGGGAGTTCGACCCGATGGCCAACTTCTTCAACGACAACGAAGACATCAAGTTCCTCTTTGAGACCCTGGACCTGGGCCACCTGGCCGAGCTGACGGAAGACGGCTTCCGCTACGCTGGCCAGTTCGACTGCGCCCCGACCGACGCCGCCGACGCGGTGGACAACTACCGCCGCCTCCTCGAGGTCGTCGGCGAGCTGTCGGGCGACGTCATCGCCCCGACCGCCGAGCATACCGACCAGGTCGGCAACGTGCTCAACGACGACGGCTCGGTGACCTACGCTCCGGGCATCTCGCTGGCCCTGAAGCGCCTCGGCCAGGCCGACATGATGGGCTTCACCCTGCCGTACCGCTACGGCGGGCTCAACTGCCCCAACCTCGTCTACACGATGGCCAACGAGATCGTCAGCCGCGCCGACGCCGCCCTGATGAACATCTTCGGCCTGCAGGGCATCGCCGAGACCATCAACGCCTTCGCCAGCGAGCAGATCAAGCAGGAGTACCTGCCCCCGATGGCCAACGGCCAGTGGACCGGCGCCATGGTGCTCACCGAGCCCGACGCCGGCAGCGATCTGCAGTCGGTCAAGGTGCGGGCCTACCAGAACGCCGACGGCGAGTGGCGCGTCCAGGGCGTCAAGCGGTTCATCACCAACGGCTGCGGCGAGGTGCTGCTGGTGCTGGCGCGGACCGAGCCGGAGATCAGCGATGGCCGCGGCCTGAGCCTGCTGCTGGTCGAGCGTGGCCCGTGGGTCAAGGTCCGCCGCCTCGAGAACAAGCTGGGCATCCACGGCAGCCCGACCTGCGAGCTGTACTTCAACGACGCCCCGGCCAAGCTCATCGGCGAGCGCCAGCGCGGGCTGATCACCTACGTGATGAGCCTGATGAACGGCGCCCGCGTGGGCATCGCCGCCCAGGGCCTGGGCATCGGCGAGGCCGCCTACCGCGTCGCCCGCGACTACGCCGCCAGTCGCAAGCAGTTCGATACCGCCATCGAGAACTTCCCGGCCGTCCGCGAGCTGCTGGTGGACATGGCCCTGGATATCCAGGCCGCCCGCACCATGACCTACTGGGCCGCCTTCCACACCGACGAGGAGAACTGCCTGCTCCGCAAGCTCGAGGAAGGCACGCTCGACAAGGACCAGGCCCGCGAGGTCAAGAACGCCAGCCGCAAGCTCAAACGCACCAACGGCATGTTCACGCCGATGGCCAAGTACATCGCCAGCGAGATGTCGATGCGCGTCAGCAACGGCGCGATGGCCGTGCTGGGCGGCTCGGGCTACATGAAGGACTACCCCGTCGAGCGGCACCTCCGCGACAGCCGTATCACCACCATCTACGAAGGCACCACCCAGCTGCAGGTGGTGGCGGCCGTCCGCGGCGTCGTCAGCGGCTCGGCCTCGGCCTACCTGGCCGAGCTGGCCGACCGCCAGTGGCCCGAGTGGGCCGCCCCGCTGGCCGAGAAACTTGACGCGGGCCGGGCCATGCTCGACGAGGCCATCGTCTTCACCAAGGCCCAGCCCGGCGGCACGGAGTACATGGACCTCCACGGCCGGCGCCTGGTCGACATGGCCATGGACCTGCTGCTGGGCTACTGGTTCCTCATGCAGGGCGAGAAGAGTTCGTCCAAGCAGGCCGTCGCCCGCCGCTGGGTCGTCACCCGCATGCCGCAG
>JAWLCG010000078.1:0-15769 GCA_041687295.1 Phycisphaerae bacterium | reverse complement strand
GGCCTGATATGCCTCGATCGCCCGTTGTCGAATACCTTCCGTAGCTATAGTCATGCACCTTCTATCGGCAATATGACGTCTCAACCGTGAAGTGCTCTAGTCCGGAAGCACCACGTCGGCGAGCTGGCGGGTGAGCGTCTGGGTGGAGCTGCCGCCGCCGGTGACGACGAAGGTCCGGCTGGTGGTGGCCTGGACGACACCGACGCCGGGCACGGCCCAGCCGGTCTCGTTGAGCACCACCTGGAAGGGCCGAGTGACGTTGATGGTCACGTCGTCCTCGTCGGTTTCCGGATCGTTCTCCTCAATGACGACCTCGCCCTGGACCACGCCGTTCATGACGATGCGGCTCTGGTACTTGATGGCGAGGAACTGCCCGACGGGCACGGTGACCTGCTCGTAGCCCAGGACGGTCAGCGTGGTCGAGACGGTGCCGCTGGTGATCTCGAGCGTGGAGAGTCCGCCGGTGAGGCCGACGGTCTGCTGCCACTCGCCCTCCAGGGGCCGTTGGGCGGTGTAGGTCCGGCCCAGGTCAAGTTGGGCCGGTGCGATGGGCACGCCGTTGAGGTCGGCGAGCAGGCCGTTGCTGACGCCCTGGGTGTTGGAGGTCTGCCACGTGACCAGGCGGGTGGCGACGGCGTCGGTGGCCCAGTCCGAGGTGATCGTGCCGCCGGCGAAGACCTGCGTGACGCGGGCGACGTCGTAGGTCTGGCCGGTGTTCCGGCCGATGTTGTCGATCACCTCGATCAGCTCGGGCGAGACCGACACGGTCATGGTGTTGACGCTCGGATCGAAGGGGGAGCTGACGTTGTAGGTCCAGTCGGCGCCGAGCAGGTCGTAGCCGAGCAGTTCCTGGAACGACAGGCTCTGGCTGGTCAGCGTCGGGGCGGCGTAAAGCGTGTTGAACGTGCCGGCCGGCGCGGTGCCGAAGGTGAGGAACTGCCCGCTGGTCAGCACCCGTGCGTTGCCGCCGATGTTGACGGTGCCCGCGTCGGTGTCCGAGGCCGGCGCGTTGACGCCCAACGGCTGGCCGGTGACCACGAAGCCGTCGCCGGCGACCGTGATGTCACCGTTGGCACCAAGGTCGCGGAAGCGGATGATGGTGGCGTTGCCGTTGATGTTCATGGTCGTGCGATCGACCAGGCCCAGGACGTTGAGCGACGTGGCGTGGCCGTCGACGTCGAAGGTCGAGTCGGTCAGGTTGCCGCTGATGTAGCCGCTGCCCAGCCGGCGGTTGCCGGCCAGCAGGCGGCCGTCGCCACTGAGGTCGACGTCGGCCTGGAAGTCGCCCGGGGCGTCCGGCGTGCCCAGCGTGAATAGCTGGTTGACGAAGGGCGCCTCCAGCAGGTCCTCGCCCGTGTCGGCGCCGGTGGTGGGGTTGGCGTCCAGCCACCGCCGTGCGACCAGCGACAAGATGCCCGGCGAGCTGACCACCCGCGTGTTGGACATGTCGCGGAACCGCAGGACGGGGTTGCGCCGGAAGGGCGTGTTCGCGGGGGCCTCGCCGATGGTCAGGCCGAAGTTGTCCGTGTCGCCCAGCACTACCAGCGAGCCGAGGTCGGGAATCGCCTCGACCGTGCCGTCGCCGTCCACGTCGCCGATGAAGGTCCACTCGGCGTTGACCACGTTGCCGCGGACCACCCCGGCCGACAGGGCCGAGCGGAACGGGCTGCCGGCGCCGCTGAGGTTCAGGTCGGCCTCGAAGTTGTTCGACACGTCCGTCGCCGGCGTGCCCAGCACGTACAGCGTGCCGATCCACGGGGCGATGACGGCGTCCTCGACCTCGTCGGTGCCGTCGTTGTCGGCGTCGAGCCAGTTGTTGACCATCAGCATGCTCAGGCCCGCCTGGGACTCGATACGGCTCTCGGCGACGGTGCCCAGGCGGATGACCGGGTTGCGCCGCAAGGCCGTGCCGTCCGGGGCCCCGCCGATGCTCAGCAGGAACCCGCGGGTATCGCCCAGGATCGTCAGCGCGCCGAGGTCCGGCAGGGCGTCGATCGTGCCGTCGCCGTCCAGGTCGCCGTCGAGCACCCAGCTCGAGGCGACTACGTTGCCGCGGACCAGCACGTTGGCCAGTGCCGAGCGGAACGGGCTGCCGGCGCCGCTGACGTTGAGGTCGGCCTCGAAGTCGCCGGAGATCCCCACCCCGCCCAGCACGAACAGCGTGCCGATCCACGGCGCGGTGATGACGTCGTCGATCGCGTCGACGGCCGGGTCGGTGTCCGGAATTGCGTCCAGCCACCGCGTGACGAACAGCAGCTGGATGCCCTGGCCGCTGTCGATGGCCGAGTCGGCCACGTCGCCCAGGCGCAACACCATGCCGCGCTGCAGCGTGCCCTCGGGCGAGTCGCCCACGTTGAGCTGGAAGCTGCGGGTGTTGCGGAGGACATGCAGGCTGCCCAGCCGCGGGGCCGACTCCGGCGTGCCGTCATCGTCGGCGTCGCCGTCAAATGTCCAGACCGCGTCGGTCAGGCTGCCGTAAATCGTCGCGACGTTCAGCGCCAGGCCGAACGGGTTGCCGGCGCCGGTGAGGTTCAGGTCGGCCTGGAAGTCGCCCGGCGTGGCCGGCCCGGCCCCGATCGCCAGCAGGTGATTGATGGACGGCGCGCTGATGGCGTCGACCACCACGTCGACCGTGGTGCCGGGGTCTTCGCCCGCAACGGCGTCCATCCAGCGCGTGACGAACAGCGTGCCGATGCCGACGGCCGAGTCGATCGTCGTCTCGCCCACGTCGCCGAGGCGCAGGTACGGCATCCGCCGCACGACGCCCTCGGGGGCCTCGCCGATGGTGATGGCGACGTTGCGGGTCTCGCCGAAGACGAGGACCTGCCCCACGTCGGGCGTCGCGTCGACCGTGCCGTCGGCGTCGACGTCGCCGTCGAAGGTCCAGGCGGCATCCCGCAGGTCGCCGCGGATGAACGCGCTGTTGAGCGCCAGGCGGAAGGGGCTGCCCTCGCCCGACAGGGCCAGGTCAGCCTCGAAGTCGCCCTCGACGCCCACGCCGCCCAGCACCTGCAGGATATTGATGTAGGGCGCGGTCACCACGTCGGCGACTGGGTCGCCCTCCTCCGGTGCGTCCCGGTCCAGCCAGGCCGTCGCCCGCAGCAGGTTCAGGCCCACCGCCGAGCTGAAGGTCAGGTCCTGAACCTGGCCCAGCAGGACGGTGGCCGTTACCGGCACCGGCGGGGCCTCGTCGCCAGCCTCCAGGCCGCCGATGGTGAAGCTCTGCTGGGCGTCGCTGGCCATGTTGCGCAGTTGGACGAAGCGGACCAGGTCCTCGATCACCACGTCGCCGGTCACGTCGACCAGCGGGGCGACCAGCTGGTTGAGCGAGTCGTTGACGGTGAGGGTCTCGATCTCGATGGGCCCGCCCGACCGCACGATCAGCGAGGATAGCAGCGTCGTGCCCTCGGTGACGATGCTGACCAGGTCGCCGCTGGTGGCGTCTGGCTCGGTGAAGTTCAGCGTGGCCGTGCCCGGGCCCTGCAGAATCGCGGTGACGTTTGTGCCCGCCGCCGTCTGAAAGGTGTGACTGATGTTGGTGCCGCCCAGCGTGACCGAAAGCATCAGGCGCGGTTCGAGACTCTCCAGATGCCCCGGCGAGACCACTGGCGCAGGAATGAACGACGGATCGTGATTCGTCCCCATGATGGGACCCCCTTTTTCTGTGGCGCTACGGCGCAGCGCCGACGTCAGGCTGCAAAACGAACGCTCCCCGCTTTGCCCACACCAGCATCCTAGACCTGTCGGCCCGGCAAGTCAACGCGCCCAGGGGCCTGTTCGCTTCAGGGCCGCAGGCCGCGCTATAATGGTCACATGCATGCCAAGCGCAACCACGACAACTCGACCGACGCTGGCCCGCCGGTGCCGGTTCGGCCCGAGCAGCCGCCGCCGGGCCCGCCCAAGCACAGCGTCCAGGTCTACCGCCTGTCGCTGCTGTTCGCCCTGGCGGTGGGGCTGGTGCTGTTCCTGAAGTTCAGCGCCGCGATGGAGCTGCTGTTCCTGGGCTTCCTGGCGACGGCCGCCATCGCCTCGCTGCTGCTGCCGGTGGCCCGCCGGCTGCCGCTGGGACGGTGGTGGGGCAGCCTGCTGGCCGGCCTGGGGTTCCTGCTGGCCGGGCTGGGCGTGCTGACGCTGCTGGGCTGGCTGCTGATCGAGCCCATGCGCCAGCAGTTCGGCCAGATGCCCGCCCTGCGCCAGACCGTCAACGATGCCCTGGGCTCGCTCAGCGAAGCGATCGGCCTGGAGCCGGCCATCACCGTCGGGGCCATTCTCGGCCGGCTGGGCCGATTCTTCGCCGCGGGCGGCACGGCCTCGGAGGTCGTCTCGCGCACCACGGATGTCGCCGTCAACGTCATCATCGTCCTGGCGATGCTGTTCATCGGCTCGATCTACCTGCTGGGCGAGAGCCGCCGCAAGCTGCTCGACCCGGCCCTGGGCCTGGCGCCGCCGGCCTACCGCGACGCCCTGCGCGGCATCGTCCAGGACCTCGAGCCCCGCCTGCGCTGGTGGCTGCTGGGCACGCTGGCCAGCAGCGTGGTGATCGGCGTGGCCTCGTGGATCGGCTACAGCATCGTCGGCCTGCCCTTCACCGGCCCGCTGGCGCTGCTGGCGGGCATGGCCGAGATCGTGCCCACCATCGGCCCGACCTTCACGCTGGTGGTCGCCCTGCTGCTGGCCAGCACGCAGGGCACCACGGCCATCATCGGCGTGATCATCGTCTACGTCGTCATCCAGATCCTCGAGGGCAACGTCGTCATCCCCCTGGTCATGCGCCGGGCCGTCCACATCCCCCCGATCGTCTCGCTGTTCTCGATCGTGCTCTGGGGAAAACTCTTCGGCATCCCGGGCCTGCTGCTGGCCATCCCGATCGACATGGCGCTCTGGACGCTCGCCGACCACCTCGTCATCCGCCGCCACCCGCCCGTCAAGCCCCACGGGGTCGAAAAGCCGCCCGAGCCGCTCGAAACGCCCCCCGTCGACGAGCAGCCCGAGAGCCCCGACGAGGCCTCCCCGCCAGACGAGCAGAGCCCGTAGGCCGGGTCGAGCAAAGCGAGGCCCGGCAGCGATGGCGCTAGCTCCGCCGTGGCGCTCCACGCCTACGACGGCGGGCATTGCCCGCCCTACGGCAGAACCCATCTTCACTTCCCCCGGCCGAACCGTGCAACGATTCGCAGCGTACCCTTGACATATCGTAACCTTGCGATATATTGATTGTCGGAGGTATCGCAATGGCCAAAGAGTTGACGTTGATCGCCCTGGACGACCTGCAGCAGGCGGCTGAGTGCCTCAAGGTGATGGCGCACCCGGCGAGGCTGCGGATGGTCGAGATCCTGATGCAGGGCAAGTACCCGGTCCACGAGATCGCTCGGCTGTGCGAGCTGCCCGACGCGCAGGCGTGCGACCACCTGCGCCTCCTGAAAGGCCATGGCCTGCTCGACAGTGAGCGCCAGGGCCGAGTCGTGCTATACCGTATCGCCAACCCTCGCCTGCCCAAGTTGCTGCGGTGCATCCGCAGCACGTGCGAGGCGGACTAGGGCCCTTGCCCGTCGGACGTCCGGACGGGTTGTGCCCCGGCGGACACCGTCACGCGTGAGAGTCACACAGACCCGGCCCCCGCAAGGGGCCTGCACCCCAATGGAGCCCACCATGGACACAGCGAGCCAGCAGCCCAAGCGAATCGTGATTGTCGGCGGCGTCGCCGGCGGCGCATCGGCGGCCGCCCGCGCCCGACGCCTCGATGAGCAGGCCAGCATCACCCTCTTCGAGCGGGGGCGCGACATCTCGTTCGCCAACTGCGGCCTGCCGTACCACATCGGCGGCGCCATCCCCGATCGCCAGCGTCTGCTGGTGCAGACGGCCGCCGGCATGCACCAGCGCTACCGCATCGACGTCCGCGTCCGCCACGAGGTCGTGCGGATCGACCGCGAGAACCGCCGCGTCGTCGCCCGCAACCTCGACAGCGGCGAGGAGGTCGTCGCGCCCTACGACGCGCTGATCCTGAGCCCTGGCGCCGAGCCCGTCCGCCCGCCGATCCCTGGCCTGGAGGGCGAGGGCGTCTTCACCCTCCGCAGCCTGGCCGACATGGACGCCATCAAGGCCGTCGTCGACGCCGGCGAGGCCGGCTCGGCCCTGGTCATCGGCGGCGGCTACATCGGCCTGGAGATGGCCGAGGCCCTGCGCCAGCGCGACCTGGCCGTGACGCTGGTGGAGCTGGCCCCGCAGGTCTTCGGGGCGGCCGACCTGGAGATGGTCGCCCCCATCCACCAGCAGCTGCGCCTGCACGGGGTGGACCTGCGCGTGGGCACCTCCGTGACGGCCGTCCGACGAGACAACGGGCAGCTCCGCGTCCAACTGAGCACCGGCGAGGCCGTCGACGTCGGCCTGGTCATCGTCGCCATCGGCGTTCGGCCGGAGGTGAAGCTCGCCCGCGAGGCGCAGCTGGAGATCGGCCCCACCGGCGGCATCGCCACCGACGAACACATGTGCACCAGTGACCCCAATATCTACGCCGTCGGCGACGCGGCCGAGGTCAGCCACCTCGTCAGCGGCCAGAACGTGCTGATCCCGCTGGCGGGCCCGGCCAACCGGCAGGGGCGCATCGCGGCCGACAACGTCTTCGGCCGGCCGAGCGTCTACCGCCACAGCCAGGGCACGGCCATCTGCAAGGTGTTCGACCTGGCCATCGGCATGACCGGCCTGAGCGAGCGGCAGTGCAAGGCCCTGGGACGCCCCTGCGAGAAGGTCTACGTCCACCCGGCCAGCCACGCCGGCTACTACCCCGGCGCCCACCCGATGAGCCTCAAGCTGCTGTTCGACCCCGACAACGGCAAGGTCCTCGGCGCCCAGGCCGTCGGGGCCGACGGCGTCGACAAACGCATCGACGTGCTGGCCGTCGCCATCCGCGCCGGGCTCACCGTCCGCGACCTGCGCGACCTCGAGCTGGCCTACGCGCCGCCCTACGGCTCGGCCAAGGACCCGGTCAACTACGCCGGCTTCGTCGCCAGCAACGTCCTGGACGGCGACGTGGCTATCGCCCACGCCGACCAGGCCATCAGCCCCCGCACCGACCAGATGCTGCTCGACGTCCGCACCCCCGCCGAGGTCGAGGCCGGCACCATCCCCGGGGCTCTCAACATCCCCGTCGACGCGCTGCGCGACCGCCTCGCCGAGCTGCCCCGCGACCGCGAGCTGCTGGTCTTCTGCCAGGTCGGCCTGCGGGGCTACCTCGCCTGCCGCACGCTGCAGCAGCACGGGTTCCGCTGCCGCAACCTCAGCGGCGGCTATAAGACCTACCAGGCCGTCAGCGGCATGCTGCCCCCCGAGGCCACCGAGCCCAAGGAGGTCCACTACGACACCGGCGCCGACCCCGACGTCGATCGCATCGACCCCGGCGCTGGCGGCTCGGGCTGCGGCACGGGCGGCTGCTGCGGGGGCCAAAAGAAGGACGCCCAGGCCCCCAAGGCCAAGGCTGCCGACACCGGCCAGGTGATGATCGCCCGCGAGATCGACGCCCGCGCCCTGCAGTGCCCCGGCCCGATCATGCGGCTCAAGACCGCCATGGAGGAGCTGCCCGAGCGCTCCGCTGTCGCCATCCTCGCCGGCGACCCGGGCTTCCCCGCCGACGTCGAGGCCTGGTGCCGCAACACCGGCCATGAGCTGCTCGAGGTCCGCCCCGCCGGCCCCGCCTGCCGGGCCGTCATCCGCAAGCGACTGCCGCAGCAGCACCCCCAAGCCGCCCCCGCCGCCAACGGCCAGCCCAAGGGCAAGACGATGGTCGTCTTCAGCGGCGACTTCGACAAGGCGATGGCCTCGTTCGTCATCGCCAACGGCGCCGCCGCCATGGGCAGCCCCGTGACGATGTTCTTCACCTTCTGGGGCCTCAACGTCCTGCGAAAGGACGTCGCCCCGCCGGTCCGCAAGAACCTCATCGAGCGGATGTTCGGCCACATGATGCCCCGCGGGGCCGACCGGCTGGCCCTGTCCAAGATGCACATGGGCGGCATGGGCCTGCGGATGATCAAGGGCATCATGCGAAAGAAGAACGTCGCCTCCCTGCCCGAACTGATCGCCTCGGCCCAGGCCGCCGGCGTCCGCCTGGTCGCCTGCTCGATGAGCATGGACCTCATGGGCATCCAACAGGAGGAGCTCATCGACGGCGTCGAAACCGCCGGCGTGGCCGCCTACCTTGACGCCGCTGACCACGCCGCGGTCAACCTGTTCATCTAGCGAGGACCGGGGCTCTACGTGGCGGGGCGGCGGAGGGTGACGATGGCAACTTCGGGGCGGCAGAGGAAGCGCAGCGGTACGATGCCCATCCCCAGGCCGGCCGTGGTGTAGACGGGGCAGTGGGGGCCCTGGGAGAGGCCCCAGGTGTGCTTGCGGTGGGCGGTGGCGGTCTGCAGGGCGCCGATCAGCGGCAGGCGGATCTGCCCGCCATGGGTGTGGCCACAGAGCATCAGGTCGACCCGCGGGTCGGGCCCGATCTCCTCGGCCAGGTCGGGGTTGTGACACAGGACGATGCGCGGCACGGCCTGGGGCACGCCGGCCAGGGCCTTGGCCAGGTCGGGCCGGCCCCGCCAGAGGTCGTCGGCGCCGGCGACGGCCAGGGCCGAGCCGTCCCGCTCCAGCAGGGCGTGGGCGTTCACCAGCGTCCGCACGCCGATCGTCCGTAGTGAGGGGATGAGCATGTCGTAGTGGTCGTGGTTGCCCATCACGGCCAGGGCGCCCAGCGGGGCGCGGAGGGTCCGCAGCACGGCCAGCAGCTCGTCGGCGGGGGCGTGGCGGTTGATGATGTCGCCGACGTAGACGATCAGGTCGGGCCGGTGGCGGCGGGTCAGCGCGGCGGCCTCGGTGAGCAGCGCGGCGTCGATCATGTGGTTCCAGTGGATGTCGGCCCAGACCGCGATCCGCAGGCCGTCCCATTCAGCCGGCAGGTGGGGGATCGTCACCACCGGCTGGGTCACCCGCAGCCAGCGCGGCTCGATGAAGTAGGCGTCCACCCCCGCCCCGGCGCAGGCGAGGGCCCCGCCGCCCAGGCCCAGCAGGAACCGCCGGCGCGTCAGACGCCGCGAGGCGGGGCTTCCGGCGGCTGGTTGGGGGTCAGACATAAGGCTCGCCATCCTGTCCTATCTCCACATCATCCTGCAGCCCCGTCCTGGGGCCTCTGCTCGTCAGTCGCGCCAACCGATGTCGGCCCAGGGCGCGAGCGCCGTATGGAGTGCGGCGGCCTTGACGCCGCTTTGGCTGGCTCTGCCGTATGCGATCCAAAGCGGCGTCGTTGCCGCCGCACTCCAAAAGCGAGGTCCGCCTGTCGCGCAGGTTGGACGCATGGGGGTGCGGCGGGTTCCCGGGGTCAGTCTTCGACTTCGCGGGCGGTGGTCTCGTCGGCGGCGGCAGCGGCCTCGTCGTCCTTCATGATCTCGCGGAGCAGGGCCGTCGCGTAGCAGCCGGCCGGGGCGGTGAAGCGGACCTCGATGTAGGAGCCGTGGCGGTCGGCGTCGGCCTCGATGGCCGGCTCGCCCAGGGGGTAGCGCAGCGAGCGGCGGGCGCCCTTGACCTTTTGGCCGCCGGTCTTGCGCCAGTCCTCCAGGGTCAGCTGCGCCTCGTCCAGCACGGCCTGCTCGAGCTGGCCCGGCTCGCCCTCGGCCAGGCGGACGCGGTAGCCGAACAGCGGCCCGGTGGGGCTGATCTCGAACCGCTCGGCGCGGGGGGCCTCGGCGGCGACGTCCTCGACGAGGAACACGCCGCCGGAGTCGTGCTTCTGGGCCAGGTCGCCGGCGGCGACGGTGTGCAGCGAGTCGATCCGCCGGGCCAGCACGCGGTTGAACAGGTCGCTCTGGAAGGCCGACACGAGGAACCGCTTGGTGAACTTGTCCAGGGCGGCGAAGGCGGGCTTGGGCTTGCCGGTGCGGACCCAGGCCCGCAGGGCGCGGCGTTCGTTGAAGTAGTGTCCCGGCCAGCGGCGCAGGGCCTTGTCGGCCTGGCCGGAATCGAACAGGGCCCGGGCGGCGGCGACGTCGGGCGGGTCCTCCGGGCTGGGACTGCCCAGCATGCGGCGGATGAAGCCCTCCAGGTCGCCGGCGACGATGGCCTGGCCGAGGGTCGCGTTCTGGCCGGCCCGGCCAAAGCGCTGCGGGCCGTAGAGATTCGGCACCCCCCGCGCGACGAGTCGCTCGAAGACCGCCCGCGCGGGCTCGATCTGCCCGCGGCTGACGTCGCGGATGCGGATGGCGAAGGCGTTGGCCGAGAGGTGCCCGCGGCGGAGCTTGTTCGTATGTCGGCTGACCCACGTCACTTCCCAGTGGTCGTCGCGCAGCCCCTCCAGCCGGGCCGGCTCGACGTGCTCGACGCTCATCGTCTGCTCGGTGAGGGCCTGGGCGTCCTTCAGGCCGGCCACGCCGATCTCGCCGGGCGCTACGCCGAGCCGCCGGGCCAGCTGCCCCACAGCCGCCGGGGTGGGGATGCCCCGCTTGCGCAGGCCGAAGTAGGTGTGCGTGCCCTCGCCGCTGGGCTCGTAGAGGGGCCTTTCGGTCACGCGGAAGTCTTCGGGGCGCTGCTTGATCGCCCCGCCGATGCCCGGCAGGTCGGCCGACAGGTATGGCATGTGCAATAGGTCCATCGTGCCGATTCTACCGCCCCGCACCGGCCGGGGCCACCACGGGCCTTGCCGCGTGCCTACAATGAACCGGGCCGGCGAACGCTGGGCCCATTGGGGGATGGCCTTGGACGAGACGCGGATTGATCAGCTTCGACGGATATTGGAACGGCTGCACGCGGGCGAGCCGGGCGAGCGGCTCCGCCAGGAGGCCCGGGCCTTCCTGGCCAGCGTGCCCCAGGACGAAACGGTGATCGTGCAGGACGTGCTGATCGACGCGGGCCTGACGCCTCACGAGCTGCGCCCGCCGGCGGGCCTGGGCGGCGACGGCAGCGAGAGCCCCGAGGCCCTGGCCCTGCGCCTGCCGCCCAGCCACGCCCTGACGCTGCTGATGGCCGACCACGAGCGGCTCGGCGGGCTGCTCAGCGACCTGGAGCACTTCAACCGCCGCCTGCAGACGCTCGCCTCGGACTCGCCGCCGGAGGCCGGCGTCCTGGCCGACCTGGTCGAGCGGTTTGGCGCCTTCGAGCCCCACTTCCGCTGCGAGGAGCTGGCGCTCTACCCCGCCTTGGACGGCGCCGACCTGCCCGACGACGGGCTCGAACGGCTCGTCCGCGAGCACCAGGAGGTCCGCGAGGCCCTGGACCAGCTGGCCGAGCTCGCCCGCCAGATCGCCGACGGCCAGCTCGACCGCGCCCGGGCCCGCGTCGACCACGTCGTAAGCCTGCTGGGGCCGCTGCTCCGCGACCACATCCACTTCGAGAACACCGTGCTCTACCCCCTGGCCGCCCGGACGATCCGCTCGGGCACCTGGCACGCCATCCGCCGCAGCCGCGGGCCCCTCAGCCGGCCCCGCTGACGGCAAGATGGGCAAAACGCGGTTTCGGGGTTAGGATTGGGCCTTTACAAACCCTCCCAGTCGGCAGAGAATCAGAGGTAGCCATTTCTTGGCCCAGCCTTCGACATGGGTCTGCTGGGCGTGCTTTCGATCTGAGGAGCAGGGGAAAGGAGACTGTCATGATACGTGCTATTCTCATGTCATTGGCTCTCTGCGCGGTCTGCCTGGCCGCCCAGGCCGGGCCGGGGTTCGACGACGACTTCTGGGGCGTGCCAATCGCGACGCTCACGCAGGACCCGGCCGAGTGGGGCATCCCCGACGAGGAGGTCCTCATGAACGGCCTGGGCCAGCCCGTGCCATACACCTTCTACGGCCAGCTGCCCAGCGACGTGATCCGCAACTGGCAGGCCAACCCGGCCGGCAACTTCGGCCTGGCCCTGATCGGCCGGCTGCCGGAGTACCACACCAACGCCGTGCTCCATACCTACCGGTCGGTCTGGAAGTGGGAGAGTCGGCCCCGCCTGCGCATGGGGACCTACTGGAGTTACGCCGACTCGGCCGCCTGGATCAAAGCCGACGACCGGGACTTCATGTGGGTTCCCACGGGCCAGACCTCACAGGAAGCCCGGGCTGCCCTGCAGGATGGCCAGAACATCGTGCTGCTGCGCTGGTCGGGCCAGTCGTTTGGCGGCCAACTGGTCGGCGAGGTGCCCGGCCAGTGGCGGACGCTCAGCATCGGGGCCGACTGGGCCCGCCCGGACACCCTGTTCGACGTCTACCTGGCCCCGGCCTACTGGGACGAGGCCTACATCACCTACGACTACTACGTGCCCTACGACCCGCCGCAACTCGCGCCCGAGCAGATCCTCAACCTTCTGCTGAGCCACTGGGGCGAGGACGTGCCGGGCCCCCGGTCAGACCTCCGGACCGCCGACCTCAACGCCGACGCCCGGCTCAACGACCGCGACCTGAACGTCCTGCTGAGCTACTGGGCCGACTGGCCGTGGGATCCCTGGGACCCGATCGTCTACTCGGCCGCCGTCCCCGAGCCGGCGGGCCTGGCGCTGCTGGCGGTGGGCGGCTGGATGCTGCGGCGGAAAAGATAAGGATTATCGTTCCCGATTCCTACCCATCCATCTTCTCAAAGGAGCCTTCTCATGTTGCGGCTGACCTGCATCGCGGGGGCCCTGTGCGGTCTGGGCCTGAGCGCAGCCCTGGCCGGGCCGGGCTTTGACGACTGGTTCTGGGGCGAGCCGCTCTCGCCGCTGTCGCGCGACCCGGGCAGCCTGGGGATCCCGACCGAGGACATCCTGGTCGACGGCGAGGGCAACCCGCTGACGAACATCTACTATGGCCGGCTGCCCAGCATGGTCGTCCAGGGCTGGCAGCAGGACCCGGACACCAACTACGGCCTGGCCGTCATCGGGCGCGGGCCGGACTACTACACCAACATCTGCGTCTACACCCACCTGTCGCTCTGGAAGTGGGACGAGCGGCCCCGGTTCAAGATGGACGGCTGGTGGACCTACGCCGCCCAGAGCGCCTGGATCAAGCAGGACGACCCGGACTTCCACTGGCACCCGACGGCAGCCACGGGCGAGGGCTCGCGGCCCTGCCTGGGCAACGGACGCAACGTCCTGCTGTTCCGCTGGACGGGCGACCCCAACGCCGCCTCGGCCCTGACCGGGTCGGTGCCGGGCCCGTGGCGGACCTTCAGCCTGGGCGCCAGCTGGCTGGACCCCAACGCCGCCTTCGACCTCTACGCCATGCCCATCGACTGGGACCCCGAGACGGTAACCTACGGCGACCCCAACTCCCCCGGCCACCCCCCCACCGACCGGGATCTCAACATCCTGCTGGGCAACTGGGGCCGAACCGACGCCAGCTGGAGCGAGGGCGACCTGAACGACGACCGCATCGTGGACGACCGCGACCTGAACATCCTGCTGAGCCTCTGGAGCAGCCCATGGGACCCATGGGACCCCTGGGACCCCTGGGACCCCTGGGACCCGTGGGATCCGATCGTCCACTCCCCGGCCGTGCCCGAGCCAGCGAGCCTGGCGCTGCTGGGCCTGGGGGTCCTGGTTCTGCGACGGCGACGCTGACGACACAACCGGGAGCCCTCGCTCCCGCACATCTCTGGGAATCTCGAAAGGAGCCTGTCATGCTACGCGTAGTGCTGATCGCGACGGCAGTTGCGGGCCTGGGCCTGAGCAGTGCTGTGGCCGGTCCCGGCTTCGACGACTGGTTCTGGGGTAACGCCATCTCCGACCTGCTCAACGACCCCGAAGCGCTGGGCATCCCTGTCGAGGACCGCTACAGCCCCGACGACGGGACCGTGGTGCCCGAGCGGATCTACTACGCCCGGGTGCCCAGCGACGTCATCCGCCACTGGCAGCAGACGCCCAACGAGAACTACGGCCTGGCCATCATCGGCCGGCCGCCGAACTACTGGACCAACAACTGCTGGGCCACCACCGCCACGATCACCAATCGGACGGCCCGGCCTCGCCTGCGAATGGACGGCTACTGGAGCTACGCCGACTCCAGCGCCTGGATCAAGGAGGAGGACCCCTACTTCGGCAGCGTCGCCTCGGCCGGCATCTACCAGTTCTGCCTGGGCAACGGCCACAACGTCGTGCTGATGCGCTGGTCGGGCGCAGGCGAGGCCACCCTCGACGGCGAGATCCCCGGCCAGTGGCGAACCTTGAGCATCGGCGCGCCCAACTGGATCGACGCCAACGCTGCCTTCGACCTCTACGTCGCCCCGGCCGAGTGGCTGGACTACTACGTGACCTACGACTTCTACGTGCCCGATCCGCCCGCGTTCCTGCCGGCGGACATCAACCTCGACGGCCAGGTGGACGACCGCGACCTGAACCTGCTGCTGAGCCACTGGGGCGATACGGATCCCAACCCGTGGGGGGTGCTGGTCGGCGACATCAACGAGGACGGCTTCGTCGACGACCGCGACCTGAACCTGCTGCTGTCGGCCTGGGGCGATACCGCCGCCGTCCCCGAGCCGACGGCCCTGGCGATGCTGGCCCTGGCCGGCCTGGCCATACGCCGGCGGGCGTAGGGCGGGCAATGCCCGCCGCGGAGGCGCCAGGCGCCTCCGATGTCTGTGGCGACGTAGGGTGTGCAGGTTCGCGGAGCGTCAGCGCAGCGGTTCTGCACACGGAACGAGGGCGTCGAGGCTGGCTCTCGGCCCGCCGTTGCGTGTGCAGGACCTGCCCTCCGCTTCGCTGCGGGCAGAACCTGCACACCCTACGGGCTTCGGGGCTGGCGTTCCGGGCCGGTATGTGGTAAGCTATTTTACGGAAAGGGGTTCCATATGATGCGTGCGGCATGGACGGCGGCTGTGGTGTGTGGCCTGGCGCTGGGCAGCGCCTGGGCGGGCAACCCGAACGCAGGGCCGGGGTTCGACTCCTGGTTCTGGGGCGAGCCGGTGGCGACGCTGTCGTTCGACCCAGCCTCGGCGGGCGTGCCGGCCGAGGACGTCCTGACTGACGATCAGGGCCAGCCGGTGGCGGGCATGCTCTATGGGCGCATCCCCAGCCGGGTTGTCCGCCACTGGCAGGCAGAGCCATACATGAACTACGGCCTGGCCCTGATCGGCCAGCGGCCCGACCACAATACCGACCTGTGCCTCTACAGCCCCCTGTCCACCTGGGTGCCGCAGCAGCGCCCCCGGCTGGCGATGGGGGGCGACTGGAGCTACGCGGCCGAGTTCGGCTGGATCAAGCAGCACGACCCGGACTTCATGTGGGTCCCCACCGCCGAGGACGCCGCCGGCTCGGTCGCCTGCCTGGGCACCGGGCATAACGTCGTGCTGATCCGCTGGACGGGCAACCCGGCCGAAGGCTCGGCCCTGACCGGCGAGGTGCCCGGCGAGTACACCACCTTCAGCATCGGCACGAGCTGGGCGGCCGAGGGGGCGGCCCTGGACGTCTACGTCGCCCCGGCCGGGTGGGTGCCCGACTACATCACCTACGACTACTTTATGCCCTACTGCATTCCCCCGGCTGCGGACATCACGTTGGATGGCTGGACCGACGATCGCGACCTGAACATCCTGCTGAGCCACTGGGGTGACTCGGGTGCAGTGCGCTGGACCGACGGGGACGTGGACGCCAGCGGCCTGGTCGACGACCGCGACCTGAGCATCCTGCTGAGCAACTGGGGTTACGGCCTCGGCACAGCCGTGCCCGAGCCGGCGGCCCTGGCGCTGCTGGCCCTGGCCGGCCTGGCCCTGCGGCGGCGGGCGTAGGGCGGGCAATGCCCGCCGCGGAGGCGCCAGGCGCCTCCGATGTCTGTGGCGACGTAGGGTGTGCAGG
>JAWLCG010000077.1:0-15797 GCA_041687295.1 Phycisphaerae bacterium | reverse complement strand
CCCGGCCTCTCTGAGGGGATTCTTTCGCCCTTCCAGGGCTGACGATGCGCAGGGGCCTCAATCCGGGGGCTTGCGCCCCCGGCTAAAATCTTCCGCCCCTTCGGGGCTGGCGCTGGGACGAGCCGGCGTCTCGAACACCAGCTTCGGCCTGCCCCAGCGGGGGTGGATTCATTTGGCCGTGATGACGGTTCTGGTTTACCATGGTCTGACGGCGGCCCGGGTCGATCCGCGCCAGGCGGGGATGCGGGCGATCATCCGGGCCGCCGAGGTCTGCAGCGGCGCCGACGCGTGGTGCGCGGCCTGGCTGCAGGCCCAGCGCGAAGGGAGTCTTTCGTGACCGTGAAGTCCTCCGGCTCGGCCGCCATTGAGCGCGAGCTGCACGTGGAAGTCGAGTTCGAACTGCCCACCACCGCCGTCCGCGCCACCGTGCCGGCCGGCGCGCTGCTCACCGAGGCCGCCGAGGCCGCCGGCGTCTTTCTCGACGTCGCCTGTGGCGGCAAGGGCAGCTGCGGGGGCTGCGCGGTCGATCTGATCGCCGGCGCGTTCGCCGCCGCCGACGGCACGCCCATCGCCCTGGGCGGCCAGCCCCGCCGCGTGCTCGCCTGTCGCACCCGCGTGGGGGCCGGCGAGCAGGCCCTGCGCGTCCGCGTGCCGCGTCACAGCCTGGTGACGGCCGGCGAGAAGGTCGTCGTCGACTTCGAGCACCTCCGCAGCTGGCAGTGCGCCCCGACGGTCGAGAAGCGCCACCTCCAGCTCGAGCCGCCCAGCCTCCACCACGCCGCCGGCGACATCGAACGCATCGCCGCTGGCCTGGAGGCGGCCGGGTTCGAGGCCACCGTCGAGGCCAGCCTCGAGGCCCTGCGCACCGCCCCGGCCGCGTGCGAGGCGGGCAAGTACGACGTCACCGTCACGCTGGTCAAGATTCGCCCGGGCCACTGGCAGATCGTCCGCGTCGAGCCCGGCGACACCACCGGCCGCGTGTACGCCCTGGCCATCGACGTAGGCACCACCACGGTCGTCTGCGCCCTGGTCGACCTGGCCGACGGGCGCATCCTCGACGCCGCCAGCAGCTACAATCAGCAGATCCGCCGCGCCGACGACGTCGCCAGCCGCATCGCCTACGCCAACACGCCCAAGACCCTCCGCGAGATGGAGCGGCTGATCGTCGAGCAGACCATCAACCGCCAGCTCCGCCTGCTGCTGACCCGCCACGAGCTGACGCCCGCCGACATCGCCCGCGTCGCCGTCGGCGGCAACACCGTGATGGCGCACCTGCTGCTGGGCGTCGACCCGCAGCACCTCGGCGGCGTGCCCTTCCAGCCCGCCAGCAACCTGCCGCCCAGCGTGCCCGCCAGTCGGCTGGGCCTGCACGTGCACCCCGACGCCCCGGTGGACCTGATCCCCTCGGCCGCTGCCTACATCGGCGGCGACATCACGGCCGACATGGACCTGTGCGGCCTGCACGAGACCGACGCGCTGACGCTGATGGTCGACATCGGCACCAACGCCGAGATCGCCGTGGGCGACCGCCACCGCGTGGTGGCCTGCGCGGCCCCGGCGGGCCCGGCGTTCGAGGGCCATGGGCTCGCCTGCGGCATGCGCGCCAGCGACGGGGCGATCGACCGCATCACCATCGAGCCGGGCAGCCTGGCCGTCGAGTACACCGTCTTGGGCGGCGTGAGGCCCAGCGGCATCTGCGGCTCGGGCCTGATCGACTTCCTGGGCCAGGCCTTTCGCGCCGGGCTGCTGACCGCGGCGGGGCGGTTCGACCGCGAGGCCGCCGGCGCCTGCGACCGCCTGCAGAGCGTCACCACCGCCGACGGGCGAGAGCTGACGGCCTTCATCGTCGCCCCGGCCGAGGACACCGACGACCGCGTCGCCCCGGTCATGGTCACCGAGGCCGACATCGCCACGCTGCTGCAGGCCAAGGCCGTCATCTTCGCCGGCATCCAGATCGCGATGAAGCAGCTGGGCCGGGGGTTCGACGAGATCGAGCGGGTCTACCTCGCCGGCGGCTTCGCGCGCTACCTCGACCTGCCCAACGCCATCGCCCTGGGCATGCTGCCCGACATTGCGCCGCAGCGGTACACCTTCATCGGCAACGGCTCGCTGGCCGGCGCGTTCCTGCACCTGGTCGACCGCCAGACCGGCCCGCGGATGCGCCAGGCCGCCCTGCGCCCCGAGGTCATCGAGCTCAACCTCGACCCCGACTTCATGGACGCCTACACCATGGCCATGTTCCTGCCCCACGTCGACCGCGACCTGTTCCCGTCGGTCGGCTGACGCCGCCGGCCCGCAAGGAGACGCCCATGACCCCGCGCCAGCGCCTCGTCGCCGCCCTGGAGGGCCGAGCGAGCGACCGCGTGCCCGTCTCGCTCTACGAGATGTCGCACCTGACGCCCGACGCCTGGTACGCCCGCTGCCCGGACTACGAGCCGCTGCTGGCGATGCAGCGCGAGCTGGGCGACCCGTTCGCCTGGGCCAACGTTCGGCTGACGCAGCTGACCGGCGACGCCAACGCCGTCCGCTGGGACACCGTGCCGGTCGAGGGCGGCAGCGAGGTCGTCACCTGTCGGCTGGCCACGCCGCGCGGCGAGCTGACGCAGGTGGGCCGCCGCGACCCCGGCGTGGCCACCATGTGGCAGCTCAAGCCCTTCATCGAGACGCCCGAGGACGCGCGCGCGTACCTGTCGCTGCCGGTCGAGCCGATCGAGGTGGACCCCGCGCCCGTGCTCGAGCTGCAGGCCCGCGCGGGCGAGCAGGCGCTGGTGCTGGTGGGCCCGGGCGACCCGCTGGGCCACGTGGCCGGCCTGTTCCATTACGACAACTTCGCCCTCATGCTGCTGGAGGACGAGGGGCTCATCCTGGAACTGCTGCGGGCATGGTACGAGCGGCTGCGGGCCGGGCTCGAGCAGCTCTGCTCGGCCGTGACGGGCGTGGCCGTGCGCTTCTGGGGGCCCGAGTACGCCGGCGCGCCGCTGATCAACCCCCACCGGTACTTCCCGAAGCTCGTCGTGCCGTTCCTTCAGCCGCTGATCGAACGGGTCAACGCCTCGGGCAACTACTCCCTCGTGCACTGCCATGGCCGGCTGGATGCGATCCTGGAGATGATCGCCGACATGCAGCCGACCGCGCTGGAGCCGCTGGAGCTGCTGCCGGCCAGCACGGCCGACGTGACGATGGCCGACATCAAGGCCCGCATCGGCGGCCGCGTGTGCCTGATGGGGGGCCTGCAGGCCAACGAGCTCGAGCACGGCACGCCCGAGAGCGTCGCCGCCCGCGTCCGCACGGTGCTCGCCGACGGCGCCCCCGACGGCCGATTCGTCCTGCTGCCCACCGCCACGCCCATCACCGCAACCCTGCCGCCCAAGGTGCTGGCCAACTACCGGGCCTACTTCGAAACCGCTCGCGAGTGCGGAGCCAAGGCCGGTGAACCGGCCTGAAGAGACCCTCTGCAGTCGGGCAGCTTCCGGCACGATCCAGACCCACTGTTCCAAGCTGACCAGACCGTTTGCCCGTCGGCCGTGCGGGCTGGGGGCACCCGGGAAGGTGGGGCTTCGCTTCGCTGCGCCCCAGCCTACGGCGCGGGCCGACTTCGTAGGCTGGGGCGCAGCGTTAGCGCAGCCCCACCTTCGCCTGGGCCCGGGATGCCCACAGATTCGGTAGGCAGAGTGGCCTTGGGCAGGGGGGGCGCAGAACACGAGGGCAGGGCGGCGTTCGCACGCGGCCCTGCCCTCGAAAATCGCAGATCAAAAATCAAAAATCAAAAATCAAAAATCCTCAGTGCCCCTCGGCCCGCTTGCCGAGGATGTCCTCGATGACCCGGAGCTTCTGGTCGAGCAGGTCCTGGTCCTTGGCCTCGACGTTGAGCCGCAGCAGCGGCTCGGTGTTGCTCGGGCGGACGTTGCACCACCAGTCGGGGTACTGCACGGTCACGCCGTCGAGGTGGTCGATTTCGGCGTCGGAGAAGGTCTGCTCGACTTCCTTCATTTTGGCGGCCTTGTCTTCGACGGTGAAGTTCACCTCGCCGCTGCTGGCGTAGCGGCGGAGCGGCGCGATCCGCTGGCCGAAGCTCTCCCGGCCGCTGCTGAGCACGCTGCAGGCGACGGCGAAGACGATCGCGCCGCTGTCGGCGTTGAAGTTGTCGCGGAAGTAGTAGTGCCCGCTCAGCTCGCCGCCGAAGATGGCATGGCCCTCGGCGATGGCCTTTTTCATGAAGGCATGGCCCACGCGCTCGCGGCGTGGCACGCCGCCGGCGTTCTTGATCTCCTCGGCGACCACGCGGCTGGAGCGGAGGTCGTAGACCACCATCGAGCCGGGGTTGTTCCGCAGGAAGTGGCGGGCCAGCAGGGCGGTCATCAGGTCGCTGGCGACGCTTCGGCCCTCCTCGTCGACGAACATGCAGCGGTCGGCGTCGCCGTCGAAGCAGACGCCCAGGTCCGCCCCGTGCTCGCGGACGGCGTCCTTGGTCATCTGCAGGTTCTCCTCGATCAGCGGGTTGGGCGGATGCACGAACTGCCCGGTGATCTCGAAGTTGATCGGGATGATCTCCAGATCGGCGATGCCGTCGAAGATCTCCGGCATCATCTTGCCGGCCATGCCGTTGGAGGCGTCCACCACCACCCGCAGGGGGCGCTGCAGCTTGAGGAAGTGCAGCACGTGCTTGCGGTACTCGTTCCAGAGGTTCATCTCGACCGGCGCGCTGGACGCCGACGACGGCATCCGCCGCAGCGTCGCGACGATCCGCTTGATCTCCTTGAGGCCCGTGGTCTCGCCGATGGGCTTGGCCTTGAGGCCGGAGATCTTGAAGCCGTTGTACTGGGGCGGATTGTGGCTGGCCGTCACCTGAATGCCCCCGCAGGCGCCGAGGTGGTTGACGGCGAAATAGACGAACGGCGTGTCGACCATGCCCACGTGCACGCAGCCGGTGCCGGTGCTGGTCACGCCGTCCATCAGCGCCTCGGCCATGCCGGGGCTGTGGGTCCGCATGTCCTGGCCGACGACGACGCGATTGGCGGCGCTCTGGCCGCGATCGTAGCCGCTCAGCAGGCTGCGCAGGAACTGGGCCGTGCCGTGGCCCACCTTCCAGGCGAGGTCCTCGTCCACCTGCGTGGGGTAGACGCCCCGGATGTCGTACGCCTTGAATACCGCCTCGATGTCTGCCATGGTCGATGTACTCCGTCGATGTCGCTTGTCCGGCCCGGGCCGATGGCCCCGCCGGAATTATAGAGTCCTCACCGCGGCCGCTACTCCGCCGCCGGCGCCGTCGCGGACGCCTCAGGCAGGAGGATCTGCGGCTGATCCTGCGGCTCGGGCCAGACGATCGCCTCGGGCGCGCCGGCCTCGGGGGCGGGGGCCGTCTGCGTCGCCGGGGTCATCGGCACCACCGTGGCGGGGCCGAGGGGCATGGCCTCGGCCTGGCGGGCGACCATGCCGGCGGGCAGTTCGACCCGCTCGGCGAGCATCTCGAAGAAGTCGGCCATCTCCGCGTCGCTGATGACCACGCCGGCCATCCGCAGGCTCGTGCCGGTGATCCGCGCCAGGTTGAGCTGGGCGATGTTGTAGTTCACCGTCGCCAGCAGCAGGCTTCGGGCGGCCGCCGAGATCTGCTCCTCCGCCCGCAGGCGCAGCTCCAGGAACTCGGGGTTCAGCGCCCCGCGGAACTCCTGGCGGTCTTTGATGGCCTGGAGGTACTCGCGGTTGGCCTCGAGGGTCTCTCGCTGGGCGCGCATCTCGTCCAGGCTGGCGGCCACCTCACGGACGGCCTCGTTGACCGACAGGGCCACCTGGTCGGCGGTGTTCTGTAGCGTCACCACGCTCTGCATGCGGCGCAGGCGGCTCTGCCGCAGGACGGCCTTGGCGGCCCGATTGCCCAGGGGGTACTCGAACAGGGCGACCAGGCTGTAGTCGATGTAGTCATGGTCATCCAGCTCGTTGAAGCTGCTGCCGAAGCCGTCATCCACCCCGCTGACATCCACGCCCGCCTGCAGGTCCAGCCTGGGCAGCAGCTGGTTGCGGGCCACGCGGACCTGGATGTTGCCGATCGAGATCGCCAGCCTTGCCTGCGCCAGCTCGGGGCTGTACTTCAGGGCCGTCGCGATCAGGTCGCCCCGGTCCAGCACCACCGCCTCGCTGGCCAGCGGCGTGGTCGGCACGATCACCAGGTCGTCCACCAGCGAAAGCGACGAGTCGGCCATCAGCCGAACCAGCGAATCCTGCACGTCCTGGATCTCGTTGCGGGCGCGGATCAGGGCGGCCCGACGGCTGGCGACGGCGGCCTCGGTCTGCGAGAGCTGCACCCGGCTGGCGTCCAGCGGCAGACGCTGGCGGACCAGCTCCAGCGTCCGCTCGGTCTCCTCCAGCAGCCGCTGCTGGATCTGCAGATCCTCGCGGGCACGCGCCAGCTGCCAGTACTGCGCCTGCACCTCGGTCAGCACGTCCAGCACGCGGGCGTGGAACTGTGCCAGCGAGATGCTGTGGTTGAGCCTCGCCACCCGCAGCTGGGCCAGGTTCACGTCGGGCCCGAAGTTCCGCAGCAGCGGCTGGGTGAGCTGGAAGGCCAGCGTCTGCTCGTACGCGGGGTTGAACGGCAGGCGGTTGCGGAGGATCTCGTTGTCGATCCGCGTGACCTGGTAGGCGACGCTGGCCTCGCCGCCGGTGGGCAGCGGACGGCGCACGCCGGCCTGGGCCCGCAGCGTCTCGGACTGCTGACGCGAGATGTCCGAGAGGCTCAGGCTGTCGGTCTTGTCCCAGGCCACCGAGCCGAAGACGATGTAGTCGAATGCCGCCGCCGCCGCGATCACGTCCTGGCGGGCGATGGCCGGGTCGTAGCCGGTGACCTTGATGTCCAGGCTGTTGGCCAGCGTGCGGTAGAGCACCTGCTGGAGGCTCAGCTCGACGAGCTTGGCGCCGGTCTGCGGGTCGACCCGCATCGGCAGCGGCGCGCCCGTCGAGCCGGGCACCGCCAGCAGCTCGTTGGTCCGCGCCGGCGGGCCCATCAGCACTGTCCGCTGCTGGTACTGGTAGAGCAGGTCAGGGTCCACCTCGCCCGGCGAGACGAGGCACCCGGTGAGGATCCCGGCCACGAGCAGCAGGCCGACGACGGTGGCAAAGCGGTAAGTGTTCATATGCCGCGCGATTATAAACTGCCCGGGGTCACTGTCAATCGTGCGCTGCCAGGCCGCCCGGTCGGTCTGGCCTCGCGCAGACGCCTATAGGCCTGTCCCGGCCCGTGACCACCACAGCGCCGAGACCAGAAAATACACGCCAAAGGCCCCCAGCAACGCCGCCCCCAGCAGGTTGAACAGCCCGAACAGCCGCGGGCCCACCCAACGCCGCCCCAACGCGCACAGGCCGCTGATGAACAGCACCCAGCTCAGCGTCGCGCTGAAAACCCCGGCCAGGCTGGCCGAGTAGTCGGCCCAGTCGAACGCCCGGCCCGCCAGCTGCACCGACACGCTCACCCAATACGCGATCGTGTACGGACTGCTCGCCGTCAGGCCCAGGCCCACCAGGTAGCTTCGGCCCACCGAACCCAGGCCGCCGCCGGTGGCGCCGCGGGCCTGCTCCAGCCAGCCCGGCTCGAACACCCGCCGCGCCGACCGCACCGCCAGCACCCCCAGCGCCAGCAGAAACACTCCCCCGCCGGCCAGCATCAGCCGTTGCAGCCATTCCGCGCGGACCCACTGCACCACGCCGGCCAGGACCAGCGTCAGGTAGACCGCATCGACCGACACCGCCCCCAGCCCCAGCGCCAGGGCCGGGCGAAAGCCGCGCGTCAGGCCCCGCCGGATGATCTCGATATTCACCGGCCCGATCGGCACCGCCGCCATCAGCCCGATGACCACGCCCTGCCCAAATAGCCCCGCGTCCATCCGATCCATCCTACGCGCCGACCGCCGCTCGTCCAGCGATTTGCCGAGATTGCCCTGGGATTCCGTCCCAAACCACCCGCCCCCCGTCCCGCGTCACCTGGGCTATAAAGACTTCGGCCGCAACGCCCCTCGCTCTGCCTGAGCCCCGGCTCCCAGCGGGCCGACCCGGGTGCCAAGCCACCATCGGCGGCAAGCCCCCTTTGGAGTGCGGCGACAGAGTCGCCGCTTTGGCTGGGTGGCGAGCAAAGCCAAAGCGGCGAATGCTTCGCCGCACTCCCAACGGGCTCGTCGCTCTGAGCGGTCGCGGAATTGTATATTGTATACAATATACAATTTGGGCCCTTCGACGCGGGTTGGCACGGGTCGCGGGCAGGGTCTCCTGATGAAACGAACCCAATTTGCCGGAGGGGCGGCGCCTAGCGCAGCTGCGGCAGGCCGTGGCGTTGGCGCATCTGCTGGACGGCGGCGAAGAGGTGGCGGTCGGTGCGGCAGAAGCGGACGAGGTTGGCGGTGGTGACGCCGAGCAGGGCGGCGGCGTCGGAGAGGCGGGCCTCGCAGGCCTCCAGGACGTCCAGGACGAACCGGGCGGCCGGCCAAAGGCGGCGGTCGCGCCGACCGACGTCGAGCCGCTGCCCGGTGGCGGTGCCGGTGGCGTGGTGGAGGCACTCGGCCAGCTCGGGCGGGACGGTGGCCGGCGAGACGCTTTTCAGGTCTACGGGCCGGCGGAGCTGCAGGGCGATGTGCATCCGCAATCGCTTGAGAGCCAGTCGTTTGTTCTCGTGCTGGCTGCGGCTCTCGTCGCCGTGGGCCTGCACACCGGTGGGGCGATGGACCAGTCGCACGGCCGAGCTGACCTTGTTGCGGTGCTGCCCGCCTGGGCCGCTGGACTTGTAGGTATGCACCTCGCACTCGCCGAGCAGTTGCTCGTCCTCGAGGGCCAGCGGGTCGGGGGCGGGAGAGGGCATGGGGGGGATTGGTTAATGAGTTAATTGGTTGATTGGAAATAGGTTAATGCGTTGGCCCTTATGTGAGTGCTTGGTCCTTTGCGGGTGCCGGGCCTCGCTGGGGCTCGGCCCGGCCTACGGGGGGGCTACAGGCCCTTGCGTTTGAGCAGGTGTTCCAGGGCTACGATCTGGGCGGGGATGTCGATCTCCTCGCTGGGCAGGTACTCGATGGACCACTGGCCGGCGTAGTGGCGGGCCTGGAGGGTCTGGATGATCCAGTCGAAATCGACGGTGCCCTCGCCGACGGGGCGCTGCATCTTGTCGGGGCCGGCGTCGCGGAGGTGGACGGTGGCGGCCCGGTCGAGCAGGGGCTGCGTCTCGCGCAAATCTATGCCCTGCATGGCGTAGTGGCTGGGGTCGTAGGCGATTTGCAGCTCGGGCAGCGCCTCGAGCAGCCCCAGGCCCTGGCGGACGCTCTGGAAGGGCGTGCCGAAGTGTGGCTCGACGCAGAGCGTCACGCCGGCGTCGCGGCCTATGGCGAGCATCTCGCCGAGGGTGGCCACCTCGTCGGCCAGCACGTCCTCCCAGCGGCGGTCCTCGGCCTTGTAGCCGGGGTAGAAGGAGGCGACCTTGACGCCCAGGCGGTTCATGATCCGCGTCTGGGCCCGCACCTGTTCGAGGCGGTTGGCGTTGGCCTGCTCGTCGGTGCGCTGGTGGGGGTGGTGGACGGCGAAGTTCATGGCCACCGGCGTCAGGCCGTAGCGGCTCAGCAGGCCCTCGATACGGTCGGCCGTCGCGTCGAAGCTATCGACCAGCTTGGGCAGGCTCACGTGGTTCCAGCCACCGATGGCGATGAGGTCGACGTGCTTGAAGCCCAGGCGGGCGACCTCGCCGAGGGCGGACTCGAAGTCGGTCTTGAACGCGCTGGTGGAGCAGGCGATGGCCATGGCGGTCTCCTTTCGTCGGCCCGGTCCGCGGTTGCGCGGGCGGGGCCGGGCAATCTCTCGCGAGCCATCCTAACGGCCCGGGCGGGGCAGGGCAATGCCGCACCCGCTCGGGCCGCCCTGGCCGAGGGGCACCGGGGGCCTTTCGTACTCAAGATGGGCCCACGGTGGAACGATGGAGACGGTAGGACCCATAGGCGGGGCGCCGTCGCCGTCGGCGGCGGGAGTGCGTACCGAAGGAAGCCGGACGTGAACAAGCCTGTGCATGCGCTCGATGTCGTGCTGGCCGGGATGGCCCTGGGCGGGGCGGCCCTGTGCCTGGCGCCCGCGGTGCTGGAGGTGTCCTGGTCGATCCCGGCGCCGCTGGCCGGCGGGCTGGCGGTGGGGGCCCTGGCCGTGCTGGCCTGGCGGCTGTGGCGGCGGGTGAGGCTGCTGCGGGGGCACGTGTTCCGCCACCGGGCCGAGCTGGCCGAGGCGGAGCGCCACTACTTCGAGGTGCTGCGGAACATCGTCCGCGTGGTCGAGGGGCGGGAGAAGTCCACCCGGGGCCGAAGCGAGCGGATCGGCCGACTCGCCGAGGAGATGGGGACGGCCCTGGGCCTGGCCGAGGATCGCGCCCGGCTGCTGGGGCTGGTCGCGCAGGTGCACGACATCGGCATGCTCAGCGTGCCCGAGCGGATCATGCAGAAGGCCGCCCACCTGGCCGCCAATGAGTTCCAGAGCGTGCAGGCCCACCCGCAGATCGGCCACGAGGTGCTGGCGCCGTTGAGCTTCCTGACCCCGGTGCTTGGGGCTGTGCTGCACCACCACGAGCGGATGAACGGCACGGGCTACCCGGCCGGCCTGGCGGGGCAGGCCATTCCGCTGGAGGCCCGCATCCTGGCGGTGGTGGACGCCTACGAGGCGATGACCCACGATCAGCCCTATCGGCCCGCCCTGGCCCCGCCCAGCGCGGTCCGCGAACTGGTCCGCTGTGCGGACGACGGCTTCGACCGCGACTGCGTGACGGCCCTGGCCCGGGCGGTTCATCTCGACGCGCTGCTGCCGGCCGGCTGGAGCGAGCCGGCACCGGTCGGGCCGGCCGAGCCGCAGGCCCAACTCGCCCCCTAGACCGTCTGTCGTGTGCCTGCGGGTCTGCTCGGCCCAAGCCCACCCGATGCCTTCCTATGGTATCCACACATCTCTTGTAGCCCCGTCATGGGCGGCCGAGTCTATCGTGTCTCCGGAAAGGAAAAAGCGTCCGGGTGCCGTGGCTACGGCGTTTGTAGCCCCTCCCCCGGTGGACTCCTCCTCCACGAACAGGGGATCGACACGAATGGCACGAATGAAAGACGATTTCACGAATGGAAGATTCGTTGTGACCCGGTCGGATCTTCCATTCGTGCCATCGGCCGATATTCGTGCCATTCGTGTCCATTGCCCTTTCGGCCCTGACCGGGCCGGCCTGGGTGTCCCTGCGCGGCAGGCGGACCGCCTCTTTGGAGTGCGGCGAGTCATCGCCGCTTTGGCTCGATGGCGACCCAAGCCAAAGCGGCGATTGCATCGCCGCACTCCATACGGCGCTCGCGCCCTGAGGCTCCATTGGCCGGTGCGACTGACGAGTCGGCGCCGGAAGACGTGGCTACGAACAACGCACCCATTCGTCCGACGGGCCAACGGTCCAGCAGCGCAGCAACAGACGGCGTGCCGGGGCCGGCTGCGACTCGACCCGCGACACGCCGTTGTTGTCCCAGTGGGTGATGTCTAGGCGTTGCGTGTGGCCACCACGCAGATGTGTCCGCTCGATGGGGTACAGCCACGGCTACAGCGCACAACGGTACAGCTACGTCAGTACGACGACAACGGTACGGCTACAACGGTACGTCTACAACGGTACGGCTACGGTCGTCGAAGCTGCGGATGCGCGGGCCTCGCGATGGACGGCCCGGCCTCGAAACCCACAGATGGCAATCTGTGGGCTTGGGAAAGACCCTCCATCGAACGCCGACGCGCTGGCCGAGCCCTCTAGCAGCCCGTGTTTCAACGGGCTGCTAGTCGGCGCCCTCGTCGAAGTCGCGGCGGGGGGGCCGGCTCTCGAGCATCTTGCGGAGGTAGCTGTTCTCGCGGCGGGTGGCCTCGAGGTCGAACACCATGTACTTGATCTGCAGCCGAAGGTAGTCCACCGAGTCGCTCACGGTCTTGGCGCTGCTGACCAGTTCGCGGTGGGTGGCCTGGGTCTTGGCCGCCAGTTCCTTGAGCGTCTTCTGCTTGGACGCGGGAAGGGCCTCGATCTCCTGGATCAATTCGCGCAGACGGGTCTGGAACGTCGTGTCATCCATGGCCTCTGGACCGCCTTTCTCAAACCGGCGATGCCTCTGTGGCGCCGCCTCACTGCCCTGGATATAGCAAGGCCCGTGCCAGAGCCCCTTGCGGGCAGCGGCAGGAATGCCCCCTTGTAAGAGTATATGCGCCAAGCGGTTGGAGAGGCGGAAATCGCGATGGTAAGACGGGCAAAGCCTGCCGGTCCTGTTGGCGGTGTTGCGTGAGGTCAGCGCCGCCGGTCCGGCGGGCCGTGGTTGCGGCGTTTCAGCGAGGCCGGGGGCGTGTTGCGTGACGGCAACATGTTGCGTGGAGGCAACGGGGGCGTCGGGGCGTCGATACGTCACTGCGTCAATGCGTCAACGCGCCACTGCGGCGCATGGGAGGGGTCGTTGAGTCTCGATCGTGCGCCCCGGACGAGAAGCCCACGCAAGGCATTGCGTGGGCGTGGAAGGACACTGCACGTCACCCCCCGGCGCCCGCGAACCCCATTGTTCCGGGCGCTACAATCCGTTACGCATTAACGCATTAACGCATTAACGCATTAACGCATTAACGCTCTGCCGTCTACGCAAACAGGACGCTCGCGTAGCCCACGGAGTCCTGCATGCTGCCGCGGTAGGTATCGCGGAGGATGTCGTAGCTGTTGGTGTGGCTCAGGACGATGCCCCGGGCGGCGCCGAGTGTGCGGCTGGCGGCGATGGCGGCGGCGATGGCCCCGCCGCCGCAGGCGCTGAGGTGCTCAGTGGTCTCGTCGACGATCTGCTCGGCGGCCATGGCCTGGACCATGTCCAGCAGGCGGCGGTCGTTCTCATTGGCCCACTCGATGCCCTTCTTGCCCGTGCCGGCCGGCGTGGTGCCGTAGCGGGGCCCGTAGTGCGTCAGGTCGGTCGAGCCGATGACGATGGTGTCGGCGCCCAGCTCGACCAGGGCCGAGCCCAGCTGCGCCCCGATGCCGGACGCCAGGGCGGAGGGGGGCACGTTGATCGGCAGGATCTTCGCCCCCGGCCAGCACAGCTGGATGAAGGGTAGCTGGACCTCCAGGCTGTGCTCGGCGGTATGAGCGACGGGGTCCTCGCGAATGTCGGGACATTTGGCGAGCACGGCCTGGGCCAGCTCGGTGTCGACGGCGACTTCCCCCAGCGGGCTCTGCCAGCTGCCCTGGGCGTAGAGCATGCCCCGGGCATCGGTGAAGGCATGTACCGCACCGAGCAGCACCACCGTCGAGCCGTGCCACCGCTGGTGCAAGGCCTTGAACGTCATGGCCGCCACCGCTCCGCTGCACACCCATCCGGCGTGCGGAACGATGCCGCCATACGCCTTTTCCGGCAGGTCGCCCGGCAGCTGGGCCTGGTCGAGCAGGTCCTGGGCCTCCTGGCGACACGCCTGGGCCGAGGCCTCGTAAAAAACGCCTGCAACGATCGGAGTCCGCATCATCCAATAAACCTCCGTACGGCATTGCCCTGGTTTCAATATCAGGGATTGGGCAATTCTAGGGGAGTACCCGAGGCCGGGACAAGGTCTGACCCCCACCCATAAAACCGTTGTAGCCCCCAGGGCGGGGCGCTATCATGAAGCGTTCGGGCAGCGCCCGGCGAACGCGTCGGCCGCGGGAACGTAGAACACCCAGCCTCCGGCGGAGGTGGTCTTGGCGGCAGAGCACGGCATATGGCGGCAGCTGAGCTGGCCCAATCGCATCTCGCTGATGCGCCTGGCGGGCATCGGGCCGTTCGTCGTGCTGCTGCTGCACCAGGGCGAATGGCCCTGGGCCCGCCACGCGGCGCTGGCGCTGTTCGTGGCGATGGGCCTGAGCGACGCCCTGGACGGCCACCTCGCCCGCCGCAACGGCCAGACCAGCCGGCTGGGCACCATCCTGGACCCGCTGGCGGACAAGCTGCTGATCAACAGCGCGGTCATCCTGCTGGTGACCGACGCCGGCGGCGTGCCCGGCGTGCCGCTGGACGACTGGGTGGCGGTGGCCGTCGTGGCCAAGGACATCTGGGTCGTGCTGGGCTTTGCGGTGGTGTTCCTGGTCACCGGGCGCAGGCACGGCCGGCCGACCTGGGCGGGCAAGGGCAGCACGCTGGTGCAGATCGTGACGGTCTCGGTCGTACTGGTCGGGCCCGAGATCAACGCCGTGGCCGCCGGCCTGGGCTCGGCCCTAGCCCGGGGGCTGGGCTGGGCGGTGGTGCTTTTCGCCGCCCTGTGCGTCGTCAGCTACTCGCGGCAGGGCCTGGCTGAGCTGCTGCCGCACGAACATGAGAACGCAGGGCCGGGCGCGTCAGGCCCCGGCCAGCCATAGATAGAAGGAAGAAGGACAGTCATGCCGTTCAGTCCCATTGACGAGATTCTCGACGAAATCCGCGCCGGGCGGATGGTGGTGCTCGTCGACGACGAGTCGCGCGAGAACGAGGGCGACCTCGTCTGTGCGGCCGAGAAGACCACGCCGGAGATCATCAACTTCATGGCCCGGTTTGGCCGGGGGCTCATCTGCCTGCCGCTGACCGGCGCCAAGTGCGACGAGCTGAACCTCTACGCGCAGACCTACGAGAACACCTCGGCGTTCAGCACGGCCTTCACCGTCAGCGTCGATGCCGCCAAGGGCGTCACCACCGGCATCAGCGCCGCCGACCGCGCCCACACGGTGCTGACGGCCGTCCGCGACGACTGCCGGCCCAGCGACCTGGCCCGCCCGGGCCACATCTTCCCGCTACGCGCCCGTGAGGGCGGCGTGCTCGTCCGCACCGGCCAGACCGAGGGCGCCATCGACCTGGCCCGCCTGGCCGGCCTGAAGCCCGCCGGCGTGATCTGCGAGATCATGAAGGACGACGGCACGATGGCCCGGGTGCCCGACCTGGAAGCCTTCTGCCGCGAGCATGGCCTGAAGATGTGCACCGTCGCCGACCTGATCCGCCACCGCCTCCGCAGCGAGCGTCTCATCGAGCGGGCGGAGACCATCGACATGCCCACCCGCTTCGGCGTGTTCAAGCTGATCGCCTACAAGAGCCTCGTCGACCCCGAGCCGCACCTGGCCCTGTGCATGGGCGGCGTGGGCGAGATGGACCCCACCGGCCAGCCCGTCATCCACCCCGAGCCGGTCCTGGTCCGCGTTCACAGCGAGTGCCTCACCGGCGACGTGCTGGGCTCGCTCCGCTGCGATTGCGGCCCCCAGCTGCAGACCGCCCTGGAGCAGATCGCCCACGTCGGCAAGGGCGCCCTGGTCTACGTCCGCCAGGAGGGGCGCGGCATCGGCCTGCTCAACAAGCTGCACGCCTATCGCCTGCAGATCGAGCACGGCATGGACACCGTCGAGGCCAACGTCCACCTCGGCTTCGAGCCGGACAAACGCGACTACGGCGTGGGCAACCAGATCCTCCGCGACCTGGGCCTGCGCGAGCTGCGCCTGATGACCAACAATCCCAAGAAGATCCACGGCCTGGCCGGCTTCGGCCTGGAGATCGTCGAACGCGTCCCCATCGAGGTCGCCATCCAGGAACACAGCCACGCCTACCTTCAGACCAAGAAGGACAAGATGGGACATATGCTCGACCTGTGATGTTTGATCTTTGATTGCAGAGTTTCGATCTCTCCCCCCGGCACCGCCGGGGGGCACCGTGCGGGAAATCGAGAATCAAAGATCAAAAGTGGATCTCATCCCAATAAGTTGGGGAGAACAAACTCCCCTGGGGCTCTGCCCCAGACCCCGGGATTTATCGCTTTGAGGCCCCCAGCAGAAC
>JAWLCG010000076.1:0-15846 GCA_041687295.1 Phycisphaerae bacterium | reverse complement strand
GGGATTTGTCGCTTTGGGGCCACCCGCATGGATGGACCTCTCTGGGCGGTCCCCCCGGAGGGTTGCCCATCGCTGGCGCGGCAAAGCGTCCCGAGCGCCATCAGGACGGCCGAATAACACGGGCGACACTCCCTGGACGTGGTGCCTGCTATGCTCTGCGGGTGGCCCCAAAGCGATGAATCCCGGGGTTCGGGGCAGAGCCCCGGGCTGTTTCTCGGCCGGCGGTGCAGGCGAAATCGCTACAGAAGATTGTGATTCTGCAGGTTAGTGGTGCAGATGGCCATCCCTGGGCGTGGAGGGGAGCCCCGTTCGGGGGTGCGGGCGTGCGGCCCGCGCGCCGGGCGGCCCCACGACCGGGGTCGGGGCGCCTCGCGGGAAACTGCTTCGCCTGGTCTGGCACGGGAACGTCAGCCCACAGGCGGTCCCATCATGAGCATGAAGACGAAGGCGAACAGGCCCACCGTCTCGGCGATGCCCATCGCGATCATCGAGAAGACCAGCGGCTTGCCGCCGCCCTCGCTGAGGGCCCGAATGGCCGAGGCCCCGATGAGCCCCTGCATCCAGGCGCTGCCGAACTCGCCCAGGCCGCACCCCACGCCGATGCTGAACAGGGCGCCGGACATGACGTTGGCGGCTTCGGGGTCGTAGACGCGCTGCTGCAGGAAGATCAGCATCAGCACGAAGGCGTAGAAGACCTGCGAGAGGGGCATGCTGATCAGGATGATGTACTTGAAGTTCAGCGGCTGACCCGCCCTGGCTTCCTTCGCCCAGGCGCCGGCGGCCGCTCGGCCCGCAGCGCCGATGCCCAGCGCGCTGCCCAGGGCGGCCAAGCCCAGCGTCAGCCCAAACCCGAGTTGACCCAGCCATTCCATAGTCTGCACTCTCCTTACTCAGTGCCGCCAAAGGGCGCGTAGGCGTAGCCTGACCACTGCACGCCCGCATTGTTCGAGAATTCCAGCATGTTCAGACGCACACCATGTGCGAAGATGGCAATCATCACCAGGGCGATGTTGAGCCCGTGGCCCAGCACCAGCACCGGCCCGCCGACCAGCCAGCTGGCCGCCTCGGCCAACTGCCCGCTCAGCAGGTTAAAGGCGAAGGCGATGTAGAAGCTGGCCATGCCCACGGCCATCAGACGGATGTAGCTCATCATGTCCGAGAAGGTGCCGATCATCGGCAGCAGGTTCGCCAGCACCCCCAGGCCCACCCGCTTGGGCGCACTGAGGCCCGGGAAGCTGAACAGCACCACCAGCAGCCCGCCCACGATCAGCAGGCCCGCCATCACCGGTGTCGGCATCCAGATGCGATCGGGGAAGAACAGCATCCACACCACGCCCAGCATGCCCGCGAGGAACCCCGCCCAGCCCACGTTGGCCACGAACAGCGGGTGCGGCGCCAGCGCCACCGCCTGGCGCAGCTGGGCCGAGATCAGGTGCATCGCGCCGAGCACGAAGCTGATCATCATCACGATGTCGCGGGCGGCCTCGCCGTCAGTACGATACAGCGGCGCGACCGCGACCATCGCCTGGCCCAGCGAGGCCCAGGTGCCCTCGCCCGTCGCCACCATCGCTTCGACCGACTCGTAGCCGCCGTATTGGGCGGCCTCGCTGGGGCTGACGCCGAAGTAGATGCCCGTCATCATGCCCCAGACTACCGTCACCACGCCGAAGACCATCACCAGGTGCGTGCCGGCGGCTCCGAGCGAGGCCCGCAGCTTGCGGTAGAACAGCAGCGGCACCAGAGTGAACAGCAGCCCGTAGCCCGCGTCGCCGATGAGCATGGCCGCGAAGATCGGCAGGGCGATCATGAAGAAGCCCGACACGTCGCCCTCGCGGTAGCCCGGCACGGTGCCCAGGATGTCGAAGAGCCCCTTGATGGGCCTGGCCCAGGCCGGGTAGCGAATCAGCGTCGGGGGCAGCTCCTCGCTGGCCGGCTCGAGCAGCTCGACGGCGAAGGTCAGCTCGCGGCCCGCCAGCCCCTCGCGCAGGGCGTCCACCTCGGGCTTGGGCAGCCAGCCCTGCACGCCGAAGAGGTCCTCGCCGAACACGCCGCCCCGCTCGGCCACCATCCACTCGGCGCGGCGCTGGGCGCGCTGGTGCTCGGCGCGGATGTCCGCCCGGCGGTGCGCCAGGGCGGCCAGGATCTGCCTCTGCTGATCGATGGCGGCCTGCACCCGCTGGGCCTCGGCGCGGACGGTCGGGCGGTCGCGCCGAGGCCACTCGACGGGCTCGGCCTCCTCCGGCACGCGGGGCTCCTGCCCGACATAGGTCGCCACGGCCACTCGCACCTGGTCGCGCCCGGACTCGCCGACGGTCCAGACGGCCTGGCCCTGCACGGCATCGACCCGGTCGGCCGGCAGGTCGTAGACGCGCACGTCCACGCCGTCGGCCTGCAACTGGCGGAACTGCTCGAGGCGGACGTCGCCCCAGAGTTCCAGGGCCTCGGCCTCGCGCGCCAGGGCCGTCAGGCGGCTGTCCAGACTGCTGAGCTGGCCCCAGGCCTCCATCGCGGCGTCGGCGGCCTCCAGGGGCGACAGTTCGGGCGCCTGCCCGGCCGGCGAGACGCCGCTGAGCACCTGCTCGGCGCGACCCAGGCGATTCAGGGCCGTCACCGTCGCCTCGTCCGCCTGGGCGTGCTGGGGGTCGACCGGCACGAGGTGCACCGCGCCCAACTCCCGCAGGCCCGTCAGCAGGCGGTCCTTCTGGTCGCGGGGCACTACGACGTAGATTTTCTGCATCGCGACGATCATGGCGCCACCCCCTCGACCTCGTAGCGGGCCACCGGCTGTTCGGGGCTGTGCTGCATCTCGGTGATCTTGAGCTTGGCGATCTTGGCCCGGCCCACGCCGGCGGTCATCTCGTCGCCCAGGGCGATGCGGATGACGCGGATCGCCTCGAGGGCGTCGGGGATCATCCGCTTCTCGAAGAGGTTCACCCGCTGGGTCACCCGCGTCAGCTCGGCCCGCAGCAGGCGAACCTGCTCGCCCAGCACGTCGGCCTGGGCCTGCAGGCGGCTCACCTGACGCAGGTCGTAGAGCGTCTGGTCCACCCAGGCCGGCGTGCCGAACAGGCTGTAGCGGATCGCCGGGAAGCGGACCTCCTCGAAGACCGGCAGGCGGACGCCGGCGATGTTGCTCAGGCCGGTGACGACCTGCTCGGGCTTCGCCATCGCCTCGACGTCCAGCCCTGCCCGGTCGGCCAGGATCGCCAGGTACGGCTCGATCTGGGCGCGGGCGTTGCGGACGGCCTGCAGGGCCTGGCGGTGGGCGCGGTCCAGGTCGAGCACCGTCGCCTGCAGCTGCTGCTGCTTGAGCTTGAGCGTCGGCAGGTACCGACGGAAGCGCTTCAGCGCGTCGCGCTGGCGGCGAAGCTCGGGCCGGGTTTTCTTGATCTTCTGGCGTGCCATAAACTCTTACCGCTACTGACCGGCCTCCTGCGCCGCGGCCGGGGCGGCGGGCTGGGGCCAGTGCTTGTCGATGGTGGTGCGGCGGATGCCGGTCTCGGCCGGCTCGAAGCACTCGGCGAGGATCGCCCAGCAGGCGTCCAGGGCCTGCTCCAGGGGCAGGGCGACGCCGAGCTCCATGATCTGGTCCTCGAACAGGTCGCCGTACTTGAGCAGCTTCTGGTCGTAGGGGCTCATCTCGAAGCCCATGTCGCGCTTCTCGCGGCTCTCGCGGCAGTCGGCGTAGAGCTGGATGCAGCTGGTCATGATCGCGCGGTGGTCGTCGCGGGTCTCGCCGTTGACGCGCTGCTTGAGTCGGCTGAGGCTGCCGAACGGCTCGATCCGCCCGCCGCGGAGGTAGAACTGCCCCTCGGTGATGTAGCCGGTGTTGTCGGGCACCGGGTGGGTCACGTCGTCGCCGGGCATGGTCGTGACGGCCAGCAGGGTCACCGAGCCGGAGCCCTCGAAGTCGACGGCCTTCTCGTACCGCCGGGCCAGCTGCGAGTACAGGTCGCCCGGGTAGCCGCGGTTGGAGGGGATCTGCTCCATGGTGATGGCGACCTCCTTCAGCGCGTCGGCGAAGGCGGTCATGTCCGTCAGCAGCACCAGCACGTCCTTGCCCTGCTGGGCGAAGGCCTCGGCCGCCGCCAGGCACAGGTCGGGCACCAGGAGGGTCTCGACGACCGGGTCGGCGGCGGTGTGGATGAACATCACCGTGCGGTGCAGCACGCCGGACTCTTCGAAGGTGCGGCGGAACTTGAGGTAGTCGTCGTTCCGCAGGCCCATGCCGCCCAGGATAATGATGTCCGACTCGGCCTGCAGGCCCACGCGGGCGAGCAGCTCGTTGTAGGGCTCACCGGCCGGGGCGAAGATCGGCAGCTTCTGCGACACCACCAGGGTGTTGAAGACGTCGATCATCGGGATGTTCGTGCGGACCATGCGGTCGGGCAGCTTGCGGACGACCGGGTTCACCGAGGGCCCGCCGATCTCGATGGGGTTCTCCTCCAGCGCGGGCCGGCCATCGCGTGGCACGGCCGAGCCGTTGAAGATTCGGCCCATCAGGTTCTCGCTGAAGGGCACCTGCATGGGGCGCCCCATGAAGTGCACCCGGTCGCCGGTGCTGACGCCCTGGCTGCCGGCGAAGACCTGCAGCGACACCTGGTCGCCCTGCATGCGGATGACCTGCGCCAGCGAGGTGCCCCGCCGCGTGTGGATGACGGCCAGCTCGTCGTAGCTGACGCCCGAGGCCGCCACCGTCACCACGCTGCCGGCCACCTGCGTAATCTGATCGTAGTACTTTCTCACGGGAAGCGCCCTTTCCTGGCGGTCCTTCCGAACTCTTAGGTCACAACGTCTGTCGCCCGTAGGCCGGGTCGAGCGCCAGCGAGGCCCGGCACCGGATCCGGTGCGGCCTGCCGGCTCGCCGACCGCCCTACTCGGCCGCGACGGCCTGTCGGCCCTTGTTCTCGAGCAGCTGCTGGATCTGCTGCTGGTACTGCCGGAACCCGTCGGAGTCCATCGGCTCGTAGTTCCAGTTGCGGAACAGGTCGCTGGCCTGGGTCAGCACCTCGCGGGCCTGGTCGTGGCTGTCGAAGGCGAAGTCCGTCTCCAGCAGGGCCACCACCGTCTCGAAGACCCGCTTCTGCCGCTCGGCGTCGGTGGCGGCGTCGACATCGTCGAAGGCGTTCTGCTGCAGGTAGACCGCGTCAAAGAACTCGCCCTTGAGCATGATCGCGAAGTCCGCGACGCTGATGCCCTCGGCGCCGACGACGGCCATCATCTGGCGGATCTCGTTGCCGCGGGTCAGGAAGTCGCGGGCGACCTGCGTCTGGCGCGCGTCGATGATGCCGGTGTAGCGGCTCCAGGAGTCCAGCGGGTCGATGGCCGGGTAGCGCCGCGCGTCCGAGCGGGCCCGGCTCAGGCCGTGGAACGCGCCGACGACCTTCAGCGTCGCCTGCGTGACGGGCTCCTCGAAGTTGCCGCCGGCCGGGCTGACCGTGCCGCCGATCGTCAGCGACCCGATCGTGCCGTCGCGGAGCTTCACCAGGCCCGCCCGCTCGTAGAAGCTGGCGATACGGCTCTCGAGGTAGGCCGGGAAGGCCTCCTCGCCGGGGATCTCCTCGAGTCGGCCCGACAGCTCGCGCATGGCCTGGGCCCATCGGCTGGTCGAGTCGGCCAGCATCAGCACGTTCAGGCCCATCTGGCGGTAGTACTCGGCCAGCGTGGCCGCGGTGTACACCGACGCCTCGCGGGCAGCCACCGGCATCGAGCTGGTGTTGCAGATGATGATCGTCCGCTCCATGAGCGACTTGCCCGTGCGGGGGTCGAGCAACTCGGGGAACTCGCGGAGCGTCTCGACGACCTCGCCGGCCCGCTCGCCACAGGCGGCGATGATGACGATGTCGACCTCGGCATGGCGGGCGGTGATCTGCTGGAGCACCGTCTTGCCCGCGCCGAAGGGCCCGGGGATGCAGTACGTGCCGCCCCGGACGATCGGGAACATCGTGTCGATGATGCGGACCTTGGTGACCAGCGGCTCCTCGGGCAGCAGGCGCTCGCAGTGGCAGGCCAGCCCCAGCTTGATGGGCCATTCCTGCTGCATCGTCACCGACCGCTTCTCGCCCTCCGCGTTGATCAGGACGGCCACTTCGGCGGCGATGGTCTGCTCGCCGGCCTCGATAATGCTGTCCACGGTCCACTGGCCGGCCCAGCTGAACGGCACCATGATGCGGTGCTCGAAGATGCCCTCGGGCACCGTGCCCAGCGTGTCGCCGGCGAGGACGCCGTCGCCGGCCGCGACGGTCGGCGTGAAGGGCCAGGTCTTCTCCTGGTCCAGGGCGGGCAGGTAATGGCCGGGCTGCAGGTGCGTGCCGACCACCTCGGCCAGTTCGGGCAGGGGGTTCTGCAGGCCGTCGTAGATTCGGCCCAGCAGGCCCGGGCCCAGGGCCACGCGGAGCATGTCCTCGCCGAACTCGACCGTATCGCCCACGCGCAGGCCTCGGGTCTCCTCGAAGACCTGCAGATCGCAGTTGGCCCCGCGGATGCGGACGACCTCGCTGAGCAGCTTGGCCCCGTCGGAGCGGCAGCAGTAGGCGACGGAGTTCTGCACCACGACGCCCTCGATGTGGGCGGTCACCATGTTGCCAAAGACCGAGACGATTCTTCCGTTCACGGATCGTCCTTCCTTACCAGGCGAGAAAGCCCCGCCGGCGCCGCTAGGCGGGCCGGTGAGACGCGTTGATCTCCTGCGTCAGCCGATGCCATCGCTCCACCAGCAGCAGCCGGCGGGCGTAGGCGGCGGCCTCGTCGATCGAAAAGCTGTACCACGCGCTGTGCTCGGTCAGCCACGCCCAGCGCCCCTCGTCCAGGGCCCGCTGGGCCTGCAGCGGATCGCCGGCGGCCGCCCAGTCGGCGACGATGCGCTCGACCGGGGCCGACGCGTTCGCCAGCTCGGGCGCGACGAAGTAGTCCTCGGGCACCACCTCGAGCACCTTGGCGCGGGCGGCCACCAGGGCGTTGCGCAACGCGACCTCGAAGCCCACCCACTCGCGGAGAAACTCGCTGTCGTGGCTGTCGGCGACCTCCTGCACGTGGCGGAACCACCGTTCCCAGACGGCGTCGGCGGCGATGGCACGCTCGCTCTGCGTCTCGGGGGGCTGGAGCGCCTCGGGCAACGGGGCCTCGCCGCGGAGCTGGTCGGCCTGCAGGACGACCGGCTCGGGCAGCTCCTCCTGGCCGGCCAGGGCACCCTGGCGGGCAAGCAGGTCGTGCTCGAGCAGCACGGCGTCGAGGACCGGGCCGAGGCCCTCCTCGTGCCGGGCACGCTCAGCCAGATCGGCCAGGCCAATCGGCGCCGGCTCGCCCAGCTCAGGCAGCGGCGGCAGGCTCGTCAGGAAGTAGTAGTAGCGCTGGGCCATGATCACTGGGCCTTCGCGTCGGCGGCGGCCTGCTCCAGCAGCTCCCGCAGGCGCGGGGTCACCAGGCCGCGCAGCACGTCGGTGACGGCGTCGACGGTGACCTCGACGGTCGACTCCTCGACGCGGTACTCGAAGCCCGCCGACTTGAGGGTGCCCTTGAGGTTGATCGGGGCCTCCTCGTGGTCCTTGTGGTGCTGACCAATGAAGCCGATCGCCCAGTCGGTGACGGTCTGGACGTTCTGGGGGCTGACGTTGATCTCGATGTCGCGGGTCAGCCGCCCGTCCTGCTCGGCGTACTGCACGACGATGTCGTGGATCAGCTGGGGCAGGAACTGGGGATCGGAGAGGGCCTGGGTGGCCTTGTAGCGCAGGACGGCGTCGAGGGTGGCGATGATGCCCTTGCGCAGCCGCAGGAGGGCGTCTCGGCTGGCGAGCTCGAGCTCGTGCTGCTGCTGGGCCGACAGCTGGCGGGCCTGGGCCTCGGCGTCGGCGATGATCTTGGCGGCCTGCGCCTGGGCATCGGCGACGATGTGGGCGGCCTGGGCCTCGGCCTCGCGGCGGAGCTTCTGGGCCTCCTGCTTGCCGGCCTCGACGCCCTGGGCCTGTAGTTTCTGCACGAAGGATTCAATCGTCTGGGCCATGGGAAGTCCTTGCCTGTTCGCTCCTGGAGTCACTCGGGCCCGGCCCGCCCCGGTGCCGCCGGGCGCCCGAACCGAGTCTGGCGTTTCCTGCAGGCCGGCGGACCGGCCAAGAGCCGCCCCGGGCCCGCCGCCCCCTGCGGGGACAGCCCGGGCCTCTCGAGCGGAGGGGGCAGGCGGCCACGCCAAGGCGACGGCGTGCCGCAGTCATCTATCGGCCAGTTCCGCAGGCGTCTCCACGACAGGTGAGCGAAGTCCGTGAAATAAATCACACGTCCTGGCCGAGCTGTTCCTTCTACGGAATCTGACCGGCCACGTCAACTGTCAAACTGACAGTCGCCGCGAATAACCGAAAAATCGGGAAGTTTGCCCCGGCGGCCCGGCTCCGCCTCAGGCATCGGCCGGGCTAGAGCATCTTCTTGAGCTTCAGCGCCTGCACGACGTGCGTGGCCACTTGGGCCAGGCTGAACAACTCGCAGTTGTACACCAGGTCGAAGGCCGGCTGACGCGGGAATTTGATCTCGTAGATCTCGGCCAGCTGCGCCCGCTCCTCGTCGCGCTTCTGCAGCTCGAGGCGGGCCTGGACGGGGCTGAGCCCCTCGCTCTCGACCAGCTTGTTCACCCGCCAGTCGACCGGGGCCTCCAGGCGGACCCGCAGGCCGTTCTCGATGTCGCCAGTCGCGCCGGCGCCGCCCATGCCGATGATGATCGCATGGCCGCTGCGGGCGAGCTCGCGGACCAGCTCGGCCACCCGGTTGCGGATCTCCGGGCCGCCGGGGGTCTGGCGGGAGACCAGGTTGCGGAAGAAGTCCATGAAAGCGCGGGGCTTCTCGTGGCGCAGGCGGTTGATCACGTCGGCGGCCAGGTCGGTCTCTTCCGAGAGATGCTGGATGATCTCCCGGCTGTAGAGCCGCCAGGGGTTGGCGCGGGTGGCTTCGCTGTTGAGCAGGTCGACCAGCAGCAGGCCCAGGAAGTAGCCGCTGCAGCCATACTGCCGCGAGATCGTGATGAAGGGCCCGGGTCGGCTGTCCTCGTCCGCCTGCTCGCGCTTGTCGCGCATGTAGCTGGAGAGGTTGGCCTTGGGACCGCCTTTGGCACTGCTGTCCATCATCCGTGCTTTCCCGTCAGGGGGCGTCGTCACCGCGTCCTCGCGGGGGCCTCGCCCATCCTTATTGTACGCCCGCCGGGCCGGACCGCCCCGCGCCAGGTGTCCAGTGTACGCCGGTTTCGGGCCGGCTGACAAGAGGCGCGGGCCTATTCTTCGCTGCGGGTTACGATTATGGGTATCGGCCGATCGCTGACTCCGCATCCAGCCGATCCTGTAAAGCACCGACGCGCCCCGCTTGCCCCCAGCCGCCCATCGCGCGGGTCAGGAGTCGGTCGGCGGCTCGATGCGGACCTCCTCGCCCCGCCCGGCCGAGTCGTAGATGGCGTCGAGGATCAGCTGCACGTTCAGGCCGTGCTCGCCGGGGGCCGAGGGCTCGCGGTCGTCCAGCACCGCGTCGATGAAGTCCTCGTAGGCCGACACCATCGGCACCGCCGGCTGCTGAAAATGCTCGCTCCAGAGCGAGCCCTCCCGCTCGCTGAAGACGCAGGCCTCGAAATCGTAGCCCTCGCCGACGTTGCGGTGCAACAGCCCGCCCTTGGAGCCCAGCAGGTACGTGCTCATGTCCTCGCGCTTCTCGTTGTAGCCGGCCCAGCTGGCCTCCAGCAGCAGCGTGGCGCCATTGTCGAAGCGGATCATCGCGCAGCCCAGGTCTTCCACGTCGAAGGTCGTCTGCTGCTCCTGGGCCAGGCGGGTCCCGATGACGTTGTACGCGCTGGCGCTGACCGTCCGCGGGGCGGGGTTGCCCATCAGCCACATCGCCAGGTCCAGCCGATGGACGCCCAGGTCGATGATCGGCCCGCCGCCGGAGAGCTTCTTCGTGCCGAACCACCCGCCGAAGCCCGGCAGCCCCCGCCGGCGATGCCAGGCCGTCCGGCCAAAGTAGATCTCGCCCAGGGCGCCGCTCTGGACAACCCGCCGCAAGGCCTGGGCCGGCGGTGTGAATCGGAACGACAAGTTAATCATGAACTTGCATCCCGAACGCCGCTGGGCGACGAGCATCTGGTGGGCCTCGACGACGTTCATGGCCATGGGCTTCTCACACATCACGTGCAGGCCCGCCTCGAAGGCTGCGATGCTCACCGGGGCGTGCAGGAAGTTCGGCAGGGCGATGCTGACCGCGTCCAGACCGACCTCGCCGGCGCGGGCGAACATCTCGCGGTAGTCCGTGAACAGCCGACCCTCCGGCAGACCGAACTCCTGCCCCCCTGCCGACAGGCGGTCGGCGTCGGCGTCGCACAGGGCCGCCAGCTTCGCCCGGGGATACCCCTGGTAGCTGCGGGCGTGCGCCCGGCCCATTCCCAGGCCAATGACGGCCACGTTGAGCACTTCCTTGCCTGCCACGATCGCAACCCCCTTCCACGCCAGCCTGGCTGGGTCCCCACTGTTACCTTAGGCGCCTCGCCCCTCGCGTCAATACTCCACCGGATCGGCGAATCGGCGATTGACACCGCCCCCGCCGCAGCGGTATAAAGTGGGCTTACAACCCGGGGACGTAGCTCAGTTGGGAGAGCGGCTGGTTCGCAATCAGCAGGTCGAGGGTTCGAATCCCTTCGTCTCCATTGCAGGTAACTCACTCCGAACGCAAGTTTTAGCGTACCTGCCCGCGTCGGGCAGTGCGGCTCTGAATCGCCAGCGAATCCGGTAGATTACCGGATTCCGGGAGCCGCCCATGACGGTCCGGGCGCGGGCGATATAGTCGGCCGGCGTGTACCACTCGTTGTCGCCCGAGTTGCGGGCGACGTGGGGCTTGGTGACGCTTGCCCGGGCCTGCTGCAGCTGCTCGGGCGTGGGGCTCTCCGGCAGCACCCGGGCCACCTGCACCACCTCCTGGCGGGGCGCGGTCAGGTTCCCGCTCGCCCTGCATGCAGCCCATCGGCCAGCAACATGCCTGCAGGATGCCTGTGCTGCTACGACGCCCCGTCCAACACCAGGACGATATCCCCGGTCGTGTAGGGTCGGGCAGTGCCCGGCTCGTAGGTGCCGCCGTCGTCCACGAGGTCCTGGCCGATGCTGTAGATGACGGGCTGCCCCGGACCGCGATGGGTCAGGCGCAGCGGCTCACCGCTGAACGGGTCGATCGGCACGGCCGGCAGGTAGGCAGGCACCAGGGCCTCCAGGGCTTCGGGGAAGGTCCCGCTGTCCAGACGGTACCGCCACATCGCTTGAGCCAGGGCGACCAGGCGGGCCTGGGCATCGGCGGTGGCGGCCAAGCGGTGGTAGCCGTCCATGTTGAACGCCAGGTGCCACGCGAGCGGTCCTGAAGGGGGCTTGCCTTTCATGCCCTGCCAGGTAGCCTGTGAGCGACCCGCCCTGAAGTAGGGCATCTCAAGGAGCCCCCAGTTCTGGCTCACCCACTGGCGATAGGAGGCCAAGTCGCGCCGCCACAGGAGCACTCGATACACACTGCTGGTGACGAACTCCGCAAGCAGTCTATGACGGATGGAGCCTTTCTCGCTTGGGTCAATGAACGGGATCACGTCGGGGTAGTCCAGGTTGGCCCAGATGCCCAGCATGTTGGCTCGCTCCAGGTTCACGGCAGGCGTCAGCATGTCCTGGAAGGACGGGACGAGCTCGACCTCCAGGGCGTCCAGGGCCTCGGGGGTGAGGTCGTGTTCAGACAGGATCGCCTGAAGTGTCCCGAACGCGTAAGCATATGTCTTGCCCGCGAGCATGTGGAGAACAGGAAGTGGCTCGTCGGTCGCATGCCGTGCCAGGGCGAAGGCCGCGGCCAGATCACGCATGGCCTGGGGAAGCTGGCCCTGCTGGGCGTGTGCCCGGGCGGAGAGGCATAGCATCTGTCCCAGGTTCGGCACGTGCCCGACCAGACCAGGGAATCGCAGGGCCATGAACGGCGGACTCATCGGAGCCAGGTTCAGACTGAAGCCTGGCCGCTCCGCTCCGTCGCGGAGCCACTGCAGCGTCTGCTCATTCCGGCTTAGGAAGCTCAACGCATCGGGCGGCACCTGGAAGCCCGGATCTCCGGTCTGCTCAAACCAGGTTCTGATGACTCGGTCATCGGGCGACCGAGAGGTCTTGGCAGTCTCCAAGGCGTCCAGGGCCCGCTCGTAGAGCACCGCTGCATTCAGCGACGGGGGCAAGCGATGAGTGCCGACAGCGAGAGCAAGGGTGCCAGCCTCGTTACGCAGTTGGGCCATGTCCTGGCGGACGGCGAGGTCGAGGTTCCACCACGTGGTGCCCGTCAGCAGCAGGGCCACGGCCGAGGCCGCCGCCCACTGGCCGATTGACCAACTCCAGGGAGGTGGGCCCGCCGGTCCGGCGCGCCGCAGGCCCACGATGACCATCGCGGCGCCCACCAGCGCCAGGCCGGCCGTCACCGCCACGCCGGTCAGCGCGCCGGCGGCACCCCCGAAGTGGACCTGAATCCAGGCCAGCCCGGCGATGGCCAGACTCCACAGGGCCACCAGAAGCAGCATCCAGAAGACCAGAAACTCCGCCCGGAGGTACCGGTTCTTCAGCCGCCGGGCCAGCGCGATGCCCAGGCCGACCAGGAGCGTCGAGGTGATGGCCGACTCAATTGCCAGCAGGATGTATCCCATCGTTATGTCTCCATCCGTCTGTGGAGTTGCTCGTCCCTACGGGTTCCACCGCGGGTTGTTGGCCGGTTGGACCAGCCGGGCCGAACCTGTAGGGCCATAGGGCAGCAGGTTCTGCCCCGCGGCCATGGACAGGCTCATCCGCCAGGCCTGCTCCTCGGGCAGTTCAGGCAAGGCCTCGCGTAACTCGCGGTAGCCCGCCTGCGCCTGCCGCCGGTCCAGACCCGGCCGCGGCACGCCCTGGGGATGTGAGAGCCCGAAGCCGAAGTGGGCTCCCAGCAGCAGGACGATGGCCGCGGCGGCAGCAAAATGCAGCCTGCGCCGGCGGGGGCTGCGGCTCTGCTCCCACTGCACACGTTGAAGCACCTGGCTGCGCAGATGCGCCGGCGGCTCCGGCCGCGCGGCGGCCAGCCCCTGCTCCAGGGCCGCCAGGTCCGGCGGGAGTGAATGTGGGTCGTGTTTCATCGCTTCGTCTCCAGCGTCTCGCGAAGCTTCTCCAGTGCGTACCGATACCGGCTGGCGGCCGTGTTGGGGCTTATGCCCAGCACGGTGCCAATCTGCATGAACGTCAGTTCCCCATCGATCTTCAAGGCCAGCACCTCACGCTGTGCAGCCGGCAGCCGGGCGACCGCCCGCCACAGCCTTTCTGCATCCGCCGTCTGCCCATCCGGGCTCTCCACGGGCGGGTCCGACGCAAGACCAGGCTTCGGCTCCCTACCCCGTTGGCGGGCGATCCGCTGGGCCGCCCGCCTTAGCGAGGCAAAGAGGTAAGCCCCCAGGTCCTCCACCTCGCCCAGCCGATGCCGGCTGCGAACCACAGCCGCGAACACCTCCTGCACGGCATCCTCGGCGTCGGCCTGCCGGCCCAGCATGCGCCATGCGGCCCGGTAGAGGCCAGGGCCGTACCGGTCGTACACCGACCCAAACGCGGCGGGGTCGCCAACCTTCAGGCCGAGTTGTAGGGGAACCTCGGGCTCGCTCACGAACGATCGTCCTTTCACAGACCAAGAGCAGGTTGACGGGCTTTTCTGTCTAGGAAAATCTGCCTGCACGAAATGGAAGTGGCTCGCGCTGAACAGCACAGGCGTTGTATGTAGTGATAGCGGCGGGCGCGACCGTCGAGATATTGTCAATAGCTGTGGATGACGGGCGCAGAAGCGTGGCGTATCCTTGGTGCTGAGAAGCTTCCAGGTTTCCAGCAGAAAGGAGTACGCCACATGGACTGGATGCGACGAGCAGCCCGGCGTTGGCAATGGATTCTTCGGCCCCGGTGGCCCGCGACGTGTTGACTGAGATCCTCCGCCAGGGGGCCCAGCGGATGCTGGCGGCGGCGATCGAGACCGAGGTGGCCGAGCACATCGCCGCCCACGCCTCCCAGCTCGATGAGGCTGGGCATCGGCAGGTGGTCCGCAACGGGCACATGCCGCCGCGGGCGATCCTGACGGGCCTGGGCCCGCTCGAGGTGGCCCGCCCGCGGGTGGACGACCGGCCGATTGACGAGAACGGCCAGCGCATCCGGTTCACCAGCGCGATCCTGCCGCCGTACCTGCGGCGGACCCGCGCGATCGACGAGCTGGTGCCCTGGCTGTACCTCATCTCCCTTGGGGCCGTCCGTCCATGCAAACAAGATGGGCGACTACCCTGCGATAGCCGCCCATCGTAAAGAAGATTCTTGCTATGCCTACTTCTTCCGTTTTCGCAACATTCCCAGCCCGCCGACAGCCAGCAGGGCAAGGGTTGCCGGCTCGGGAACCACAACGGGTGTCATCGTGAGTTGGACGCCGTTGGCCGGGCCGTCGAACAGCAACCCGACGGGAAACGCCAGGGGATTTTCCGGGTCCAGGCCGAGGTCGGGATTGATTCCGGTGATGCCGAACACATTCACTGCCTGGGGGAAGTCAATGGGCCCGCCGGGGTAGAAGTCGTCGTAGTACGCGTCGTCCCAGTCATCGTAGTAGCTAAGGAACACCCGGACGCCACCATCTTCATACCAGATCCGCACCGGGCCGCCGTCCCAAAGCAGGTCCGGCAGCACGATGGCGCTGACGCCTGCGTTGCTAACCTGGAAGTCGTATCCGATGGCGATGTCGGGGTCGAACCATGCGGGCGCGTCGATGCCCAAGCCGCTGTCACCCACGTCGAACGCGTCAAACAGGTAAGAACCAGTGCTTGGATCCACCACGGAGGGCATGACGGGGTCGTTCTGGCTGCACCCGGGCGTAACGGGGATATCGATGATCGCGTTGGCGAAGGCATTGGCGCCCGCGACGACCACGTAGTTGGTCATCGGCGCATCCACGACGTCTCCGCCACCGTTGAACTGCAAATCCATGGTGAGTTTGACACCGATGATGTCGCCCACAGCCGCCATCACGTTGCCATTCTGGCCGGGCAGGGCATTGCCGTTGAGCTTGAAGGCGTTGGTCGCCTGCGCCGAGCCGCCGTAGCCGCTGTTGCCGTGATTGTGGTTGATCTCGAATCCGCTGAAGTAGTGAGAGTAGTTCAGGGGCACAGGGTCGCCGACCCGTTCATTGAACACCGGGTCGATGCGGAAGTACACGAAGCCGTCGGCACTATGGGTGCCGATGGACATGCTGACCGAGGTGGAAAAGCTTTCGTTATCGTCCGGCCCCGATGGATAGGCGGGGTTGTTCATCCATGTGACCGGGCTGGCGGAAAGATTCGCCGAGCCGCTTGCAGAAATCAACACACTGTTGGCAAAGAGATTGCCGCTTGGCGAGCCATCGCCCGGACCATCGCCCGGACCATCCCCCGGGCCCTCCCCCGGGCCCTCCCCGCCCCCCCCTCCGATGGTCTGCATCATCAGCTCGGCGCTGCTGAAACCACCGCTCACGGCGATGTTGTTCATATAAGGGTAATGCTCGGGGTCCGCCACGGCCGCGCCAGGCCACGTGTACATGTAATTGGGGTCCCCGGTGGTGTCCATACTATACGACGCCAGGGAGGGCACAGACGAATTGCTGTTGGTAACTACCCGAAGGAAGTTGCCGTTGATATCGTAGCGCCGACCGGTGGCGGAGAGTGACGCCTGGCCCCAGCCATAGAAGTTGCCTTCCGGGGCACCTTCCAGCAAAGTCAGTTTCGCGGCCTGCGACTCCGATGCGCAGGCCAACAACCCCATCGCCACAACGATGCCGTAGATTAGACACCGCTTCACGCCACCCTCT
>JAWLCG010000075.1:12595-16010 GCA_041687295.1 Phycisphaerae bacterium | reverse complement strand
CTACGGGCTGGGCCGTCCTGCGAAAGACGTGGCTACAGACACCGTAGCCACGGCACCCGAGCGGTGGTTGGCGTTCGCGAAGACCCCGGGCATGCCCGGGGCTATATGGCCCTGGAACCCTCGAAACCTCTGGGCTTTTTTCTCTGTGTCCTCTGTGCCTCTGTGGCCCATCTGCGCTGTTTCTTCCTCGTCGCCGGGCCTCGCTGCGCTCGACCCGGCCTACGCGCCTAGCGCCAGGCGGGGACGGCATCCTTCTCGAAGCCCGGCAGGCACGGCGGGGTCTGGTCGGGCAGCTTCTGGAGCTTTCGGTCGCGGACGAAGCCCTCGGGCCGACCGGCGAGGATGCGGACCAGCCGGTCGCGCCACGTGGCCAGCTCGCCGGCCCGGCCCGTGTCGTCGGCGAGGTTGCGCATCTCCTGCGGGTCGTTCTCGAGGTCGAAGTAGTACTCCCGCCCCTCGCCGGGGTGCCAGATGTACTTCATCCGCCCGTCGGTGAGGTACTGCTGGCCGCTGCCGGTCTCGGGCACGGCCGAGCACTCCCCGTGCAGCACGTCGCGCCAGGCGGTGTCCTGGCCGCGGAGCAGCGGCAGCAGGCTGCGCCCGTCGACGCTGTCGGGGATCGGGGCGCCGGCGACGTCGAGCAGCGTGGGCATGACGTCCATCAGCTCGACGGGCTCGTTGCGGACCTGGCCGGTCGGGATGCCCATCGAGGCCGGGAAGTTCGCCAGGAACGGAATGCGGGCCGAGCCCTCGAAGGCGCTGCGCTTGCGGATCCACTGGTGGTCGCCCAGCATGTCGCCGTGGTCGCTGACGAACAGGATGACGGTGTTGCGGGGCAGGTTGTCCAGCACGCGCCCGATCTGGTCGTCGATGTGGTTGACGCAGCCATAGTAGCCGGCCTGGTACTGCTTCTGCTGGGCGGGCGTCAGGGCGGTGCGCCAGCTGGTGACGGCCTGGCCGATCTGCGGCCGATCGAACACGCGGGCCCAGTCGCCCACCGGCGGGGCCGGCAGGTCCATGTTCATGTAGCGGTCGTAGTAGGCCGCCGGCGGCGTGCAGGGCTGGTGGGGCTGGTGGAAGCTGACCTTCAGGAAGAACGGCACCGTCGGGTCGCGGCGGTCGAGGAACTCCATCGCCTTGTCCGCACACCAGTTGGTGAAGTGGAGTCGCTCCTCGAGGTGCCACGGCCGGCTGACCCAGCCGTTCTGGTTGGCGCCGTGGCTGAAGCCGGGCCGGGGGGCGCGGATGCCCTGCTCTTCGAGCCACCGCTGGTAGTCGCCGCCGGTGCCGGGGCTGTCGTCCCAGTCGGCGCTCATGAAGCCATACAGCTTGCGCTTGGGCCAGAGGTGCAGCTTGCCGACGAGGTGGGTCTGGTAGCCGGCCTTGCTCAGCTCGCCCGGCAGCGTCGGGCCCTGCAGGGCGGTGTCGTAGTTCATCACGACGCCGTGGTGGGCGGGCGTCTGGCCGGTCATCAGCGTCCGCCGGGCGGGCACGCAGACCGGGCAGGCCGTGTACGCCCGCCGGAAGCGGACGCCCGAGGCCGCCAGGTGGTCGAGGTAGGGCGTCTGGAGCACCGGATGGCCATCGATGCCCAGGCAGTCGCCGCGCTGCTGGTCGGTCATGAACAGGACGATATTGGGACGACGGTCGGCCACGGGCCACCTCCGCAATCAGGGGACAAGGGAATCACCAACGGGTATGGGAAACATCATGCCCGGTGGGGGGGTGGGCCGCAAGGGGTTTTCCCTGGGCCGGGTCGAGCGGAGAGGTGTGCCGAGGGAGCGTTCACCCGTCATTGTCCGGCGCGGACGAGAAGCCCACGGAAGGCATTCCGTGGGCGTGGACAGAAGCGCCAGGGCACCCCCCCTCGCCTCAGCATGCCCGGCCCCAGGGGCGCTACAATCCTCAACGCAGTGACGCAGTGACGCAGTGACGCAGTGACGCAGTGACGCGTTATCGCCCCTACAGGCCGTCGGCTGCGAGGCGGGGGCCGGCGGCGTCGCGGTGGAGGCGCAAGCCGGTCTGGCCGGTGAGGGCGTTTCGCAGGGCCGGGCCGGCCAGCGCGTCGCGCCAGCCGGTGAGCAGGCGCAGGCCCTGGTCGGTGGGCGGTCGGCCGGTGGCGAAGGCGGTCGCCAGGGCCTGGTAGTCGGCCTTGTTGGCGTAGAGCTTGTGCGAGACGCCCGCGGCCAGGCAGGCCGATCGGCCCAGGGCGCTGGCCAGGTCCATCAGCAGCGCGACCGTTTCGTCGGGCTCACGGGGGTCCTCGGCCCGGGGCCAGTGGGCGCGGGGGACCTGTTGGCCCTGGTTGAGGACCTCGAGGATCTCCTGGGGCAGGGCGTCGCCGGCCTGGGGCGGGAAGTTCCGCATCTGGCGCAGGCCGCGTGCGCTCTTGGGCAGCTGGCGGGCGCAGTCGAGCAGGCACTCGTCGGGCACCAGGCGGCGGGCGGGCACGTCGAGCCGGCGGGCGGTCTGCTCGCGCCACTGGACCAGCCGATCCAGCACAGCCAGCTGGCGGGGATGGAGTTTGTGGTGGTTGCGGATGTTGGCGAAGCCCGCCCGCTGGGCCGGGTCGTACAGGTCGGCCGACTCCAGCCGGGCCATCTCCTCGCGAAGCCAGCTCACCCGGGCCGCCCGCTCGAGGATGCCCCCGATGTGCGCCCGCAGGTGCAGCAGGTGCACCACGTCCTCCAGGGCGTAGGCCAGCTGCCGCGATGACAGCGGGCGGCGGGCCCAATCCGAGAAAGTCATCTTCTGATCCAGCGTTTGGCCGGTGACAGCCTGCACCAGGTTGCCGTACGAGCAGGGGTAGGGCAGGCCCGCCAGGCCGGCGGCCACCTGCAGGTCGAAGACGTTGGCCGGCACGAGTCCGGTCGTCAGGTAGCCGATCAGCAGGTCCTGGTAGCCGGCGAAGAGGATCGTCTCGATGGCCGGGTTCGCCACGCGCTGCCAGAAGGGCGTCATGTCCAGCCCCAGCGGGTCGATCATGACGGTCTGGCTCGGCGTGGCCACCTGGACCAGGCACAGGCGGGGGGTGTAGCTGTTCTCGCCAATGAACTCGGTGTCGAAGGCCATCACGCCCTCGGCGTCGATGGCGTGGCAGAGCTCCAGCAGCGATTCGGGCGTGGACAGCATCGGAACGGTGCGGCTCATCGTGAAACGTTCTCCAGGCAAGGCGCGGGCCGGCGCGGCACGAGATTCCTTCATACCCGACGGCCGCCGGCGGATCAAAGACCTTCTACGTTCGAGGGGGCCTCGATGTTGGCTCGGTCTGGGGCCGGGTGCCTCCGGGCCCACACGCTACAATGGCCGTTTCGCCCGTGCGGGCCAGACCTGGCTGGCGGCGTTGAACGTCGCGGGCAGCCCGGCCGTCGGCGTGCTGCTGGTGATCCTGGGCATGCAGCTGGGGCGCAGCGCG